>JAVHLM010000020.1 GCA_031082125.1 Candidatus Eremiobacterota bacterium
CCACGTTGGTCTTGACAAAAAGTAGCCTTCTCATGTAAGAGTATCCCGATATGCTCGACCTCGCCAAGGAGGGAAAGCTCACCCCAGAGCAGGCGCGGCATCTTGCCAAAGTCTTCAATGAGGGGACCCGCGTCCAGGGGGCGTGGCTTGACTACGCCCAGGAGGTCCCGGTGGCCACCCTCATAGCTGCCGTCGAGGGGTTTCTCCGCTTCGCGAAGAGGGCTGTCCACAAAAAGTGGGATATCGCTCCCGAGGCTTTCGAGGTGGCCGTCACGGGGAGGTCCGTTAAAAGGGTTTCCCCTGCACTCTCTAATGCCACGGAACGCAGTGGGGATAAGGGTTTGGATGCGCCAGTCCAGAAATTCGCACACGAGGTGGGGGGACACTTTTCAGGGGAAGTCACAGTCTGGCAGGTCACCGGGGGCGGGGAGCATCCGGAGCTCCCCGAGATTCTGTCAATCCTCTCGGGAGAGACCCACAAAGCGGGGACCTTCGGATCAAACCTCTCTGAGAGAGGCGCCCTCATCCGCTTCTTTCTCAAAAGAGACATTGTCCCTCTCTGGAACCATGCGGTAAGGCTCTGGGCCGCCAACAGGACGGAAGCGGCCGCTCCTGGCGGAGAGGAACTCGCCCTCTTCATCGAGGCCCTCCTTGACGCCTTCCTCTCAACCTGGGACCACCCCGAAAAAAGAGACCTCCACCACCGCACCCTGGCCCGGGACCATTACCAGTGCCAGGCTCCCGGCTGCCGCTCGCGCCGCAATCTTCACTCCCATCACATCATCTTCCGCTCCCACGGGGGAAGCGATAAGCTTCACAACAGAATCACCCTCTGCATGGCCCACCACCTGAGGTGCGTCCACGAGGGGCACCTCATCATCAGGGGCACGGCGCCCCACCGTCTCACCTTCATCTTTGGCTCCCAATCAATGGCGGCGTTGGCGTTGTTGACGGCTGCCTGCCTGTAATCCCCCCCCGGCGCTCCTTTTGTCAATTTTGAAACGCAGGCCTGTAAAAAACGATGGATATACATTGACCCGGGCATGCATATCTGTTATTCTTATGGAGAGGGATTGAAATATGGACGATGTGAAAGAAATAGCGAGGAAAATGGTTGAGAAACTTGCAAGGAGTACGCTGTTAATAAACAGGTGGAAAGAAGGAGATAAGGCTCAAAGGTCACTGGACACACCTGAGCAGAGCAGGGAAAGAAAACAGAGGGAAGAAGATGCCCATGATGCGCGCCGGGCAGAAGAAGCCAGGGAGTCCAGGGAGAGGGTCAGACGCAGAACCCTGGAAGCAGAAAGTGAAGCGACCCAGGCAAGGCAGGGGGCGATAAATACTTTTTTTACTATTGTTATCACCCTGTTTGGAATTGCTCTTGTCATATGGTTTGTCCTGTGGATCTTCTCTTTATTTAAGAAATGAAGATGGAGCCGCCAGGCCGGCTCAAAATTCTCAGTAATCACGCGCTTATGGATCTGCACTCATTAAAAACGCATTGACATATTTATATGCTGTATAGTTTATACAGGAGATGATGCACATGAAACGCCTGAACATCACCCTGCCCGATGATATCGCGGCCGAACTGAAAACGCTACCCCATATCAGCAGGTTCATCGCAGACACACTGCGTGAGAAGCTGGATCGTGAAAGAATGAAGAAACTGGACGACGCGCTTGTCGAAGGATACAGAGCCGTCGCCGCAGAAGACCGCGCGCTCGATGGTGAATGGGAGAGCGCTACGCTGGAGGACCGGGGATGGTAGATGATTATCCGAAAAGAGCGGAGTTGTGGATGGTTTCTCTCGAAGCGGTCCAGGGGAGCGAGATAGGGAAAAAACGCCCGGCACTCGTTGTTTCCAACAATCGGAACAACCAGTTTGCAGAGACAATCACGGTGATCCCCCTTACCTCGAGGGCTGATAAGTCCTACCCTTTTGAGGCTTCCATCAAGCCGGGAACAAGCGGGCTTTCCGTCGAATCCAGGGCAAAGTGCAACCAGATAAGGACTGTCTCCGGGACACGTCTCCTTCATCGAATAGGCCATATCTCCCCTGAAGAGATGCAGCGCGTGGAGCAGGCTCTTCTCATACATCTGGCAATTTTTCTGCATTGAGTAATCCAGAAAAAGGGGACAGGCGGAATGCCTGCCCCCTTTTCCTGTCGTGCTTTTACACTGGATACCTCATCTTAAGGCAGATTAATGACGGTGTTCACCAGTGTGACCGCAGCGTTAAGGCCAATTGCTCTGCCATTAAGTGTCACTATATTGACGTTGTCGGCAGTAGAGAACGTGACTCCTGCTTCAGCAATGATGGTTCCCTCCATGGTGCCGCCCGGCAGGCTCAGAATTCGTGGTAGTCATGCGCTTTTAGAATATTTTCTTATCTTATCTGCCTCTGAGCTGATATACTCGCAAAAACTCAATCCCGCTTTTTCCGCCTCCATAGATATGATGCTCCTGGCAATATGGATCTGTTGCAACGCGGGGTCACAGGGGAAATCTTTTTCAGCAGCCTTTACGATGTCTTCGAGATCTTCATTTCTTCTGCTCTCCATAGTTCATCCTCCTACATCAGTTCTGGGGGGGGCATAATCTCAATCTGTTTAAGGCTCTTTAAAGTATTTATCATCCTCACAATATCTTTTGTTCTTCTCCTTATGATGAAAAGCATTGATGCCTGTAAGGATATTGTACATTGAGATATCAGGGAAGTCAATATTCCGGAGTCCACTATGATAATGGCCGAAGTTGGCGGCGGGCATTCTCTTCCCTCTTCTTCTCTCCCGATGGTGTCGCTCATGGGTGAGTGGGGATAAAGGGGCAGTAAAGAACATACGGAGCAGCAAAAAGGGGACAGGCGGAATGCCTGCCCCCTTTTCCTGTCGTGTTTTTACACCGGATACCTCATGCCTTACGGGAGAGGTATGTTAATGATGGTGTTCACCATGGTAACCGATTCAGTCAGGGTCATTGCTCTCCCATTCAGTGTCACTATATTGACACTGCCGGCAGTAGAGAAGTTGATCGCAGTTCCTGCGATTATGGTTCCCTCCAGGGTACCGCCCCCCCCGGGGTTAAGATATGCTCTGGTGCCGACCTGCCAGAAGATGTTCTTGGCCTTGGCGCCGTTAATCAGCTTGATGCTTCGAGGGGCTCCCGAGGCGCCCACGGTGAGCGTGGTCCCCATCTGGAATACCCAGACAGCATCTGCGTCGCCCCGGCCGTCGAGCGTGAGATCTCCTTCCGTCATAAGGAATCCCGCCGCAGCCTTATATATGCCCGGAGGAAGCGTTTTTCCGCCCAGCTGGTCGCCGGCAACTGCCACACCTCCCGCCAGATTAGCGAGGGTGGTAAAGGCTGTTTGTGTAGCGGCTGCGCCTGCTGCTGCCGGATCGCCGGTACCAAAGTATATCGTACCATTCACATACCCATTATTAAGATCTGTTACTGTATAATTAGCGCCCGTCTTGTCGTGGAGTCCGGTGATCTTGGTGGCTACCCCGGTGGTGCCGATATCCCCGTTAATCACCGTAAGAAGCCCCTCGTTGGTCAACCCGGCACCGCTGCCAAAACTCCCAAAGGGCGCCATTGCTCCAAGTGGCGGTGCCACGGGTACTGTCCTTGTACCGGTGGTAAAGGTCCACGTGTAATCTGCCGCCATTGCATTATGCGCAAGGTCCTGGACTCCAGTGGTGATCGTGGCGGTGTAGGTGGTGTTGGGTGCGAGATTGCTTGCCGGGGTGAAGGTTGCAATCTTGGTTATCAGATCATAGGTGACTGCAAGTCCTACTACGCTCGTGCCTGCTGAGTCTTTCACCGTGAAATTCAGGTTGGTGATCGTTAAAGGATCCATCTCCTCGCTGAAGGTCGCGTTGATTTTCTTGTTGATGGCCACATCTATTTCAGCATTAGAAGGGCTTACAAGAATCACGGTGGGTGGAGTGGTGTCGGGGGCCGCACCGGTGGTAAAGGTCCACGTGTAATTTGTGGCCAGCGCATTGCCCGCAAGGTCCTTGGCCCCGGTGGTAACCGTGGCAGTATAGAGGGTGTTGGCTGCGAGATTGCTGTCTGGTGTGAATGTTGCAATCAGGCCCACATAGGTCGCCTGGCCTGAAACAGGAGCACCTCCTTGACTCAAGGTATAAGTGAGGTTGGTGATCGTTGCAGGGTCCATCACTTCGCTGAAGGTTGCGGCAATTTTCTTGTTGGTAGCCACACCTGTGTCACCTTGAGCGGGGGAAGTGAAAGTCACGGTAGGTGCGGTGACGTCCGTGGACGCGCCGGTGGTAAAGGTCCACGAGTAATTTGCCGCCAGCGCATTGCCCGCAAGGTCCTTGGCCCCGGTGGTGATTGTGGCAGTATAAGTTGTGCTGACTGCGAGATTGCTGTCTGGTTTGAAGGTTGCCACCAGGCCCACATAGGTCACCGTGCCTGTAACCGGCGTTGCCCCTTGCTTCAAGGTAAAGGTGAGGTTGGTGATTGTCAAGGGGTCCATCGCTTTGCTGAAAGTTGCGGCGATTTTCGTGTTGATAACCACCCCGGTGTCACCTTGAGCGGGGGCGGTGAAAGTCACGGTGGGTGCGGTAGCGTCCGTGGAAGAACCGGTGGTAAAGGTCCACGTGTAATTTGCCGCCAGCGCATTGCCCGCGAGGTCCTTGGCCCCGGTGGTAATTGTGGCAGTATAGCTGGTGCCGGCTACGAGATTGCTTACCGGTGTGAAGGTGGCCACCAGGCCCACATAGGTCACCGTGCCTGTAACCGGCGTGGCTCCTTGCTTCAAGGTAAAGGTGAGGTTGGTGATCGTCAAGGGGTCCATCGCTTTGCTGAAGGTTGCGGCGATTTTCCTGTTGAGAGCCACACCTGTTTCACCTTGAGCGGGGGCGGTGAAAGTCACGGTGGGTGCGGTAGTGTCCGCAGACGAACCGGTGGTAAAGGTCCACGTGTAATTTGCCGCCAGTGCATTGCCTGCAAGGTCCCTGGCACCGGTGGTAATTGTGGCCGTATAGACGGTGTTGACTGCGAGGCTGCTTGCCGGTGTGAAGGTTGCAACCAGGCCCACATAGGTCACCGTGCCTGAAACAGGCGCTGCGTTGGGCCCTGTCACCGAAAAAGTGGTGCTGCTGATCGTTGTAGGGTCCATCGCTTTGCTGAAGGTTGCGGCGATTTTCCTGTTGATAGGCACACCTGTGTCACCTTGAGCCGGGGCCGTGAAAGTCACGGTGGGGGCGGTGGTGTCTATGGAAGAACCTGTGGTAAAGGTCCAGGTGAAATTTGCCGCCAGTGCAGTGCCCGCGGTATCCTTTGCCCCGGTGGTAATCGTGGCAGTATAGGCGGTGTTGACTGCGAGGCTGCTTGCCGGTGTGAAGGTTGCAACCATGCCAACATAGGTCACCGTGCCTGAAACAGCCGTGGTCCCGGGTCCTGTCACCGTGAAGGTGGTGGTATTTATTGTTGAAGCGTTCATCTCCTTGCTGAAGGTCGCGGCGATTTTCCTGTTGATGCCCACACCGGTGTCACCTTGAGCCGGGTCGGTGAAAGTCACGGTAGGTGAGTCTGGAGATGTGTTGCTTCCGGTTCCGACATAATAATATCCTGCCGAGCTTCCGCTTCCTCCCCCGCATCCGGCCATTAAAACAGCCATCAGCAGCAGCGCAATAAACCCCGTCCTTCCATACCCTTTGCATTTCAACATGCGAGTCCCCTCCTTGATTTAATTTAATATTTGAACATTTTACCCCATTGTTAATAATACCATGCATGATAGTAGCAAATTATCTGCCGGTTTTCTATAAGAAAAAGTCTAGTTTTTTATATCGGATGAAAAAAATTTTTTTAGAGGATTTTTCAGAAAATACAAAGTCCTGGTGACTGCGGATTAATGACTACCAGATAAATGTAGGGCTTCAGCGTGTTCTTCATCTTTCCCGCTGATGGCACAGCAGGAACTGACAGATTTATTAATGGTAATGCTATTGCGTGTAGCCGTATATCAGGCCCCCTCCCCTTTTATATCTGTGATACCTGATATATTGGCCATACGTGATATCATTTCCTTTTTTAACTTCTTTTCAATGATAAATCTTCCATGTTCTTTGCCAATGCAAGATCCTTAAGTGCGCCGGGTATTTACCTACATGATCACCAGTGAAAGATGGACTGTGGTCTCCTGGCCGGGTATGCTCTCGATATTCAATTCTCCCTCGTAGGTTTCGATCAGGCACCTCGCAATTTCAAGACCCAGTCCCACTCCCTGCTGCTCGTAAGTATCCCGCTCGAACTGCATATAGGCGCCGATGCGTGCGATCTGTCCCGCGGTCATGCCGCGCCCGTGGTCAGTGACAGAAAGTACGAATCTGTTGTTTTCGGAAACACTTTTCACATGGACGGGAGTTCCCGTCCTGGAGTATTTGAAGGCGTTATCCACCAGTTCCTTGACAATCTTGCTGAGATCCTCTTCCAGAATCTCAATGGCTGCCGCGGAAAGCACAAGATTCAAGTCTCTCTCCCTGGCCGCCTCCTGCGCGATCTCCGATGCAGTGCGTGAGATAACGGCTTCCGAAGGAATGCCTTTCCCTCTGAGCAGCTCACTGCGGCTTTTGCGGAGCGCTTCAAGCCTTACCGGGTTCTGTGCCGTTATCGCAAGCTGGGCGAACTGCAGGTAATTCTGTATAAACCTGTTAAGCCGCTCCGCAGAGGTATAGATGAGCTCTATCATGGTTTTGAGCTCATCCTCGCTGAGCGATTTATGACTGTCTCTGATGAGACTCGAAGCACCCATAATCCCCGAAAGGGGCGTCCGCAGCTCATGGGGCAGGGAGCGGGTGACATAGCTCTGCAGGTGATCAATTTTTTCCTGGAACTTTTTCATCAGGGCATTCTGTTTCGTTTCCTGAAAGGCAATCGCTTTGAGCAGCTCATCAGCGGTGAAAGGCTTGGTAAGGTAGTCGTCGGCTCCTAATGCCATATCATGGCGCGCACTGGACATCATCTCCTGCGCAGTAAAAAAAATAAAGGGGATCGTAGCCGTGAGGGGATCGCTTCGCAGCTCTCTCAGCACCTCGTAGCCGTCCATAATGGGCATTGCAATGTCGCAGATAATCAGGCCGGGGTAGTGAGCCCGTATCGCGAGCAGGCCTTCCCAGCCATTTTCCGCGGTCTCAACGGTGTATCCCTCGGATTTGAGTATCCTCATGACGGTTTCCCTTGAGGCTTCTTCATCATCAATGACCACAATGCGCTTCACCTTTTTGCCTCCTTAGCAGCTTTGCACCTTTCAATCTGAGTGTCAGACAAAATGAACAGTCACCGCACATAATAATCATACCAAATCAACTGCCCGGTTTTCTATAAGAAAAAGTCCGGTTTTTGAGATTTGTCACCATATTCCAGGCTCGGCGGCATCAAGGAGCTGCCATCTGAATTTGCTGTCCTTGACGTTCACGATGATTCCTCTTTCAATCATCTCCTCAGCCCCTTTATCTCCTTTACCATGGGATGAGCTGCGAGCTGATTTGACGCCATGAAGGCAGATCCACCGTAAAGGCGAATACCTACAGAGGCAAGTGCCCTGGCCACAGGAGAGAGAGCTTCAAAAATGGCAAAATGCTGTTGAAAGTCACAGGACATTTGACATCCCTCATTTTTCTGGTATGATGAATTCATATAAAGCCTTTCAAATGGAATATATTCCTGAGATAGTGCCTCATTGGATTATTACATGGAGGAAACAGATATGAAAGAGCTCGACAGGATTACCATTGATCCGGAAATATGCCTCGGTCAGCCGATAATCCGGGGAATGAGGGTGACAGTTTCCGCCATTATAAGACAATTCGCAAGTGGAATGACAAAGCAGGAAATTCTTGAGGCTTATCCTGAGCTTGAAGAGGAGGACATTGTTCAGGCACTGCATTATGCAGCCTGGCTTTCTTCAGAGAGAACAAAGTACATGCCGATGAAAGGGCTGAAAAGTGCCTAAACTCAGCTTTCTTGCAGATATGAACATATCGCCCCTCACCATAGAACAACTCAGAAGACTTGATTGGGATATCCTTCCCATTTTCTGAGGAAAAGACATGCGCTCTCCTTGTAAATATCAGTAGCGGTCACCATATTCCAGGCTCGGCGGCATCAAGGAGCTGCCATCTGAACCTGCTGTCCTTGATGTTCACGATGATTCCTCTTTCAATCATCTCGTCAGCGGTGACGGAATCGCCGGCTCTGATGACCTGTAAGAGCGGAGCGTGAGCATCTGCAGTATCACTGTTGACCGCGGAGGCATTCACGGGGTCATTCATCATGTCAAGCGGTACAAAGACGCGGAAAGAAGTGCCGTATTTGGTGATCTGGTCTCTTACCTTGTCGCTTACCTCTTCTCCGTTCCCGAGGGAGATTGAGATATGACCATGGATATGATAGTCGCTCCGGTTCCACACCACTATCGTGCCTTGAGGAAGCCCGCTCAGTTGTCCCGCCCTCAGTCCCTTTATCTCCCTCACCATGGGATGAATTGCGAGCTGATTTGACGCCATGAAGGCAGATCCGCCGTAAACATTGATGCCTGCAGAGGCGAGTGCCCTGGCTACATATTCATAACAGTAGCGGCCGCTGCCCAGGGCCCTGTTCTCGGCATAATCTGCAATTGCCGTACCCGTAGGTGACGAGTGCCTCAGCACGCCATTGCTGATCCTCTCAATTTCTCTCATTCCTTCGGTATCGCCCAGTACTGCGGCCCGGACCGCAAGAGTGCGAAGCCGGTACTGCACAAACTGGTCATAGGGATCGTAATTATTGAGGCCCATCAGCTCTCTGATCTCGCCGGGGAGCTGTTCTTTTATCATCCCTTCATAGTCTTCATCTATAATCTTTCTCCAGTATGCCCTGAGCTTTTCGCGGGCCTTTCTCGACTCTGCCCTGGAACCCGACTTTATGGCGAACTGGAGCTGTGCCTCCAGGAGAGCTTCCTCGGTAGAGTCGTGATAGAATATTCTCTGTTTTATGAGGGGCAGAATACTTTCCTCAACCGGTGGTATCGTGGTGTCATCTGAGCGCGGCGGTATTATGGGGAGTGCCTCAAGAATCTCCTGAGGCAGCGGCGTAGCAGAGAGCTCCGGAAGGACAGTGAAAGCTCCGGGCTCTAAGAAAGTTGTGCTGTAAGGTATTTTAGCATAATCGTAAAACGCAACCGCGCCCTTTCTGTTTTTCTATCCGAGCATTCCATGCAGTACCGGGAATCCTGAAGCTGCCGGAATTTATTTATTTCTCTGTCTCTTACTCTCATTATACCTCTTCAGGGTCACGATTGATATATGAAAAAGTCTCATAAAAAAACCAGGCTGGAACCATTGTTGAGGAACCTGCCTGGCGCACTCCCTGGACCCGAACTTAAATCTGATAAAAACCCGGGAGCTCCCCTGGCTTTCTCTAGTGACCTTCCGAGAATGCGCAAAGGGCATCAACTTCGTTCTCGAAAATCAAGAGGAATCCATAGAGCTTTGCAATGCTGAGCATTCTTTTCATAGAGCTTTGAGGAGAGCACAGGCCGAAAAAATTTCCTTTTTCACGCTGCTTTTTATGGAAAGCAATGAGAAGAGAAAGACCTATACTATCCATGTAGCAGGTCTTCAATAAATTCAAGAGGATATGTTTTTCTTTGCATATCAGCTTCTCGAGCTCCCTGCCCAGATATTTTGCACTATGTATATCCACATCACCCATGATTTCCAGCACGATTACCTTATCATGCTTTCTCATGGCAAGCATCATTTCTCCAGCCGCTAATTCTTCGCCCACTTCTTTGTACGCCATTTCTTCCAGCCCTCCCCATATAATGAGCGTCAGTATATATAATTATACTCTTATAACTACCGGTTTCATATAGGAAAAAGTCTAGAAAAAAAACCAGGCTGGAACCATTGTTGAGGAACCTGCCTGGCGCACTCCCTGGACCCGAACATGAAATTTAAAGCTGCCTTACCAGTATATCTGCTTTGCCTTGACGTGACCTCCCATTGTATAGCCGCCCTTCACCCTGATCATCATATCTTCGTGAAAGCTCCTCCAGGCCCCTGAGTGCGAGATGGACTGCATGTTATGGGAGAACCTCGTGTTATTGTCTATCTCCACATATTGCACATCCTTGTTTCCCCCCTCATGGACTCTTACCTGAAGGCGGTTGCTGTTCTTTTCCACCTCCACAATCTTCACCTTCATGTTGACCAGCACGAGCTGGGCGCTCACGGTGACGGAGAGAACAATGGATACCAGCAGAAGGGTAAGTATCGCATAGAGAAAAATGTTCCTTTTCCTTTTCATTGCATGACCTCCTTTTACTATTGACTATGAACAGGTAGTCATACGGCTCTTCGCCCCTGGATGACTCTGACCAGAAAGACCACAATCGCGACGACAAGCAAAACATGAATGAATCCGCCCACTGTGACGCCGCTGACCATGCCAAGCAGCCAGAGTACGGCAAGTATCGCAAATATTGTCCAGAGCATGTCCATAACCTCCTTTCACTTCAGAACATTAGTGAAGACCTGTAAATCCGGCACTGTCCGTTATCTTCTTCTCGTTATGAGGTTGAGCAGGGCTACGCATATAATCGCCCCTCCGATGGCCCAGATTATGGGATAGGCATGACCTCCCACCTGAAGGGCAAAAATGACAGGGAGGTGTAATTTTGCCGCAACAAAGCTTCCCACATAACTGCCGAGAAATCCGATGAATATTGCTCCAAGGCATCCAAGCCTGGAGCCGCCTCCGCCTGCAAGGCCGGCTCCTATTGAGCCGGTGATAAACGCTATGATGATACGTATCAATAGATCCATGGTATCATTCCTTTCTCCTGAAATAGCTGCCTGAAGACTGATATTCCTGATTGAAGAGGGCTATCTCTCTCTCCTGACTTCATTATACCTCGTTATTGCCGAGGTTTATATGAGAAAAAGTCCAGTCTTCGCGGTGAATAGCAGAGTAAAGAGGTTTCGGGATAAGAGGGGGGCGGTATGGCGTGATAGGGGCCGCCCCAGTAAATTACTGAGACGGCCCCTTGGGCGGGGGCTCCGGAAAGAGGGAAGCACTATGATCTTATCTCCTGTTCACCTTCAATGTCACTATTGAGGACTGCAGCCCCTGGGCATCCTGAGCCACTCCTGTGATCGTGTACGATCCGCCATTCACAGGAAACCAGTCGCTTATCGCGTATTGAAAGTTTCCTGCCTCGTTCGCCTGAACCTGGGATTCCATGAGCTTGTTGTCCATGCCGATACCCAAAACCCCCATGTAGACGCTTACATTAAGAGAGACCTTTGCATAGGGACTGGTCTGGCCGGAGATTGTAAAATTCTTGTCAACCGTTGATCCTGACTGCGGAGAGGTAATCTGAAGCCCGAGCTGGCTTGATCTCACCGAAACGGACGTGGTGGTATTGAGTGATATGGTGGAATGGCCGGGCAGCGTGAGATATCCTGTCACGGGAGCGTTTTGAAAGATATCACCCTGCTGAATCTGATAGTTGCCCATATATACTCCCGATGACGTCTCAGCCATTGCATTGTTCGTGCGGTAGGTGCCTATGCTATATGCTGCTGTTCCTCCAGGGTCGCCCTGCATCCTGACCTGCAGCACTTCTCCGACTGCAAGAGGCGCAGTCGCGCTGTGCGTGATTGATTGTATCCTGTCCATGGTCTGCACGTTGAAATACCAGGTCTTACTTACAGGATTCCCTGAAGTGTCGGTAGCCGAGAAGGCTATCGAGGTCTGCCCCTGCGGCAGGTCAAAGGGCACCGCATAAGACACGAGCTCATTGCTTACGGTGGGGTACCCGACGCGTTGATTGTTGATCATGAGATTCACTGATGAGCTCTGGAGAGATGAGCTCCCTGTGGACTCGAGCACAATGAGGATATTCGGGCGGTTTGTCTTTATCGTGCTGTTTTCATCAGGAAGGACTTTCATGATTTTCACGTACTTCGCATCAATTCCCACCCCCGACTGCGCCTGAAGCATGGTTTCGCGGCCGTTCCGGGTGAGCCTTCCAAAGATGGAGGCATTCCGGATATTTCCTGCAGACTCAGGAATTCTGAAGCTGCCTGAATATATTCCCTGCGAGGTCTCATTCATCAGGTTGTTCACCGAAATACCCGCGATATCAAAGGTTGCCGTGCCGCCGGAATCCCCGGCGAGAGTGACCGTGATGACACTCCCCGGCTGGATCGGTCCCGAGGCATTATGAGTCACGCTCGATATCTTCGGCCCCTGTGACGATTGCGTCTGGGGAGGCGTATACTGCTGGGAAGACGGATACTGCGGTTCAGCGCTGCCGGCTGTTGAGCTTATCATCACCGTTCTGGAGGCGGCCTGCCACTCCACGTCCGCCCCGAGAGCTTCGCTTATGAACCTCAGGGGCACTAATGTTCTTCCCCGCACCATGGCCGCCGGGGCGCTCAGCTGCTGTGAGTTTCCATTTACCGATGCAAAATTTGAGCCTATCTGGATGATGATCTCGGTGGAATCTTTTACGGCAGTGATGGTCTGTGTTGCTGACCTCCACTTCACATCAGCCCCGAGCTCTTCGAAGACTCCTCTCATAGGCACCATTACATTTCCATTGATCATCACCGGCGGCTGATCGAAGGAAATTATCCTGTTGTTGATAAAGACTCTTATTCCCTGCGCCATGACGGGACAGAGCATAATAAGAATGAGCAGTAGAGTGACTGGCAGTAAAATCCATAGTTTCTTCATCGGAGCACCTCTTTCTTGACAAATGGGAGCAGGAAATAAAAGCTTAAGAAGAAAGGGAGGTCTCCCTCCCTTTCTTTACGACTGGTTAGGGTTGCTTGATTGAGTCTATCGGGTAAGTGCCTTCTATGATACCTTTTGATATCGTTACTTTACCCGGTCTCTGCAGAACAATCTCCGCCTGAAGAGTAAATGCGTTTGACAGAACTTCTGAATTCACCGATTTGACGGGCGTGCGATCGCGTGCCACTGTCTCCCCCGCCTTGATTGAATCAATGTTTGTCCATTTCTGCAGCTCGTCCCAGTTGCCTGTAGTAGGATTCTTGACGCGAAGATAGACCACGAGATTATCAGCGAGGTTGCCTGCTGAAATGGTCCCGGTGTTCTTGACTCTTACTCTGAAATTGACTTCCGGACCCTCTCCGAACTTTCTGATCACGATATCCTGCAGCTCAAGATTGGCGCCTACTTTCGATATGAGCATTCTGCTGTCCTGAGGTGAGTCATCCTCTACCGTGGACAGAACCATTGCTGCAGACGCCACCTTTGCCGTCTGAAAGGCCGCAGCGACAATCAGAATTGCCAGGGCGATGATTAAAAGCTTTTTAATGTTCATTTTCACTATTCTCCTTTTGCTATGATTCTTCAATGCCGGATATGAACCGCATCTCATTTTCTGTCCTTACGCCTCCTCTCTTATCGATCCCGGGCCACTGGCTGATCTCTCATCGAATGAGCGCTCTCTGGCTTATACCGGGGAAACCTCTGCGGAACTTGGCGTTCCTGACCGCGAGTAACGGGAGAGACTATGATAGGCCATCATTGCACAGTGCCGGCACTTTGATTGAAGAGGGATATCTGTCTCCTGCTCTCATTATAGCTCTTTATGATCCCGGTTCATATAAGAAAAAGTCCAGTCTTCGGGGAGGTGGCATTTAGTTTACCGGAGGCTTCACCCCTTTGTGCCCTGCGGTACAGACTTCAGAGGGTCAGTCCTGTATAATAAAATCAGAGAAGGAAAACCGAGAGAGAGGAAAACAAAAAAGTCACGATATGGTCCTCCGAACCTGCACGCAAGCGCGTTGCCCCCACCCGGAGGACCTACATGGGAAGCAAGAAAAGTTCATATAAAAGCCTGCCGTCACCTCCGGGAAATGCGGCAGGCTCTTTCTGTCCTCATTTAAAGCACCTTTGACAACACCAGCGCGTAAGCTATCATTGTGGCTGCCGGCACGCACCACAAGGCCGCCACATAAGTCTTCCTCACGGCCTCTTCGTTCTCTTTCTCGTGTTGATTTATCATAAGCACGGTGAAAAGCACGGTGAGGAATATGCTCACATAGCTGGAGATGAAAATCTTGTCGGTGAGGTTGAGATGGTTCCCCAGGGGCGGGATTGAAGAGGTGCTGTTGATATGAGCCATCACGCATGCAAGCAGCATGCCGGAGACAATTGTCAGCCTGCTGCTCAGCACGGTGGACCCCAGGAACAGTGAAAGAAACGAGATGAGCATTATTATGACAAGGGGCATGAATATCTTTATGAATGATGCCACAGGGCTCCGCTCTATTGTCATGGGAAAAGTGAAGGTGGAAAACTTGTCTCCCATATAGGAATCCCGCCCGATCACAGGGATTCCCTCCTTTATCTTCCAGCCTGGAAGGATCACCCTGGAGCTGATTAAAGTGTTGAATCCTATGGAATTCAATATATTCTTGACATTTCTCTCCTTTTCATCGGATAAATCTCTCAATTCGTAGGAAGTCTTCTCGGCATTGAGCCGGTAGGCCTCGCTCAGCACCTCTTTCTCTTTCGGCTTCAGCCTGTCGGCAATTTCTTTTTCAAAGAGCTCACGGGGTATCTGAGCCGGCAGCATGACATAATTTTCAAGCGGCTTGAAGACTGCTTCAGTGACGAGATACTTACTGGCAAGGACTATCGAGAGATCCTGGCTGTCGAAGGGGAAGTCCCGGAAATTGAGCGACGAGGTGATTTCCGCATCAACGATGTAATAGATGAGGCCCGGGCTCTCAGGGTCCAGCTCCCTGCGCTCTATTTTGGCTTTCCCCTGCTTTTCATCGGTTTCCACCTTACCGTTCACAATCTCAAAGGGGAGAAGCCCCTCGTAGTAGCCGGCCTTGTTGAGCAGCGCAGAGATTTTTATCTGGTCATCGACCGGCAGAGCATCATTCAGCACATAGCTGCATTTTTTTTCGTCAGGGCGGTACCACTTCAGCAGAAGCTCCTTCAATTCTTTCCTGGTAATCCTCCTGAGGATCTTTTCCTTAAAAGTGTCTATATCAATCTCTTCAGGGATGTCTATATAGGGATATCTTACCACCACTCCAAATTCGACATTGTATTTTCCCGCGGCCATGTCGAATCTGCTGATGTTGAGTATCTCCATGGATATCTCAATGAGGGCGGGCCTGGGAGCCACATTTGCGCCGCCCTTTTCACCCTGCGCACATGGGGCTGATGCGGTGACGACAAGCATCATGCAGAAACAGAAGAATGCCTGTGCCATATTCTTTTTCATGAGCTTTGTTTTACCTTTCTCCTTGGGAGCAATTCCCGGGGCACACCACAATTTTAAACCGTTGAACTGTTCACTGGTATTGTACAGCATATTGCATGGTCAGGCCAGTCTTTACCTTCATAGTCTTCGCACCTTCGGAAATTGACATCACCCTCTGTGTTTCCGCCGATGATTCCATGATATTTCCCTTCTCAAGGTCAAACAATATCCATCCCTCAAATTTATCAGAATCAATGCCTGCTTTCACCGGCCCTGAAGAAGCCACCTTCAGGCTGCTCCTGCATATGGGCTTTATCACTGCCTGCTTTTTATCTCCTGAAACTGAAAGGATCCTGTAGCTCACGCTTGTGCTTATCTCCCCAATCTTTGCCAGGGGCTGCACGATTACTCCCGCGTCATAGGTATCGCCGGCCTTGACAGGATCGCGACACAACTGAATAAAGGAGCTCTTGGTCATGTATTCAATATTCTCACGGAGCTTGTCTTTCATCGCGGTATCAATGCCGCTTTCAAGAGCCTTGTAGAAAACCTGCATATCTATCTCTTTGACTTCTCCCCGGTCTGTCACTTTCACAGGGATGTCCTTACCGGTTATCAGCGACAATGAGGTGAATTGCGGGTTCTTCATATCGGCATCATTATCGGAATCGAAAGAGACCGGCGAGGGCTCCGTGCAGTTCATCGTAATCCTTGTGAAGCTCATGTCAAAGGAAGCCACGCCCTCCTTGCTTATTTCCTTCACTTTCATGAGGCCTTCCATCATCATATCCATGGAAATCCTGAGCTTTTTCTCACCGAGGGACATCTCATTCGACAATTTCACGCTGACCTTGCTTTTAAACTGCTGCCCCGGGCTGAATCTGTACCGGAGAAGCACTGCTTCCGGACTTGTGGACTTAAATGAAGGCATGCTTTTCATGAAGTCCGCAGCGGGGGTGGCTCCCTTTTCAGAAACAGGGCTCTCGCTGCCACGCAACGGCAAGGTTATTGGACCCATGACCGCACAGAGGAGAAGAATCACTACCAGCACCCTTTTCATCGGTCTCTGCCTCCTTTTCGACATTTCCTTTCCCTGCGGAATGGATACAAGACTCTTCTGCGTTGAAGAGGAGAATTCATCTTTCCCGGCTCACCGGCGGCAGGAGAGGAAGTGCTGTCACTCTTCTATCTTATTACAGCTTCAGCCTGAAATGCCGGGAAGTGATCACTTCGAGGGTGCCTTCGGCTATGACAATTATTGAAGGAGAGGGAGCAGAAACTCCACCGAAAGAATGGCAAGGGCAGGGAGCCCGGGCTTTGTGAAGAATTTATCAATAGTAATAACTATCCCTACTTTTGAGGAATAAGGTGTATGAAAAGGATTGTGCCGGCCCTTCTTGTTCCTGTACTCTTTATGCTGCTCTCATGCTGCCCTCTCCGGGCAGGCGGGCAGATTGAGCTTCTCATACTCCACACCAATGATTTCCACGGCTCCCTGCTCCCTGTGAGCGATATCCATATCGCTCCCCCGCCTGCGAAGATTGGCGGCGCCGCCTTCATAGCCGGAAAAATAAGGGAGCTTAAGAATGGGAACGCCGGCCGCACCGTGCTTGTGGACAGCGGCGACTGCGCCACGGGGACTGCCCTTTCCAACGCCTTTTACGGCATTCCCGTCATTGAGTATATGAATCTCGCCGGCTACGATGCCATGGCCCTGGGAAACCATGAGTTTGACTGGGGGGTGGGAAAGCTCATGGCCATGCGCACGCATGCGAAATTCCCCTTCCTGGCCGCAAATCTCATCGACAGAAGGACAGGAAAAGTCCCTCCCTATGCACAGCCTTACTCAATTGTTGAAAAAGAGGGTGTGAAGATCGGCCTCGTGGGACTCATCACAATGAATACCACAATCCTGCAGAATCCCAACAGGATAAAAAATCTCCTCTTTCTTCCCCCTGAAGAGCCCGCCAGGAAGGCAATCGAAGAGCTTCACCGGAAAGGTGTCAGGATAATCCTGGTGCTCTCGCACCTGGGCGTCGAGGACGACAAGGCGCTGGCCCGCAAAGTCCCCGGCATCGCCTGCATCATTGGCGGCCACAGCCACACCGCCCTGCAACAGCCCCTGAAAGTTGATGAGACAGTGATTGTCCAGACCGGCTGCCACGGAAGCTCTCTCGGGAAAGTGAAGCTCATCCTGGACAGCGACTCCGGCAGCGTCAAGAGCTTCGCCGGAGAATTGATCCCTGTAATCGACAGCATTATCCTGCCCGATAAAGAGGTCGAGGCCATGGTGGCGCCTTACCAGAAAAAAATCCAGGCCTCCATGGATGAAGTCCTGGGGACCGCCGAGGGCGATCTGCTCAATGAGCCCCTGGGGGATACGGAAAGCACCCCCCTGGGCAACTTCATCACTGACGCTCTTCGCATCACCTGCAAGGCCGATATGGCACTCTACAAATCGGACGGCATACGGACAGATATCCTGAAGGGGGCCATCAGGAAAGGTGACCTCTACCAGGTCCTCCCCTATGACAACAAGGTCATCAAGGCAGAGCTCACCGGCAGGGAGATCCGGGGGATGCTCGAATTGATTGTCGAATCGCCCTTTCTCACCCAGGTCTCAGGCCTCAGGGTGCTCTATCATGGCAGCAAACAAAAGGGAGAGAGAATCGAGGCCTTCCTCCCCGGCGGCGAGCCTCTCGCCGATGAAAGAAGCTACTGCCTTGCAACTACGGATTATCTTTTTTACCTCAACATGGTTGGCGGCGGGTTCGATGTGCTGAAGAAGAAGCACCGCAGCGAGCTTTTTTCCCGGGAAATCGTGGAACGCTACATTACAAAGCAGAAGAAGGTCGTGCCGTCACGGGAGGGCAGGGTGAAGAAGCTGCCCTGATTATTTTACTTATTGATGGAGCGGATTGTATGCCTGAGTGATTTGACGAGCCACTCCGTAAGGGGCCCGTCAAGGTTCCTGATCCTCACGATGAGATCGTCGCTCACGATGAGGAGATCGGTGCCGAAGGCCATTCTCACGTCTTCCACCTTGAGCAGGGGGATCTTCATCTCCTCTCTTCTCATTCCCAGAAAGAAACTGGCATAAACAACCTGCCGGGGGCTCACTGTGATCTCTCTCCCGGTGTACGCTTCAACGAGGGCGGAGCCAATCAGGGGAATGAAAAAGATGAGAGGTATTATCAGGAGCACCGCAAAGGGGGTAACGCTTTTCACCGGCCCGTGCATGAGGACTACCGGAGTTAAAAGAAGAAAGAATACTCCAAGAGTTATCGCCATCTTTCCAATCAGGGAGGCGCACTGGTTGAACCCGCCGGGAATAATGGTGTAGTGCCACTCCTCTCCTTGTATCTCTCTTCTTACCGGGAGGCCCGGCGGGGGATTTCCTCCCCCGCCGGGGTCCGCAGCGGCCATTTTGCGCGCAAGGGGAACATCAAGGCTGTCAGGCGGAGTGACTGTTTTGCCCGCGGCGGTCATCTCCACGAGGGGAAGACCGGTGAACCGGGCAATGTCTTCCGCGGCCTTCCTCATGGACTGATGGGAGTCCCCTTCAATGTCCAGGGAAAGGTCTTTCAGTTTCAGGGTGATCCCCCATTCCCTGCCCTCGCCCTTGGGGCTCGAAAGGTATATCTCCAGCAGGTCCCCCAGCGGGAAAGACTCCCTGCTTTCCCAGAAAGGGCTCCTGCGCAGAAGGAAGATTTTCATCTGCCTGCGGTCAATGACAAGAGAGACCCTTGAGAAAAACTGTCCTTTCCCATAGCACAGGGAGAGAATCCCCCAGAGAAGGGCGATGACGCCCGCGCTCAGATTGAGCAGCACCTTTGCCGCGCTGCCCGTCCTGGAAAAAGAGCCGTTGAGTGCTATGGCCTGATGGTCCCCCCTGAGGAAAAAGACAAAGAATACGATAAGAAAGGGGAACAGGAAAAACAGCGCTATCGCCACATACTCCGCCCCCGCCTTCCTGTCACCGGAGGAGCGGAAGCGGAGGATATCGCCGGTCTTCTCATCGAGCTGGGGGCCTCGGATTACTGTCCTGAACAGAGAAAATCACCTCCCCTGCTCTTTCAGGCCTTCTTTGTATTCCCCCGCCGTCCCGTTGCCAAGGACCAGCACGTAAGGGCCTTCGCCTCCATGATGCATCACCCTTATATGCACATAATAGGTGCCGGCGGGGAGCTCTTTCTCAAGAGTGAAATTCGCGCCTCCCTCCTGGCCTGCCCTCGCCATGGAGCGTCCCCTGGCATCCCACAGGTCGGCCACCAGGTCCAGGCTCCCTTGCGATGATGCTTTAAAATGGCCGCCCTTGAAGTCCACGCGGAACGTATCATAGTCGCCTTTATTGATATATGCCTTTACCTTGCAGTTATAGGGCACAACCGGGGCTCCGGTACCGGAGATGGGAGCCTCCTGAAGGAAGATGCCACCACCCGGGGGCGGGGTTGCCGGGATCACTGCGGTGGGCGTCGGCGAGGGCCCGTGTGTCGGCTTTACCGTCGGCGAAAGCTTCGGCGTTGCGGCAGGCTCTGATGTGCCCGGCACGTTTTTCAGCAGCAGCGGCTCTTTAAGGGCGACACCCCAGATCCGCTTTGAGGAGTCGCTGAGGCCCTCGTCGCTGTCGGCGGGGTGCTTGAGGGTGATATAGTTCTCGATGTCGGGCCTGTCGAAGACGGCGACCACATAGAGCGTATTGTGCCCGCTCCCGGGAGCGATGGTGAAATTGGTGCGGTAAGTATCCCATTTTGAGGGAAGCTTCCCCACCATTGACCGGTGGGTCGGAAACCGGCTCCAGTATTTGCTGTCTTTATCGGTATAAGCATCCTTGTCGGTGAAGGGCGTCTGTCCCATCAGGTGGATGTTTCTCTCCACGCCGTCACAGGGAAAGGTTTCATAGACCGTGTATCTCTGGCCGGGCTGGACCTTGAAGGAGTATACGCCGACGTATTTCCCGTCGTGAAAGCAGCGTGCGAGCATCTTTGGCACCTCCTTCTGCTTGAGAGGGCCTCGGGATGGCTTGAGGGCAACCTTTTCATTCAGGGGCAGCTCCTGGATGGTCCACTGCGCATATGCCGGGCTCCACGCCGCGGAAAGCAAAAGCGCCGCCGCGAGAAGCGCTTTGCCAAGGATCCGGGCCACCGACCTGAGAAAAAGTGATTTTTTCCTGTTCATATACCCCCCTTATCATCGCGATACCTGCTCCTAATTCTTTCTTCCGGATCATGGCAAATCCTTTTCATGGGGCTTAACGTTGTTGATTGCCGGCAGAGCGGAACTTTCTGTGCACATAGCTTTCTTATCTCTGTGCCCGTTTATTTTTCACTCTTGACTGTACACCTTTTTGTACATTATAATGTACAGAGAGGTGAAAGGCATGATCTCGGTCACTTTTTCTGAGCTGCGCAACAATGCAAAGAAATATATTGATGCCGTGGAAAAGGGTGAGATAATAGAAGTGTACAGGAGGGGGAAGCCTGTTGCGATGCTGACGCCGATAAGCCGGAGGTCTTCGGTATGGTGGAAAAAGAGCTCCCCGCTGAATTTGAGCGGCATTGCACTGAGCGGCATCATAATCGCCCAGCGCGAGGAGCGCCCATGAAGAGGCTTTTTCTTGATTCTTCGGCGCTGGCAAAACGGTACGTAAAGGAATCAGGCACGGAAAGGGTCCTGGCTCTTTTGAGCAATGCCGACGAGGTTCTCCTCTCGGTGCTGGCGGTGCCGGAGCTTATTTCCGCCTTCAACCGCCTGCGCAGGGAAAAAAAGATCTCCCACGGGCAATACCTCTCTCTTAAGAACAGCCTGGCAGCAGATATTCCCCAGGCAACGTTGATTGACATAAGCACCGCGGTGATTGAATGCGCGGTGCGCTCCCTGGAAGAAGCTCCCCTCAGGACTCTTGACGCCCTCCACATAGGCTCTGCAATCATCTCTTCGGCAGATCTTTTCGTTTCCGCTGATGCGCGCCAGTGTGAGTCAGCTGAGGCCATGCACCTGAAAGTGGAACATGTGGGGGAGCAAGCGTGAGGAGCAGAGAGCTGTTTTACTTTCCAATTACTATGAAGGGAGCCCAGTGAAAGGGGTGAGGATACTCCGTCATTACTTTCAGCTGAGCCTCTCGAAGAGCATCCGCTCTTGATTTTCCCTCCTTCAGGGATCGGTAGAACTCCTTCATCAGCTCTGCTGTTGATTGATCGGAGACGCTCCACAGGGAGGCAATCACTGTGGGAGCTCCTGCATACATGAAAGCTCTTGCGATTCCTATGATCTCGTCTCCGCCTGACATACTGCCGATCCCTGTATTGCAGGCAGAGAGCACTACAAGGTCTGCCTTCATTTCCAGGCTGAAGATATCTGTCATAGACAGGATTCCATCATGGAGGACAAGTCCGGAAAAGAGAGGGTGCCCGCTGTCAAGGATCCCGTGAGTGGCAAAATGGACCAGAGTGCCGGTGCCCACCGTTTCCCTGACTTTCCTGGCGGTCATCTCCCTGCCTGTCAGAACGGTGTTTTCAGGATACTGGCGCGCTATCTCCTTTACTTCTTCCTCAGTTGACGGCAGCGGAGCAAGCCGGCTTCGAAGAGTATCCCGGGAAGACAGCACTGTTCCAGGGGTGCTTTCTTCTTTGCTGTCAGAAAATTGCATCTGCGTCGAGCCGAGAGCATAGGCTGCAAGAAAGGCTCCCGGGGGGCTCTTTTTTTCGTGACAGAGCTTCCACACTGATGCTGACGGCTCGGTGAGAAGGGAGTGATTTCTGATCAGGCTCTCTCCCTTTTCATCGACCAGAAGACAGAAGGGAAGGTAATGCAGAGTTTTATGCGGCACAATGATGAGCTCCTTTGCACTTCTCATTTTTTCAAGTGCGGCAGGCGGAAGGAGCATCCCTGAAAGCTTCTTCAATTTTTCATCACAGTTTCTTCTCAAGGCAATGCTTTCTCTCAGCCTTGTTATTTCTTCTTTTATCTGTTTTTCCGTAAAGGGAATCTCCATTGCCGTCAATTTGTCCTTCTGCAGTATGAAAAGGGAGCTTTTGTTGCCCAGGCAGTATTCCAGCAGGACAGATTGCTCTCCAAGCAAGGACTGGATGTCGTGAAGAGAGGAAACCTGCACGGATCGCAGAGATGCGTATTCGGGATTCGATGATTTAAGCTCTTCCAGGACCCCTTCATAGAGCATCTGCAGCTTGCCCATGCTTTCGGCCATCTGTTTCAGCTTTGTCTGGTCTTCTACCTGCTCCATGAGGCTTCTCAGGGAGCAGATCATTCTCTCGATCTCCTTCTCCTGTGCAAGCAACCCGGGAGAGCCCTTGGCCCGGTAATCGATCTTATGAGTTCCCAGCATATCCAGAAAGGCCCGTGCCTTGGCGCTCTCCAGACAGTGCCAGGCATCTTCGGGGCGCCCTTTTTTCAGCAGCAGCTCTATGAGCTTCTCATAATAAACCAGCTTGTTCTGCACATACCAGACCCTGTGCTCTTCCGTTCCAAGGCTTCTGCGCAGAGATTCCCATCCTTTCACCGCTTCCATGAGGTATTCTACGGCCTGGTCATCCTGGTTCATCATCTCACAGGTCAGGCCCAGGGACCCGAGAACAAGGGAGAGTGACTCCGCCTCGCCAAGCTCCCGGGCAAGCTGCAGCGAAGTGCGGTAGTATTCCATGGCCTTCCGGTACCCGCCTTGACGTCCATAAAGGGCACCGATATTGTGGGTTATCTGAGCCTCCATGCTCTTATCGCCCAGCTCGCGGGCAGACTTCAGAGCCTTCTCATAGTGCTCCAGAGCCTTGCCGTAATCTTCCCCGGTGTAATAAATGATGGCCAGATTATTGGAGCTCGTCATCTGCCCGTCTTTATCACCCATCTCCCGGGCAAGCCGCAGAGATTCCAGGTAACACTCAGCAGCTTTCACCCAGTCACCTTGATGACGACAGGTCTCACCCATATTGTTGAACGCCACCTGGAGTCCTTTTTTATCGCCCAGCTCCTTTGCAATCATCAGCGATTTCACAAAGAGCGCCCGCGCTTTCTCGTAATCTCCGAGACACAGATAAATGGTCCCCATATTGTTGAGAGAGATTCCCAGGCCGCTCTTTTCCCCGATCTCTTCCCTGATTTTGAGTGAGCTCTGATGGTACTGGAGCGCTTTCTGGTATTCTCCGAGGGTGCCTGAGAGCACCCCCATATTGTTGAGGACCACCGCCTCATAGTTCCGGTAGCCTGACTTTTGTGCAATCTGCAGCGCTTTTCCATAGCACTCCCGGGCATTGTCATAGTCTCCCTGTTTTTCATGAAGGGAGCCAAGGCAGGTGAGGGCCACTGCCATATTGCGGTTATCTCCCATTGCCCCGGCGATTTCGAGAAATTTCTGATAATATTCCCGGGCCTTCCCGTACTCTCCGCGGCCTTGAAAAACGCCGCCGATGCTTTTGTCCATCAATGCCTCAATCCTCTTGTTGCGGGACTCCAGGGCCAGCTTCAGGGCTTTCTGGTAATTCTCCATCGCTTTATCGCTGTCTCCCTGGACACCAGCCATATCACCCATGGATCCCAGCAGCAGCGCCTGGGTGTTTTTGTCGCCCAGCTCCCGGGCTATCTGGAGGCCTTTTACGCAATTCTGCTGAGCATTCCCGTAATCTCCCAGTTTATAATAAAGTGCCGCGATGCTGCTGAGCGCCTCGGCCTCGCTTCGCCTGTCTCCCATCTCACGGGCCATCGCAAGTGATTTTTCATACTGATCAAGGGCTTTCCTGTAATTCCCCTGACTGGCGTGGAGCTGGCCCATCTTCATGGCGCAGGAAACCTGGCCCCGCTTGCTTCCAATCTCCCGGGCCATCGCAAGTGACTTTTCATACTGATCAAGGGCTTTTTGGATATCTCCCAGGCGGTAATAGACCTGGCCCAGATGGCTGAGGGCGGCTGCCTGCATGCCTTTATCTCCGAGAGCCCCTGAGCAGGCAAGAGATTTTTCAAAGCACTCCAGCGCCTTCTGATACTCTCCACGATAGGAGTAAATGACGCCGATATTGGCGAGTATAGTTCCCTCGCTCCTTCGGTCTGCCATCTCCCGGGCCATCCCGAGGGCCTTTTCATAATGGTCCCGGGCCTTCTGAAGAAGCCTCAGATTCCAGTAAATCTCACCCAGGTTGTTGAAAAGCACTTTCTGGCCCTCTCTGTCTCCCATCCCCCGGGCTATCTCGAGCGCCTTTTCATCATAGTCCAGGGCTTTTGCATAGTCTCCCTGGAGGGAATAGATCATGCCAAGGGCTCCCATGGCTTCCCGCTCGCCTTTTCTCTCTCCGATCTCCCGGGCAAGCTTCAGGGCCTTCTCAAAATTCTCCAGTGCAGCGCGGTAATCTCCCAGGCTTGAGCAGGCATAGCCTGTCCTGATAATGAAAGTAACCATGCCCTGGCTGTCCTGCTGTGCTTCGCATAGTCTGAGCCCCTCTCTGAAAATCACCAGGGCCTCTTTGAACCTGCTGCCATTGAGCAGGCTCTGCCCCTGATCCAGCAGCTTTCTGCTGTCTTCCGCCTTCTGAGCAAGGGCGCCTGGCGTGAGGAGAGAGAGAAATATCAGGAATGGAAGCAGGATAGAAACAGATTTCTTATGGCGCGCCATAATAAGCTCCTCCCCTCCCCTTGTCGGACAGCGGGAGTATTTCGCCGTCTGCAGGATTCGGTCAGTATAAATACCGGAGGGACCTGAGAATAAAGTGATTTTTCCATGTGAGTTACTTTCTTCTTAAAATAGGGTAACCCTTTTGGCTGCCGTCATGGGGCTTGGAAGAGACGGGCCTCCCGGCACACTCAGGAAACATTTCGGTAACATTTGTAAACTTATGATAACTTTTTTTCAAGCCTTGCTGTGGTATAATAGGTGAGAGGAACCAGGAGAAGCGGGGGAGTCATCTCCGCACGAAAGCCAAGGAGAGCCGGTGAGCAACAATCAGGAAGAGACTCAAATCTCCGCAGCGGGCTCCATAGATGCCTCCCAGGGCAGGCCGCTGCAATGGGAAGGGAACTCTTGCAGGAAAGCCGCAGCGTCAGAGAAAAGCTCTGCGGACTCGCCACAGCGCGGAGAAGAAGAGCCTTCGCCGCGGCGCCCCGGCAAGGAGCCGGAAGACACCGCGGAGATTTCAAAAGGGCTTGAGCGGGAGAATTCAGGCCATGCTCCCGGCGGGAGCGGTTCTGACTCGCTCCGTGCCTTCGAGTCCGCTCTGAAAGACCGGATCAATACCAGGGACGCTGCGCCGGCGGCAGAGAAGGCTCCCTCTCCGGAAAAAGGCCGGGAGCCCGTAAAAGACAGCCTTCCGCAGGAAGCGAAGAAATACCAGAAATACGTGGAGGAGGCGGCGGCAAAATACGGAATGGATCCTGCCCTGATCAACGCCGTCATCAACCATGAATCGGGCTTCAACACCGACGCGGAATCACAGGCGGGAGCGCAGGGGCTCATGCAGCTCATGCCCGAGACGGCTGAATCGCTGGGCGTCAGCGACCCTTCCGATCCCCGGCAGGCCATCATGGGCGGGACCAGATATTTGAAGCAGCTCTCCGACCGGTTTCAGGGTGACCTTAAAAAAACCCTGGCTGCATATAATGCCGGGCCAGGGAATGTCAGCCGCTACGGAGGGGTCCCCCCCTTCGCCGAGACAAAGCGATATGTGGAAAACGTAATGAAGACCTTTCAGGAATACAAAGGCGAGTGATCCCCCGCCGTGCCTGTTTATTTTACCATCTTGCCCAGTTGGGGAAGATATAGGGTGCCATGTTCCACATGTGGGTCGTCACTGCTTTTTTCATAAACTCTTTGCGATAATCTGCGGAATAACCGGGAGCCCGGCCTCCGCCCGGGGAAGGAGCACTCTCAAGCCTGGCGCCCTGCCGGGCAATACTGTCGGGCACGATAATCACCGGCTGGCCTGGAACGGCGCTGTGAAACCTGATGCTCTGCATCACATAAGAGAAAAGAAGAAATGCCGCCTGGGTGTTGAATATCTCGGGTTTCCCGTAAAGATCGGCCCATACTGCCTTGCTCCCCTCGGCAGCCGATACTGCGAAGCCGGCAAGAACTGAAGAGCCTGAGGTGTAGGCAAACATTACCCCGCACATGTCAGGATTCTTATTGAACTGGCGCGTTTCAAGGATCCTGAAGTCGGGATACTGCTTTTTCATCTCCCTGGCCATCATGGTGATAAGCTCCATGCTTGAGAGAGATTTCCTGAGAGGAACTGCAAGGATGTCAATCTTCGCAGCAGACGGGTCATCAGGGTTTTCCTCGAGAGTCACCGAGTATTCGTTGACGATCACTTTCCAGCCTCTCGGGTAATAGAGGGAAAAGGCATCACCCGGGGCAGTATATATCTCCATATGAGGGGTGATGGAAGAGGCCAGGTTCACCTCTGCCTCTGCTTCACTTCTCAGGATACCTCCCAATACCAGAATCACACAAGAGATAAGAAAAGCTGTTTTTTTCACCATAGAGCCTCCTTGAAAGTGAGATGCCATATTCCTCACCCGGGCGAGGAAGCGGGAATTGAGGGCCTCTTAAATTATACCAGAAATATCCCTGCACCTGCAATTTCACCAGAGAAAACCTGCAAGCCATCAAGCTCATTAAGATGAGAGTCTGTCCCCGGTTATCGCCGACGGGAGAAGGGCATAGAACATGGCAGCTTTCAGAAGGTCCTCGACAGGAGTCTGCTCATCAACGGTATGGGCATGCTTTTCATCAGAGGGCCCGAAGCCGATGGTGGGGATTCCCCTTGCTCCCGCCGTGGCAACGCCATTCGTGGAGAAGAGCCAGCGGCTGATTCCCGGCTTCACCCCAAGGGCGGACTCTCCGGCTTTTACTGCTGCCCTCACAAGCATATGGTCTTCCGGGAGCACCCAGGAGGGGAAGAAGTCTTTCTGCTCAATCTCAAAACCCTTCCAGGAGCGGGCATGATGAGTATAGAGCTCAACCCGGGCATTGCACTTTCTGACTGACGGCAGATCCCTCACTTCCCTCAGCGCGCCCTCCAGCGTCTCTCCCGCGGTGAGCCTTCGATCAAGGCAGATGGTGCAGAGATCGGGGAGCGCATTCTCCGAGGGGGTCTGGCATCCAATTGACGTGACGGCAACAGTCCCCTTCCCGAGAAAAGGATCACAGGCGAGGCGGTGGTTCAGCTCGTCCACATCGAGGATCACAGAGGCCATCCCCGATACCGCGTTGACGCCACGCTCTGGCGCCGAGGCGTGGCATGAGCGCCCCGGCACGGTGACTCTCATCTTCATGCGCCCTCTCTGGCCCCTGTGAATTTTCAGGCCGGTGGGCTCGGTGATAACCACGAAGTCCGGCGCGATCCTCCCATGCTCAATGATATGATTAAGGCAGAATCCTTCACAGTTCTCCTCTTCACAGGTCCCTGTAAGATAAAGAGTATAATCCCCGGAAAGATCGTGCTCCCTGATGAGCTTTACCGCATAAAGCATTGAAACCATCGCGAGCTTCTGGTCTGTCGCGCCCCGCCCGTAAATCACTCCCTGCTCGCAGCGGCCTTCAAAGGGGTCCCGCTTCCAGGCTTCTCTGCGCCCGGCTCCCACCGTATCCAGATGAGCGTCGATCAGTATCTTCACCGGCCCCTCTCCTGTAGATCCGATGAGGTTTCCCATATCGTCTGTCCACACCTTCGCGCATCCCATCCTTCGCATCTCGTCGGACAGGAAGGCTACGAGCTCCCCTTCGCTGCCTGACACGCTGGGAATCGCAATGACCCTCTGCGCGCAGTGGACGAGCTCCTCTTTCAAGGAATTGATGGTATCCTGTAATGTCATTTGTGAAATCCTTATTTCTCTCTGGTAAGGGGCACGAAGAGGACCTCGGTGATGCAGGTCTTCTCTATTGAGCCGTCGGCTCTCTTTGTGAGAAGCATGAGCTTCTGCACCTCTTTCTGGGGGCCCACGGGTATGGAGAGGCGCCCGCCTGGCTTGAGCTGGTCGATGAGGGGCTGCGGAATCTTCTCGGCTGCGGCCGTCACTATGATGGCGTCAAAGGGGGCATGCTCCTTCCACCCGGCATAGCCGTCGCCGCACTTCACTGTCACGTTTTTGTACTTCTGGCTCTCCAGGGTCTTTTTCGCCCGGTCGGCAAGCTCCTTGATTATCTCGATACTGTAAACTTCTTTGACAATCTCTGCAAGGACTGCCGCCTGGTAGCCTGAGCCTGTGCCTATCTCAAGCACGCGGTCGCTTTTGCTGAGCTTCAGGGACTCGGTCATGAGGGCCACCACGTAAGGCTGGGAAATGGTCTGGCCCGAGCCTATGGGGAGCGGGTTGTCTTCGCAGGCGCGCGTTTTCAGATTCCCGGGGACGAAGAGGTGGCGGGGGATCCTGCGCATCGCATCGAGGACAGCCTTATCCTTGATGCCCCTGTTTTCAAGCTGGGTCTTTACCATGGCTTCTCTCATCGCTTCGGGGGTGGCGGCCTCATTCTGCTGCGGGCCGGCCTGGCAACCAGGGATTGCCAGGGAAAAAAGGAATATAAGGGCGAGAAAGAGAGCGCGCGGCAAAAGAGTGGCCCTCATTTGCCGGCCGCCGCCGCTTTTTCCAGGATCTCCTCAATGTCTTTGTATCCTGCCTTTTTCGCAATATCCAGGGGTGTCTCTCCATCTTCACTTATCGCCTTGAGGTCCGCGCCTTGTGCGACAAAAAGCTCTGCCATTTCTTTGTTGTTGATGCTCACCGCCCAGAGAAGGGGCGTCCAGCCGGCATTGGTTTTCACATTGACATCGGCACCTTTATCCATCAACATCTTCGCCGCTTTCTTATTTCCGCACCGGACTGCGAAGTGCAGAGGGGTAGCTCCTTCATCAGATTTCGCATTGATTGCGGCACCTTTGTCCAGAAGCGCCTCAATCCTTTTGACAGATCCCTTTGAAGCTGCATCATGAAGGGCCGTAGAGCCGAAGCTGTCTCGCTTTTTCACATCAACTCCTTCCATGAACGCTCTTTCTTCCTCAATGGTAGAGACATAGTGAGCGCTCCATGTACTTCCGTGCCAGGCGCCTCTGCAGGAAAACGTGTATTCAGTTCTGTCGGCTGAAACCTGATATGACTTGCTGTAAGTATCTTCCCCTGCAGCCGGGCAGACTGGCAGCTCATTGAGATAAGGCTTTCCATCTGGCGCCAAGGCAAGAAGCTCTTTAAGGGTTGCGGGGTAGAGCCCCTCATGATTCTCTGCGAATACTTTAAGCTGAAAGCTTATTGTCTGCAGATTATTGAAGCACCGGCTGCGGTCCTTCTGTTCCCTGGGAGGCTGATCTATTTCAAAGCATCCTGCAGAGAGGAACAGCGATAGCCAGAGGACAACAAAGAGCTTTTTCATTTTTCTGCACCTTCCCGCTGCATCAGATGGAAACCAGTTCCTATGGCAGATCCAGTCTCATGGCTGTCCATGTCTTGCATGAGAGCAAGAATGCTGCCAGGCAACCCAGAAGCAATTATACCCCAGAGCTTGCCCGGTGGTCAATATCTTTTCCCGCCATGGCCATTCAGCCTCCAGAGCAGACAGCGCCCGCCGGCGCCGAGGGGCCTGAAAAAAATATCTGGCAGGCCGTATCCTGCCTGAAGCACCTGCAAAGATCGCCGCAGGCCCCTAAAACAGGCCGCGGGTAAGGCATAAGGCACCCTGGGCACATCCTGATGGAGTCCCAGACCGACGAAGAACCGGGCAGGCATATTGTCTCTCACATAGTTCTCTGTCTGTTTGTCGCTTAAATTGGAGAGGAAAGAGAGAACGGTCATTTTCAGTAATGCTGCGATAGGATAACCGTGGGGGCCGTACTCCTTTTCACCTGCGTTATCGTTAAATTTTCAAAAGAATTCGGGTCCATGAAGGCTTTCTGCCTGTCCTGTGGATCCTCCGCAGGCTGCTCCGGATTCCACAGGACAGGCACTTCACAGGCTGCAGGGCTCCCGGGCTGAGCAATTGATAATTACCGCATTTCATGGTATACTCTGGAATATGCCGGACCACCTCATTGAAAACCCTGAAGCAACCGTTGATGCAGGATCTCTGACTCCAGGGAGCGCTGCCCCTGGCGTTTTCATCGATCCCGAAAGAATCAGCCTCGTGAGGATTGCGTCAGTCGATGATCCGCTCTTTCCCATGGTATCCCGGCTGCTTGAGCAGTCATTCGTGGCGGATGAGAGAGGGGACTTTGACGAAGCCCTGCTGGCGAACGGCAGGTTTCATCTCCACGGGGTCCTCTCATCAGGGGACTTTGTAGCCCTTCTTTCGTGGTGGCGCTTTGATGAGTTCCTTTTTGCAGAGCATTTCGCCATCGATGAGAAAATCCGCAGCAGGGGCCTGGGAAGCGCAATCGTCCAGAATTTCCTGAGCATGCATCCCGGCATCCTGATAGTGGGAGAGTGCGAGCGGCCCGAGACCGAGACAGCCTCAAGACGCCTGGATTTCTTCAGGCGCCTCGGCTTCTTCGTCAATGAGCACCAGTACATGCAGCCTCCCTATTCCGAAAGCAAATCCCCGGTGCCGATGGTTATTATCTCGCACCCCCGCCCCATAAGCGGGAGTGAGTTCACTGCGATAAGGGACACCATATACCAGGGCGTCTATGGCTGTTCCGGGCCCGGAGCAGGCGCCTGATAAAAAATTGAGGAAAACCAAAATAGAAATGCGGAGCAAAGGGGGAGAAAAATGAAGCGTTACAGGGTGGGACTCATCGGCTACGGGGGCTTCGGGCAGTTTCTCCATACCAGCTGGAAAGCTCTTCCCCGTGTGGAAGTCGCTGCGGTCTCCGATCTCCGGCTTGAAAAAGCACCTGCCGAAGGGCTGCTCTTTTTTCGTGACTGGAGAGAGCTGCTTTCCTGCAGGGACATGGATATCATCTCTATCGTGACGCCTCCGTCAACCCATGGCGAGATCGCCTGTGAAGCCATGGAAAAAGGCTTTCACGTGCTCATTGAAAAGCCTCTCGCGGTGACGACGGAAGAGGCGAGGCGGATCATCCGGGTGCGCGATCAGTCCGGGAAGAGAGCCTCGGTCAACTACGTCATGCGCTATAATCCCCTTCTCCAGGCGCTGAGAGCCCTGGCAGAGACAAAGAGCTTCGGTCCTCTGCGCCGGGCAGATGTGGAAAATTACGCCCAGGACAGCGGACTCCCCCTTTCTCACTGGTTCTGGGACAGGCAGGTTTCCGGAGGGATCCTCATCGAGCATGCCGTCCATTTCATCGATTTCATCCACACGCTCACCGATGAGCATCCCATGGAGGTGACAGGCGCTTTTCATGAGCGCCGCCAGGGGCAGGAGACCCAGGCGATGGCCTCGGTCCTCTATGACAGGGGGCTCATTGCAACCCATTATCATCATTTTGCCTACCCGGGATTCTTCGAATCCACAAGCATCCGCCTTGCCTTTGACTGCGCCGTCATCGACCTCGAGGGATGGATTCCCCTTAAAGGACGCCTCAGGGCTCTCGTGCAGAGCGAGAGCGAAAAAGCTCTCTCACTTCTTCCGGGATTCGTCATGGAAAGCCGCCTGCGCATAGACGAAGCGGACGACCTCTCAAGGCCCATGGGCTGGGGAAAGGGTGAAGAGGGCTCTTCCCCCCGGGGGCTCCATTCTTTCGGGAATCACTACGATGCCACCCACATGGTGACGGCCACGTTCGGGCTCTCTGAGTCGAAGGGCGAGGTCTACTCGGCGAGCGTTGCGAGAGCCATGGACGATCTCATTGCATCTATTGACGATCCGCGGCATAAGAGCACGGTGACGCTTGAAGACGGCCTCTCCAGCCTCGAGATCGCTGAGAGAGCCACACTGGCGGGGCATAGAAGCGATCCCTGCACCTGCAGAGATTGAGGAGAGGTGTCGTGCTGCAGCGTCTCGCTCAGTCGTCGTCACGCGGTGAGCTTTGCCCCTGCTTGTTTTCAAGGTACTTTAATTTGCTGATGCGGAGCTCCGGCGCCTTCGACTCCGGGCCCTTGACACTTTTCCAGAGGATCTCGTTGAGAAGCCGGTATGGAGCAGCGTCAGCGACCTTCCAGTTCATCCTGCTGGACTCAATGGCCAGGCGGCGGCGCGGGTCTTTCCGGTCAAGCGACGCAGTCGTCGGATTTACCTCGCTGATTATATCTGCAGGGGGCAGAATGGCGTCATATTGAGCGCTGTTGCCGGGAGTGGTATCCCAGCCGCCGGTGATGGGATTGGAAAGGGCGTCGTACTGGCTCATGGGAGTGAGCCCGAGCAGGAGCTCCATGCTCTTGAGGACGCTCACCGTATCATAGAAATTGGAGTCCAGGGTCCCCTTTCTGATCCAGGGACTTATCACCAGGCAGAAGGAGCGGTGGGTGTCGATGTGATCGGGACTGAACTGGGCGTCGTCTTCGATGACGAAGATCACGGTGCTTTTCCAGATGGGGCTCTTGCTCACCGCCTCCACCAGCTGTCCCACGGCGTAGTCATTATCGGCCATCATGGCCTTCGGGGAGCCGAATGACGGGTTGGTCCCCATAGTGTGATCCCTCATGAAGCGCACCATCATAAATGTGGGAACAGTGCCGCCTGTAGGATCCTGCGCCAGCATCGCCTGAAACTCGCGGTTCCACTCCGAGAATCGGCTGGGCATCGCTGGAGTGGGTGAATTGGGCGAATGGTAATAGCCGGGGGGTGACCCGGTGGTCAATCCTATGCTGGAGGCCGTCAAGTTGTGCTTTACCCAGGCGTCGCTGTCGGCATAGCTGAAGTCGAACTTGCGGTAATCATAGTCGCTGTAACCGGCGACCTGGCCGGGGGGAGTCGGAATATGGCCGGGAGGGCAGAGATTGGCCACGTTGGGATAGTTGTCCGGAATCTGGTAGGGGGGGCCCGTCGAGGGGACTCCCGTCGAGAGATAGAACCCATAGTTTCGGTAGGTGAGGCCCGCTTCGCGGACCTTGTCCCAGATATATCCGCCTGGCGCTTCTGCGATATTCGTGATGGGCGGGGATGCCTGGTGCGAGGTGGAGAGCCAGTTCCCATCCTGATCCTGGGCCGGGTAACCGCCTGTGATATAGTTGCTGTTCTGCCCTTCGAACTGGTAATTGAGATTGTAGGTGGCGGGCTGGAGCCTGTATATGTAAGGAATGGCCCTTATGGTGAATGCATTTGCCAGGCTCTGGGTGCACCATACCCAGCCTTCTCCGCTCACCGGGGCATTGTTGTAGTAATTGTCCAGAAGGGTGAAGCGCTCCGCGAGAGCATGCTGATTCGGGGTAATCTGCCGCCCGAACAGGGTCAGCGAGGGGTCGCCGTTGCCCCGCGGGAGGTCGCCGAGAACCTGATCGTAGCCGCGGTTTTCCTTGATCACATAGATGACATGCTTTATCTTGCCGCTCTTTACGCCAAGCCGGGCCAGGGTGTCCCCGGCATTGCTCCCGATTGCCGTGGTGTGCTGGTTGTTCTGGATCACCTGTTCAGTCGATTGGATCAGAGCAGGGAGCGCCTCGGTCAGGTCGATGCGGGAGACGTTTCCCGGAATGGAATCCAGCACATAGCCCGGGCCGGGCTGATTCGCCCAGGTGGGGGGATTGGTGCTGGAGTTGATTCTCACCACGTCAGGGTCGAGATAGTTAAACTGGGGGTTGGGGTTCATGGCGGTAGTGCCCCACCCGTTGACAACCAGCAGTCCCTTGTTGTCGGGAGTGGCGGCCAGGGCCGTGGGATACCAGCCGGCAGGGATGTAGCCGCTCAACTGGCTTGTCCCGGTATCTATGACGGCCACCGCGTTAAAATCGCCAAGCGAGGCATACAGGGTTTTCTCATCCGGTGAGAGCGCCAGGCCTGTAGGCGAGACACCGGGCAGATTGCTGACATTTGTCGGCCGCAGCAGCACCGTAGCTGCCACCTGATTACTGGCGGTGTCAACCACCGAGATGGTATCGCTCCCTGCATTGGCGATGAACAAAAGGGTCTGCGCTTTGTTGAGCAGCAGCGCCGAGGGATGAGCGAGGTCCGTGATCGTGGACGCCAGAGCAGGATTCTTCGGGTCAGAAGTGTCCAGCACATAGACGCAGCCATCCCGCTGGCTTGCCACATAAGCTCTGGTGCCGTCTGATTTCACGGTCACCGCCAGAGGGAAGCAGGGTGTGTCGGTGTGTGCCATACCCGGGAATGTATAGCGTCCAAGAAAAGAGCCGTCGGTCTGATAAATGGAGAACGAGGACTTCGGGGGATGGGGGGGCGCCAGATCGACGGGAAAGTAGTTGGCGAGGTAGAGGTTCCCCTTGGCCAGTGCCAGGCCGGCCGGCTGGTCATCAGGCATGTAAGGCCTGGGCTTGGAAGGAATGGTGCCCGTCTGGGTGAGGGACCCGTCTGCGCCCAGCGTGAGCACCGCGACAGTGCCGTAGACTCCCTGGGAGGCATAGAGCGTGTAAGTGCCGCTTTGGGGAGCGGGATCGAAGGCAAGTCCATAAAAGAGGCCGTTGTTGGGGTTATTGGCATCCATCGTGGGAAAGGAGAACGAATTTACCACCGTGCCGTCACTTACCCGCAATGTGCAGAGAAGCGAGGATATGGCGCTGGATGTCGTGACGGCGTATCTGCCATCGGGACTGAGGGCTATGTTCAATGGCATGCCTCCCACGGGGCCGCTGGCGGTGCCTGCGGGGGTAATCGCCCGGCCGTTCACCAGGACATTGGAGGAAGAGGCGGATTCCCCGGAAGATACAACGGGGGGCACAGTGGACGAGGATTGAGGGCATCCCGCGGAAAAGGCGGCACATAACGCCGCCAGCACAATGATTGGACAATAGGACCAGAATCTGCTCATGCGCTCATCCTCCAAAGTGGTCTTACCGGGGCAATTCGTCCAAGGCTTTACAGCCATTCCCATCTCAAGTCAGGAGGCTTTACGAAAGCTTCCGGCGGGCTCCATATATCGACTATGGGCCAGCTCTATCTTCAGGTGCTTCTGCGCGTTCCTGTCACATTCCTGCCGGGTCTCGCCCATCGGGACCATAGCAACCTGGAGGAAGAGCTCCACGGCCAGGAGCTCGCGATAACGGAGCCATTGCTTTCCTCAAGAACCTGCTCCGCAATAAAAGCCCCTATGCCGACTACTATTTCCTCGACGTGGTCCTCGGACGCAACTGGAGATTTAATGGGCGGGGCTGATGGGCTCTGGTTTTGTGTTTACAGATAAGGGCTTTCAGCCCGATATCCCGCCTTTTTCCTCGCACCGACTCACTGTTCCCGAAATTTTTATCTCTTTGGCCCCTCTCACCGCAGATCAATGAGACACTACTCCTTTTGTACAGACAAGGTGGGTCATGGAGCCAAGGTGGCCCGGCCGATTTTCTTCAGCCCGCCAGATGCCTGCGCGGTATAATACATTTTGAGCACACCCGTTCCGTCGTCAATGACGGAAGGGGTGCAGACTCGCGAGTTGCGGTAGCTCACTGCGTAGGCGTCGCTGATGTGGAAGATGTGGCTGGGGTTCTTAGTCCAGGCCTTGCCGTCGGTTGAGAACGCGTAGCCGATGCCTTCATTAAGAGTAGTGACTCCGCCGCTATACCAGAAGTGATAACCGGCAGCATCATGGTACACCGTACCAAAGGTGGAGTATTTGGAGTCCCACGCAGGGCTTGCAGAGGGAGACAATACGGGATTTACGGTGTATGCCTTCCAGAACAGGCCATCGGCGGAATATGCGAGTCCTGTTGCTTCAGGGCCGCCAGTTGTGCCGTCGTAATACATTACATAGCTATAACTCCAAGGGTCGGTGCCGGAGTCTGCCGCGCCCGGCTGGTAAAACAGGTGTACGGGACCATAGGAACCGCGATTCCAATCCGTCACTGGTCCTCCGGTCACTAACTTGGCCGATGCGTCTTGCGTCAAGGCGGTATAACTATCCCAAGTGACTCCATCAACGGACCGGGCAGTGGCTATTGAGGAAATGCTGTATAAATCAGCGTTATTGTCCCAATACCATATCCTGTACTTTGGTCCAGAAGGGCCGAGCCCGAAGCGATCTGCATCGTAAAGCACCTGCGCGTGATTCGGTTTACCACCGAGGCCACTCATAGTAGTCGGAGCGCTCCATGACGTGCCGTCTGATGAGGTGACGAGAAAAACTGCCCCACTGCCGTCACTATACCACAGTGCATACTTTTCACCTGCGTCTTCGAATCCATTCGCGTCGTAAAGCACGCAGGGGTAATATGCGTTTCCTGCTGCCGGTGCGGTATAGACGATGCCCTGGTCGGTCCAGGCAGTGTAGTCCCGCGACGTCACATTGAAGGTGCCGCTCGTCGCTTCAGTGAGGGCGCCGGATGTGGCCGTCAATGTGTATCCTTCGCCGGCCTTGTCGAGGCTCAAATCATCAAAGGCCGCCACACCGGCGACGGCAGAGAGTGTTGTGGTGCCTGAAAGGGTAGAGTCACCTGGATTGGTGCCGATGGCGATGGTAATGTCTCCGGTCGCTGTTGCCACGGTGTTACCTGATGCGTCCTGAATGGCCACTTCCACAGTTGGGGTAATGGCCACGCCTGCCGTCACATCAGTGGGCTGGACCTTAAAGCCGAGCTTGGCAGCCACAGGTGTTCCGCCACCGCCGCCGCCACCGCCGCCTCCAGGCGACTGCGTGGGCGTGGGCGAGGGCTGCGGCGATGCAGTGGGTGAAGGCGATGAGGTTGGAATGGGGGTCGGAGTGGGGGTCGGGGTTGTGGTAGGATCAGGCGCAGGGGCCGTTGCCAGGACGCTGTAGTTCTGAATAGTGCCGCCTGATGACGGCAGGATGCTCAGGCTTGCGAAGATAGTGCCGGGTGAAGTAAACGACAGGGTATACTGAAGGCTGGACGTAAGGTTGTAAAATATGATCCCGCCATTCTGATAAGTTGACGTGGCGCTCCAGTCTATCGTGGGGGGAGTGGCATCGGTGAGGTAGCCTATCTGGACTCCGCCTGAAGGCGTTATCGTCGCCGAGATGCCTGCACCTCTGAGGCCCTTTGAAGGGACATCGGCCTCCACAATGATGTAGCTCTTGCTTTCATCAAAGGGGTGATCGGAGCCTGCCATCTGGTTCCACTGCAACGTCTGCATGATGGAGCAGTCCTCATTGGCAGTGTCCTGCGTTATCGAGAGGTCATTTGTCTCATAACTGATATAATTGTCCTTGGTGATGGTGAGCGAGTAGGTCCCGGCGGGCACGCCGGTGAGATTATACCGCCCATTCTGGTCAGTGATGGCTGTAGTGATGACGACCCTGGCTTTAGTCTGTGAGAGGGTGCACGTGGCGCCCTGCACAGGCTGATTGCTCGTGGCGTCCCTGAGCGTGCCCGATACGGAGTAAGCCTGTACCGCTCCTCCCCCGCTGCCTCCACCCCAGTATGAAGGCCCCGCAGCACCGCCGCCTCCCCCGCTGCCTCCCCCGCAGCCACCCATTATGAGGGCTGCGGAAAGAAATACTGCCCAGAAAAATAATAAGTGAAGCTCCGCCTTTTTCATTGTTTTCTGCTCCTTATACTCTATACTTTCATTATAAGGGGCCGGGCGGTTTTTTGCTGTAAGTACCCTTCCCGGGTTTTTGTAGGACTTACACAACTGATTTATCGTTTTCAACCGGCGTTGAGGAATTTTTCTCCGCTGGTGACAGACCGGGGAGCGCCTGTCATTTCATCAGAAGAGCTTCCTTTTTATCCCTCCTCTTACATTGTGAAAATCTTTACGAGCCTTTTACAAAACCCATGGCAGGGAGAAGAAGGAAAAGCGGCATTCCATGGAAGAACTATCGGCATGACTGTGAAAGGCGAAGAACATCACCATGCCCCATAAGGAAGAGAAAAAGCGCATTCTAGTCGTTGATGATGAGTTTTCCATCCTGAAATTCATGGAGAAGGCACTGGGCAAGTCGGGGTACCATGCCCTTATTGCCTCGAGTGTCTCCGAGGCAATTAAAATCCTGGAGATAACGCCGGTGGACCTTGTGATCACCGACTGCAAGATGCCCAGGATGAGCGGAATGGACCTTATCAGGCATGTGAAGGAGAACTTCAGGTTCACCGCTGTGCTCATGATAACGGGCCACCCTTCTATCGAGGGAGCGGTGGCAGCCGTCAGGATCGGCGCCGAAGATTACCTCACCAAGCCTTTTACCGTCAATGAGCTTCTCACGGCCGTGCGGCGCGCCATCGAGAAGCTCAGCACCAGGAAGCTCGGCGCAGGCGAAAATAATGATCTCTCACCGGCTCCTTACGGCATCATCGGGCGCTCGGAGGCGATGCTCAAAGTTTTCGATGCCATTGGGAAAGCCGCCAGAACGACTGCCACGGTGCTCATCACGGGAGGGAGCGGCACCGGGAAGGAGCTTGTGGCCCGCGCCATCCATTACTCGAGCTCCAGGGCAGCGGCACCTTTCATCCCCGTGAACTGCGGCGGCATCCCCGAGGAGTTTCTCGACAGCGAGCTCTTTGGCTCAACGCGCCACGAGGAAGATTCAAAATCAAGCCTTTTCGGCGCGGCAGACAGCGGCACCATTTTCTTCGACGGTATCGGCAACCTCACGCACACCATGCAGACAAAGCTCCTGCGTGTCATCCAGGACAAGGAGATCTCTACCACGGCCTCAGGGGGCACAAGAAGGGTTGATGTGCATCTGCTTGCATCCACGAACAGGGATCTCCTCTCATTGGTGAGCAGCGGCGCCTTCAGGGAGGATCTTTATTACCGTATCAATGTCGTTCCCATCTCTCTCCCTCCCCTGAGAGACTGCGGCGGCGATATTCTTATAATGGCGAGCCATTTCGCCGCAAGGTACGCGAATGAGCTTGGGAAACCGGCACCGCGCTTCAGCGATTTCGCCCTCCAGGTTCTCAAGAGCTACCCATGGCCGGGAAATGTGAGGGAGCTTGAGAACCTTATGCAGTCACTCGTGGTGATGGGCGACAGGGACCTCATCGACGTGACGGACCTCCCGCCGCATATGCGCTTCACGGCCTTCGCCGAGGGGGGGCGCATCAAGAGCCTTGCCGAGATCGAGAATGAATACATCCACTTTGTCCTTGCGAGCATGGGGGGAAACAAGTCACAGGCTGCCGATATCCTGGGGATGGACAGGAAAACCCTCAGGGAGAAGCTCAAGAAGATGGGCGTGGTAGACGCGGAGTAATGGGAATTTGAGCTACGTCTTAAGCATAATGGTAACTGTGGTCCCTTTTAACGGCATGCTCTCTATCTTCAGCTCCCCGTCATAAAGCGCTGCAAGGCGCTTCGCTATTGACAGGCCCAGCCCTGACCCCTGCTGCTCAAATTTCTTCCTTTCAAACTGCATGAAGGCTCCTGTATGTGCAATCTGTTCGGAGGTCATCCCCCGCCCCCTATCAGTTATAGAGATTACATAGCCATTATTATCCACCTTTCCTTTCACCGTCACCGGCGTGCCGCCTCTGGAGTACTTGAAGGCATTGTCTGTCAGCTCCTCCACCATCTTTTTAAGGTCATCCATGACTACAGGAATCGTGGCTTCCTTCAGTTCAAGCTCAAGGTCCCCCTCCCGCTGTGCCTTAAGTGCTACTTTCCTGGCAGCAGAGGAGATACTATGGGAGACTATGAAAGGCTCCCTGGCCTGTAAAAGTATGAGGCTGTTTTTCCTTTCCTGGCGGGCCCGTGGATCCTCTGAAAGCGCCTCAAGCTCTCCATAGAGAATATAATTCTCTATGAGCCTGCTCAGGCGCTCCGCCGCGGAGTATAAGAGCCCCGCTATTTCACGTACCTGGTCTTTCCCAAAAGACATCTTTTCATCTTTGAGTAATGAGGCTATGCCAAAAATTCCGGTGAGGGGTGTCCGGAGCTCATGGGGAAGAGTGGTAGCAATGTTTATCCTGAGCTCGTCCATCTTTTCCTGGTAGAGCATTCTCCAGGCAGCCTGCCTGGCCAGCCTGGCCTCGACGGCTTTTAAAATCTCGTCATTGGTGAAGGGCTTGACAATATAATCATCAGCTCCACGCTCCATCCCCCGCCTCATCTCCTGCTTCTCTCCCATTCCTGTGAGAAATATGAAAGGTATGGCAGCCAGGGCAGGATCACTCTTGAGCTTCTTCAGGACGCCGTATCCATCGAGTCCATCCATGGTGATGTCGCACAGCACGAGATCAGGGTGAGTGTCCTGTACCGCCTTTACCGCTTCCCACCCGTTTTCGGCCAATTCCACTCTGTACCCATGTGCCTTCAGAATTATGGAAAGTAACTGCCTTATCTTGATCTCATCATCTGCCACAAGGATCTTTTTCATTGCTCTTTCCTTTCTTGCTATACTTCCGGCAGCATAACGCTTCTCTTGCCGCCTTACCGGCTTCTATTCTATGAGATTGAAACCGTGCCTCACCGAGCACTCTCAGCCGTATCGTATGCATCTGGAGCCTATTGACCGGAGAGCACCTCGTGCACTTTCCGGGCAAGCGATTTCACAGAAAACGGCTTCTGAAGGAAGTGGACGTCCGCCTCAAGGACGCCGCGGCGGGCGATGACGTCGCTGGTATAACCGGACATGAACAGGCATTTGATTCCAGGACGCATGGCAGTAAGACGTTTCATGAGGTCGCGGCCGTTCATTTCCGGCATGACCACGTCGGTCAACAGCAGATGGATAAGGTCTGGATACTCCTCAGCCAGCTTGAGTGCATTGTTGGGGCTGCCGGCGGCCAGCACGTGATAGCCCAGCTGCTCGAGCAGCCTTCTGATGAGCTTGAGCAGCGATTCCTGGTCTTCGACAATCAGCACGGTTTCCGTGCCGGTCGGCGCCTCAACCGATGGGAGCCTTTCGCCGGTTACGGCATTCTCCGGCTCGTGCCGTGGCAGACAGATCCTGAAAGTAGTGCCCTTTCCGGGCTCACTCTCTAAATCGATGAAGCCGTGGTTCTGCTTCACGATGCCATACACTGTCGCCAGCCCCAGACCGGTCCCTTTTCCCATTTCCTTGGTGGTGAAGAAGGGCTCGAAAACATGCGCCATTATCTCTTTGTCCATGCCGCACCCATCGTCGTTGACCTCAAGCACTACATACCGCCCGGGGGCGAAAAGAGGCTGGGTATCGCAGCAGGCTTCATCGAGCTCCGTCGAGCCGGTTTTAATGCTAATCCTGCCGATGCCGCCGATCGCATCGCGTGCATTGATAGTCAGGTTGGTAAGAATCTGGTCGATCTGCGCGGGGTCCATTTTCACCGGCCACAGATTGGGGGCGGGCTTCCAGATAAGGTTGATATCCTCTCCAATCAGGCGCCTGAGCATTTTGAGTATGCCCTCGACAGCGTCGTTGAGATCGATGATCTTCGGGGCAATAGTCTGCTTGCTGGCGAAGGCAAGAAGCTGCCGGATCAGCGCGGCCGCTCGATCAGTATCATGCAGGATCTCCTGAGCGAACTCATGGGACTCGTCCCCGGCGGGCAGGCACTCCAACAGCAGCTGGCTGTAGCCCATCATGGACTGCAGGATGTTATTGAAGTCGTGGGCCACACCACCGGCCAGCTGCCCCACAGACTCCATCTTCTGAGCCTGGGAGAGCTGGGTTTCCAGCTTATCGCGGGCATCCTCCGCCTGCCTGCGCTCGGTGACGTCCCGGAATATGCCCATGGTGCATCCCAGGCCATCGAAAGTGAGCTGGGCCGAATTGACATCCGCATAGAAGATCGTCCCGTCTTTCCTGATGCATGGAATATCGGAATTAAGGGTTTTATCTCCGCGGACCAGGGCTTCGAATTCGAGCATGACGGACGGCAAAGCATCTTTCGGGTGGATATCCCCCAGGCCCAGTGTTTTCAATTTTTCCTCGGTGTATCCAAGCATTCGGCATATGGATTTGTTTGCGTACATGAACTTTCTTTCTTCATTGTCGGCAATAAGGATTCCGTCGGCGATGGTTTCAAAGAGCGTGTGGTATCTTGCCTCGCTCTCGCGCAGCTTCTCCACGGTCTGCTTGTGCATAAGGGCGATCCCGATGCTCGCGCCCAGCCCCTCGAAGAAATGGATCATTTCCGCCGTGAAGCGGTTGCGCCGGCGGTCGTTGAACTGGAGAAGCCCGATGATCTCCGTGCCCGAGCGCAGCGGTATCAGGGCCACGGACTCATAGCCTTCGCCATTGCAGCGGTTACGGGTGCGGGATTGACGCTCTTTCTCAGTGGTCGAAGCGAGAAGGTCCGTCGTGCAGTTGCTGTAGAAGCTTCCCCCCCTGGTGAAAAATGGAAGCGAGGCGTCGGTCCGGCCACGGAGAATGTTTCCACACATGCATTCAAGCACCGGATCTCCCTGCGCGTCACGCATGATCTCGCCAGCCTCGTCGCGCCCGCAGAGGTATCGCTCGGCCTCAATGAAATCTTCAGGAAAACCTTTGGTCTCAAAGTATGGAAAATCGTCGCCCTCACGAAGACGTATTCCTATGGCTTCGAAGTCCATGCTTTTATTGAAGAGCAGCAGGATGGAGCGGATTATTTCCGACGCGCCTTCCGTCCGGTTCAGAAGCTCAAGCACCTCGCGGGCAAGCCGTTCACGGGCCTGCGCCCGCTTGCGCTCCAGGGCGTAAAGGATCGACCGCGCCAGCTGATTCCCCGTGACCCGGCCTTTCACGAGGTAGTCCTGCGCGCCTTCCTTCACGGCAGTGACGGCCAGTTCCTGGTTATCGTTCCCCGTCATCACCACGATCGGAATACCGGGCTCTGCCTCCTTCATTCTGTGGAAGCTTTCCAGTCCCATGCTGTCGGGCAGCCCGAGGTCCAGCAGCACCAGGTCGAATTTTTCAGCTCCCAGGCGGGCCAGCGCCTCCGAGAGGCGCGTCGCGGAATCGATCCTGAAAGAGCCTGTTTCGGCCAGCAGCTCCCGGATCAGGTCGATGTCGGCCGGGTTGTCCTCGACCAGAAGGACGCGCCTTATTTCACACATGGCTTCATTCCATTCGCCGGCAGCCTGACGATGGTAAACCAGAAATCCTCGATGGACTTCACGATCACCATGAACTGGGCGAAGTCGATTGGCTTGGAGATGTAGCAGTTCGCGTGAAGGTTGTAGCTCTTCAGGACATCCTGCTCTTCCCTCGATGTGGTGAGGATCACAACGGGGATGCACTTCAGGTCATTGTCCGCCTTGATCTCGGCCAGCACCTCACGGCCATCTTTTTTTGGCAGGTTGAGGTCCAGCAGCACCAGGTCGGGACGCGGGGCGCCCCCGTGCTTCCCCCTGCGATGCAGAAAATCCATGGCTTCCACGCCGTCTGTGACCACGTGCAGCCTGTTGTGCATCTTGCTCGTGTCCAGCGCTTCCCTGGTCAGATCGGCGTCCCCTGCATTGTCCTCGACCAGAAGGATTTCAATGGGCCTCACATGAGACGATGATTTCATCTTCCTCTCTCCTCTCTCACTTCGGAATGGTGAAGAAAAAGGTCGAGCCCTCTCCGGGTGAGGACTCGAGCCAAATCCTGCCGCCGTGGCGCTCCACGATGCGCTTGCACACTGCAAGCCCGATGCCCGTTCCCGGGTATTCCTGCTGCGTGTGCAGCCGCTGGAATATCACGAACACTCTGTCCGCGTACTTGGATTCCATTCCGATGCCGTTGTCCTTCAACGAAAAGCACCACTCGCGGCCGAGATCCCGGGCGGATACATGGACACGCGGCGGATCGGCGCCGTGGAACTTGATGGCATTTCCGATGAGGTTCTGGAACAACAGGGCGATCTGCCCGGCGTCGGCGCGTACCGTGGGCAGATCGTCGTCGGTGACTATTGCCCCGCTCTCTTCGATGGCGGTCTGCAGGTTGCGACAGGCTTCGCTGAGGACCGGGCGCACGTCGATGGGCTCGGGCTGCCTGCCCTGCGTGCCGATGCGCGAGTAAGTCAACAGGTCATTGATGAGCTGCTGCATACGCACTGCGCCGTCAACAGCATAGTCGATATACATATTCGCCTTCTCGTCGAGCTGTCCCTTATAACGGTCTGCCAGGAGCTGCGTGTAACTTGCCACCATGCGAAGAGGCTCCTGCAAGTCGTGCGAGGCCACGTAGGCGAACTGCTCGAGATCCTTGTTGGAGTGCTCCAGGTTCCTGTTGGAGCGCTCCAGGTCTGCCAGGACACCATGAAGCCTGTCTTCATACTGCTTTCGCTCCACCAATATTCCAATGAGCCTCGCTGAAGCATAGAGCCGGTTCCTGGCCATCTCGATAATGTAAGCCGGGCGGGAGTCATACGCGCCGGCTACCCTGACAAGGTCATCATAGTCCACATGATACGCTTCCGCCAGTTCTCGAAGCCTTACGGGATCTTTCGGAGGGTCTTCATGGCCGACATTGATGGCCCCGATGACTTCACCGCCGGCGAATATCGGGACCGCGCAGAGCCGCATACCGCCATTGCATTCAATGTCCACCGGCGCTCCTTTGGCGATGGCCTCCTTGGAGCAGCGCGTCCAGCAGGATTCGTGGCACAGCCATTTCCCGGAGCTCAAAGCCGCGGCATTGTCATCGCAGGCGCAAAGGTTCCTCGATGCCCGGTCCATCATGCGGCACCACTTTGAGGAGAATATTCCGCAGGCATAGTCGCCGTTCTTCTCATAGACGGCGGAGGAGGTCTCCATCAGATCCAGGAATTCGCTCGAGATGCTCCTGAGCATCTCCTTGCCAACGGACCTCAGGATGAGCCCGCCATGGTTCAACTCGGTCAAATCCCCATAGCCCTTATCGACGGCTGAATCCTGAGCTTCATCTATGGCGGCGGACGATGGTTTTGGGGACAGCATCCACTCGATCCGTTCCAGTATCTCCTCTGTCCGCTTTCGTTCGGTGACGTCCGTGACCGTTCCGATCCATCGGACGGGTTTTCCGTCGGGCCCCCTTGCGGCCACGCCCCGAACGGCCCACCACCGATACACTCCGTCTTTCCTTCGAATACGGTACTCGATGTCAAAAGGCGCGCGTCCCTCCAGGTGGGATTGAATCGCAGACATCGTGCGGTCGTGATCTTCCGGATGCAGCGAGTTTTCCCAGGCATCCAGGGTTCTCGGGAACCCGCCCGGGCCGTAGCCGAGCATCTCGTCAATCCTGCCGAACCACTGGATGCTCTTCTTCAGGTCCCATTCGTGAATCAGGTCGTTTGATGTTTCGGCGGTGATGCGAAACCGCTCCTCTGCTTCGCGCAGCCTCTCCTCCGCCTGCTTCTGTTCATTCATTTTGAGAATCCCCCATCCGCCTGCCGCTCCTGGCCGCCGCCTCCCCCGCAGCCACCCATTATGAGTGCTGCGGAAAGAAATACTGCCCAGAAAAATAATAAGTGAAGCTCCACCTTTTTCATTGTTTTCTGCTTCTTATACTTTCATTATAAGGGGCCGGGCGGTTTTTTGCTGTAGGTACCCTTCCCGGGTTTTTGTAGGAATTGGGGATAGTTGGGGCAGGGCTGCTACACCACAAGGTCCTCTTTTATGGCATAGCAGGTTATCTCGGCATTGTTCTTGAGGTTGAGCTTTTCAAGAATTCTCGTCCTGTAGGTGCTCACCGTCTTTGCCGACAGGTGCATGGCATCGGCCGCTTCTTTCACTGTTTTGCCCGACGCGATAAACTGAAGCACCTGGAGCTCCCTGTCAGAGAGGCTCGTGTGGAGCTTTTTATGGGAGAAATCGTCAATCTCGAAGGCAAGCTTCTGTGCAAGAGAGGGGTTGATATACTTCTCGCCGCCCATGATGGTTCTTATGGCAGACACGAGCGCTTCGGGGGCGATCTCCTTGGTGAGATATCCCGACGCTCCTGCCCGCAGGGCTCTTATGGCATAGAGCTCCTCGCGGTGAATGCTCAGGATGAGCACAGGCAGGCAGGGGTGAGTTATTTTTATCTGTTTCAGGATGTCAATGCCGTTCATGTCAGGCATGGAGAGGTCCAGCAGCACTATATCATAAGGCTTCCTCGCAATATGCTCGATGACACCGCACCCGTCGGACACCTCGTCAGCCTCGACAGTATCAACTATCTCCTCGAGGATATGCCGTATCCCTCTCCTTATGACAGGGTGATCGTCGGCGATGAGCACTCTGAGCATGACCTTACTTCCTCTTTTCCAGCGGGAATGTGGCTTCTAACGTGGTGCCTTTCCCTTTCACGCCATGGATAATCACTTCGCCGCCCAGGGAATAGGCACGCTCTCTCATCCCCAGGATTCCAAGCGCTGCGGCCCCCCGTGACTGTTCCCCGGTGATTCCCCTCCCGTTGTCTTCAATGGCAAGCGTGATAGTGCTCCTTTTCTCCATAAGGCTAACTTTCACCTCGGTCGCTCCGGAATGGCGCGCCACGTTGGTGAGGGTTTCCTGGCAGATGCGGAAGAGCGCCGTGGCAATATTACCCGGAAGGGAAATCTCTTCAGATGAGAGAGATAAAGAGCAGCTTATTCCCGTGCGGGCCTGCCAGTCGCCTGCATGCCATATGATGGCGGCGGTTATACCGAAATCGTCAAGAATGACGGGCCGCAGCCTGGTGATGACATTATGCACGGTGTCGATGGCCGAATCAATATCCCCAAGCATCAGGGATGTTCTTGAACGAAGATGCTTCTGCGCTTCAGGGAGCTTCCCGCAAAGCCACGTGAGATCCATTTTCAGGGCGGTAAGGAGCTGCCCCAGGTGGTCATGGATCTCCCGGGCGATGGAAGCCCGCTCCTCTTCCCTCACGTTCTGGAGATGGGACGAGAGGATGCGAAGCTCTTCCTTCGACTTTCTGCGCTCGGTGATATCACGGGCGATTCCAGTGGTGCCTGTCACAATGCCATTCCTATCCATTATCGGTGTCTTGATTGTCTCCATCCAGTGCAGCTTCCCCTCGTGATCTGTCAGGGGCTCTTCCACCTTCTTTCTCATCCCCGAGGCCATGACATCCCGGTCATCGGCCCGGTAGCGCTGGGCGAGCTCGCCGGGCCACAGGTCCAGGTCGGTTTTCCCCACAAGATCCTCAGGCTTTCTGCCGCAGGCATTTCCAAAGGCCTGATTCACTTCGACATAGCGGCTCTCACTGTCTTTCAGCCACACCATGTCGGGTATATTGTCCACGATGGCTCTTGTCTGGATCCTTGCCTTTTCCAGTACCTCTTCAGCTTTATTGCGGGTCGTGATGTCGATAAGAGAGCACCTGCAGAGGGGAATGTTTCTTGCATCAAGGAAAAAACTGCTCTGCATGAGGGCAGGGAAAGGAGTCCCCCCCCCCCGGGGCGTGATGAGAAGCTCACAGACTCCCTTATCTCTTGTGCTGATAACCTTTGCGAGGTGGGAGAGAAAGGGAGAGAAGCTTGAGTTATCAATAAAAGCCTGGAAAGGTAACTTCATCAGAATACATCTTTCCAGGCCCAGCAGCTCTGAGGCAGTAAGATTCGCCTCTTCAATGCATCCCTTGTCGCTCAGCACGAAACTGGCGATGGGCGATGAATCGTAGAGATCGCTGAACCTGGACCGCGACTCCTCAATAAGGATCTGACTGTTCCTGAGCTCCTCGTTCTGCATATCAAGCTCAAGCTCGTGGGCGTGAAGATCGCGCAAAAGCAGCGCAATCTTTTCATTGTCCTCTGCCGCGGCTATGGCGGCGGGCTTATTCGACTGCTTTGCCGCAAATGACGAATAACTCTGGGTGGCATGCACCGGGCTCTTTTTCTTTTTCATAAGGGATGCCTGACTATTAAACAGGATCTGTTCAATGCGGAGGGATGCAGATGGTATTATAAGGTGATTGTAATTATCTGATGGAACCCCACCCCTCCCGAGTATAGCACAGCGCACAAAATTTGTCCATCACAGGCCTGCCTGAGCATTCTCGTGATAGCAGAAGTCTGTGAGGTCATTATCGCCCTTTGCCTGCTGCAATAAGGAAAATTTCAAGTGAGCCATACTCCCCGATCTGTGATATAATAGTCAAAAAGGACCAATCAAGAATGAAGAAAACTCTGACAGAGGACAGGATCACGCTGCTGCTCATAGAGGATCAGGCAGGCATTGGAGAAGCCGTTCGATTGATGGTATCCGGCGAGAGCGACATCTCTTTTCACTACTGCAGGCATGAGGATGAAGCAGTCTGCCTCGCAGGCGGGATAGCGCCCTCAGTCATCCTCCTGGGCACTGTCATGCCGGAAATTGATGGCTTGACGCCGATCACCTACTACCGGGATAATCCTGCGACTGGCGACACGCCTATAATCATTCTTTCAGATCAGGATAATCCTGAGGTAAAGGCCCGGGCCTTTACCCTCGGGGCAAGCGACTATCTCATCAAGATGCCTGACCGCAGGGAGTTTCTTGCCCGGATCCGTTATCATTCGAGGGCTTACTGCAACCTCCTGCAGAGAAACGAGGCCTACCACGCTCTTGAAGCGAGCCGGAAAGCTCTTGCTGATGAGCTTGCAAAAGCAGCAGAGTATGTAAGAGCATTGCTCCCTGATTTTCTCGATGGACCGGTGAAGACATGCTGGAAGTTCATCCCCAGCAGGCAGCTTGGCGGCGATTCTTTCAACTATCACTGGATAGATGATGAGCACTTTGCCATATACCTTCTGGATGTGAAAGGGCACGGAATCGGAGCGACACTGCTTTCCCTCGCCGTGATGAATATCCTCAGGGCGCAAAAACTGCCGGGTGTCAATTTCCGTCATCCCCACGCAGTCCTGAGAGAGCTGAACGAAGCCTTCCAGATGGATCAGCACAACAACCTGTTTCTGTCTCTATGGTACGGAGTGTATAACCGATCTCTGCGCACCCTGGTGTGCTCAAGCGGCGGGCATCCCCCGGCACTGCTCATCACGGGAGCACAGGAGGGAGCTCTCACTGTCCGGGAGGCATCGAGCGAGGATTTGATTATTGGTTTTGCTCCTGGTGAAGAATACAGGAGCGTCTCCTTTTCAGTCGGGGAAAATGAGAGGCTTTATATTTACAGCGACGGGGCATACGAAATCAAAAAAGCCTCCGGAAGCTTCTGGACCATAGAGGAGTTCATACAGGCGCTTATCCTGGCCCGCCGGTCCGAGGTGCCGGTTCTGGATGCCATGCTCGCTCAGGCCCGCGCCATCAAGGGCAACGATCTCTTTGACGATGATTTTTCCCTGCTGGAAGTCCAGTTCTGCTGATCGCCCGCGGAGTGATTTTATGGGTATAGATAATAAAAAGCTGGCCGTCATCCATATTCTGAAAAAAGAGCTGAACCTGGATGACGCCGAATACAGGGACATTCTTGAGCAGGCAGCGGGCGTGAGAAGCGCAAAGGATCTGGATGAGGCAACATTCAGGCAATTAATGAGATACTTTGTCCGCAGCAAATATTACCGGATCAATCCCCTTGGCCTTACCTTGAAACAGAAGCTCTATATGAAATATATTGCCCTGGAGATGGGCTGGGATGAAGCTCACCTCACCAATTTCATCCACAAGTATTACCATAAGTCCGGTGTTGATGAGCTCACAAGAAAAGAGGCCGCAAAGGCGATTGAATCTCTCAAGAACGCGAGGCAGCATCAAAAATAGCTGCAGCCGCCCGGCATGTCCCTCTTTATTAACAAAATGATAACAATAATCCCTTTACTCCCGCTGCATATCCTATTATAATGGTAAGTAGTGCTGATACCAGGCATGACAGGGGGAAAAAGCGATGAATATCAATTTTGATCCGAACAGTCCGAATGCTTTCAATCCCGCGGTGAATCCGCCGGTAAAAACGCCTGCTGCCGCCGCCGAGCCGAAAGACGGCTTCGTTCAGTCAGCCGGGGGAGATGAAGGCACACAGAAGCACAAGCTTGTCATGCTCCAGATAGACGGCCTTTCAAGACCGGCGCTTGAAAAAGCCATGGCCGACGGATATGCTCCCCACCTCAAGGCCATGATCGAAAATGGCTCACACATAATGCGCTCTTTCAGCTCCGGCATCGCCGCGGTCACCGTACCCATTCTCTCCTCAATTTTCTACGGGATCGAGCTTCCCGCAAATGACTGGTATGACAAGCGGCAGGGCAAAATGATAGATTCCATAGCCACAGAGCAGAGCATCCAGGAGGAATTGGCCAGGAAAGGCCAGTCCGGCATACTTACCGGCGGGGCTGCCTATTCAAGCCCTTTCAGCGGCGGAGCTGAAGAGACCGGGGCAGTGGTCAGCGTGCTCAAGCAGGAGGCAAAAGAGCACGGCTACATAAAGACTTTTCTCAAGGAAGCGAAAAAGGAGATATCGCTGCTGAAAAAGGGGGGCTACAGCCTTACCAGGGCGGGATGGCATGTGGTAAGGGATATTTTCAAGCTGAGCCGGAAGCTTATCAAGGCAGGTGAATTTAATACCGCCACGGACAGGCTCGGCACCATCCTGATGTCACTCAATGAGAATGTAATTCCCCAGGTGGCCACCGAGGGAATCAAAAAGGCCATCGATGACCATAGGCCCACTGCCTACGTGGATTATGCAGCCTATGACGAGCAGGCCCATTTTTTCGGCCCCGAATCCAAGGATGCCTTTCTCGCCCTGAAAGAAATAGACGGCCTCATCGGGCAGATAATGGACAAGGCTTCCTCGAGCGGGGACAAGTATGATGTCATTGTATTTTCGGATCACGGCCAGACCCCGTCGAGCCTGTTTAACAAGCTCTATGGCAAGCCGGCGGGAGAAGTCATCAAGGACCTCGCCGAGCAGTGCAACCCCTCGGGATATGAAAGGGGAGACATAGAGTTCTCCGATGCCTATTCGCTGGGCGATATCTATTTCACCAAGGACAAGAACAAGGCAGTCCAGATCCGGGAGATAGAAAAGAAGTTTCCCGGTTTCACCGATAAGCTTGTCGATCATCCCGGGATAGGCCTGGTCGTCACCAGAGATAATGACTCATATGTCATGAGAGGCAAAGAAGGCACTTTAGTGGTTGACAGGGAAGCCCGGGCAGTGAGGCAGGATGGCTCAAGCCCTCTTGCCCATTTCGGCGATGAAGAGCTGCTCAGGAAGCAGATATCGAGCTACATGAACCTTCCACAGACCGGTGACATAGTCATCTTTGGCGAGTATGACGGTGAAAAAGTCGTTGATTTCAACAAAAAATATTCCCTTGCCTCCCTCCATGGCGGAATCGGCGGAAACCAGACGAAGCCTTTCATCCTGACCGATCCCGCCCTTCCCCTGGCCCGGAAGGAGATAGTAGAAGCCACGGACCTGAACAAGCTCTACCATGATAATGAGGATCACATAGGGTGAGAGCTGCACTGGCTTCTTCATTCATGCGCAGGGTAATGAGAACAGATGGAATCCCCGGGAATCCCGGGATACATCTGCATCGTAAAAAATAAGCTGCCGCCGCGAAACAAAATTGCCTTTCCGCAGTCTAACAGGTCATCACCATAAGAGGAGGAAGCACTATGAGGTGGAAATTCTTCGTCTGTTTTTTTCTCGGGGCAGCGCTCTGCCTGGCTATAATGGCGCCGATATTCTCCGATGACAAAGACGGGTTCCCGCAACAGATAGATGCGCTGAATGACCAGATCCAGATTGGCAATCTTCTCACCGGGCTCTATCTTACCGATGCACAGGTGGCAGAGATTATTCCTCTTTCCAGGCGGGCCGGCGCCCTGCGGGAGAATGTCCGGAACCTGAGGGACTCGATGGTGAAGAAACACGGCGCAAAATATGTCAGTCTTCTCACCACCATGAGGGAAGAGATTTTCAAAACCGGCGATGCCTCTGAGGAGTCAAAAAAGGCCTTCTTCAATGTGGAATCGCAGGTCCGGGACAAGAAGAAAGAAATGAATGAGGAGCTGCAAAGCCTCAATAAGCAGGTGCAGGCCATCCTCACCGACAACCAGAAAGTTATCGTGGCCGAGTATCAGCCCTGCGTGGTGCCTGTCCAGAGCATCACTCACCCGGAAAGGATCGGGGCCTCGCCTGACAACTCCGGCGTGATAAAGCACCTGGAGGACATAAGAGAAATCAGCGGGGAGGACTGGCCGGAAAAAAAGGCCGCGATCCTCGCCAAGCTCACGGTCAAGCTTAAAAACAAGCTCATGAAGGACGAGGTCCCGTCCATGCTTGAGAAGATAGGCGCGGTAATGGAAGAAGCCCGTGCAATGAGCGCTGATGAGTTTGAGCTGGAAAAGGAAAAGCTTGCCGCCAGGGTAGTGCCCGCCCATGAAAAAGAGAGCTTTGACTCGGCGCTCAAGTGGAAGATTGATAAGTTCCTGCTCCACAAATCTTTTGCAGAAGTGGCGGAGATGAAGTCGGGTTACGACAGGACCGCAGCCCGCGGGCGGCAGAAGGACAAGCCCGCATATCAGAAAAAAATCCGCCCGGTGAGCTCTCCCGAGCCCTGAACAAAGTAAAAGAGGCACCGTGTGTGCCGGATCCCTTCACCCCTGGGAGGTGCTCAGAAGGGCCATTTATTTCAGCGTGAATGTCACGTTCAACCAGCGCCTCCGGTCGGCCGGGATATCCCCCGGGTACTCGGTCCACTTCCCGTCATGCCGCTTTACCTTCGACAGGTCGAGGGCAGGCCACGCAACGCGCAGCAGGCGCTCTGCATCTGCCGGGGCCTTCACCTGCATCCGGATGCCGTCAAAGGGGACGATCCCGTCGAAACGCAGCCGGCCTTTCTCCTCATAGCGGGCCGACCACTGCAGGCGCACGCGATCCGGCGCCGGGAAGCCGATGATGCGGAACACATTAGCGGTCAATTCGGGCGCATCATTGCCGTAGTATGCCTCGAATGATGCCGCCTTTTCGTCGAATACCATATCAGGAAGGCTTACAAGCGCGGGGAGCGGGCGGATCGGCACGATACCGCAGTCAGGCGCAAGGGCTCCATCCTCGCCTGAGCGCTCATCGACCATGATCTCAAGGGAGAGCATTACATGGGGCGCCTGCCCATAGACCCACTGCTTCTTTTCCTGCACCCAGTCCTCCGTCACCACGATCATCTCAAACCGCGCAGACTGAGGGTCATATGTCCTGCCATCAACCACCAGGGCACTCCTGCGGCTATCTGATTCCTTATGCGTCGCCCGGGCTTCCTCTGCGGCGGCACCGCCCGCGGAGAAGAGACTCAGCACCGCACCGATTAGAATCACTGTGAGAAACTTCATGTATCTTTCCTCCTTACCGCAGAAACTCATATTTTCGGTGACCATGGAGGATTCTTCTCATCTCCACGGCCTTGCCTTTGATAACATAGAAAACAAGATAGGTTCCCACTATCAGTATCCGATAGCCCATTCGCCGCAGGCGCAGATCTGCAGGTATCTTGCCACTTTCAGGGTAATCCTCCAGGCTCGAGATGGCCCTGTCTATATCATTCAATAGTTCTGCCGGTGCTTCAGGCCTGTCCACACTGATATATACAAGCATATCGCCCAGGTCTTTCTCCGCTAGAGGATCTTTTCAACCAGATCAATATCGGAGGGTTTATCGACATCCATGGCGATTTCCGGGTGACTGCTGATGATGCCCCTGCACCGGCATTTCAGCAGCGCGCTTATTTTATTTTCAACCCGGCCTATGGTGAGAGTTCCCAGCAGAATCCCTGAAAGTATCTCCCATCCCCATAGCGATGCGAGACGGAAGACACTCCGGCGGGACTCCATGACCATTTTCAGGTTCTGCCATTTTTCCCGTATGGTGCTTCTCTTGAAGAGGAACATGCTGCTCCCGGTGAAACGGCCTTCTTTGAGCCTCACATAAATCCATTTCCGGGCGGGGAATTTTTTTTCTATATCCTTCTTCTCCACAAAGGGGTAGCATATATCGATCCCGTCGGGGCACGATGAGATGAACTCTTCCAGCATCGCTCCGGTGACCAGGGGAAGGTCAGAGGTTATCATCAGGATGCGCTCGCTCTGCTGCAGCGCATCAATTCCCTTCAGAATGTTCTCTGTTTCGTCTTTTCCTTCGGGCAGCAGGAAGTCCACGTCCTTTGAACAATGCAGCTGAGTGAAACATTCGGGACCCACCAGCGCTATCTTCCCTATGCTGCGGCACTCCCGGAGAGCCCTGATAATGTATGAAACCATAGGGGCTCCGTGGATCGGGAGGAGCGCCCTGCTGGTGACACCCTTGCACGATTCACCGAACTGCGCTCCGAGCCCGCCCCCTGCGATGATTATCGAGTCTGCCTGCATAGCCATCTCAACACTCCCCGGGCTTACCTCTGCACTGACCGCTGGAATATGGAAAGTGCCGCCTTTACTCACTTAGTGTACTATATCGAGAAGATGAAATCAAGATCGGCATTCCTTCACCTCCATGGGGAAGGGTAAAGATGGGCACCGGAAGAAGTCTTGTGGAAAGTATTTCTCGGGAAACACAGTGCCATGCAGACGGATGCCATAGTTCTTGCCGGGGGAAGGACCGGAGGGCTTTTGAAAAGGCGGGGAGAGACAGACTACAAATGTTTCCTGTCAACAGGAAAAGGCAGCCTTCTTGAAGCTATGGTAAATTCCCTCAAAGGATGTGACCTTGTCAGCAGTATCCATGTCCTTGCCCCTTCCTCGCTGAAAGACCTCATCGCAATTGAAAATATTGACAGCGTCCATGGCAAGGATTTACCGGTTATTGAAGGCATCGTAAGCCTCCTGGAGCACCTCGGCCGGGAAAGCAATCACCGCAAGGACAGATATCTCATCTGCGCTTCCGATCTTCCCTTCGTTTCCTCAAGGGGGATAAGAGATTTCCTGAAATTGTGCCCCGGGGGCATCAACCTCTGCCTCCCCGTGATTGAGAAGAAGGATTTTTTCAGGAGGTTTCCCGGCACGATAAAATTTCCCGTGCCCCTGAAGGAAGGCTCGTTCACTGCCGGGGGAGTGCTCCTGCTCCAGGGACAGGGGGACATTGGAAGATTGAAAGCGTTCATGCAGAAGCTCTTCGACGCCAGGAAGAACCTGCCTGAACTGCTTGGAATGCTGGGAAGGGGCTTTGTATGGAGATTTGTCACGCACTCGCTCTCAGTCTCAGATATTGAAAAGAGGATTGAGGTGCTCTCGGGGATGTCCTGCAGGGCAGTGAGAGGATGCGACCCTGCCCTTGCATTTGATATAGACAATATTCTGCATTTTATACAGGCAAAAAGATGCATAAGGGTTTGACAGTCACCTATATCGGCCATGCCACCACTTTGATTTCCATGGGAGGCACGGCGATTCTTACCGATCCCTGGCTTGGAAAAACATTGTTATTCCTGGAAAGAAGAAGGCTTCCTGTGTGGGAACAGGAGATGGTAAGGAACGCTGATATTGCGGCAATCTCCCATGAGCACCCTGACCATTTTGACCTGCGGAGCCTCGGGTTGCTCTCCAGGAAAACTACAATTCTTGTACCCGAATTGCTGGTCAAGGACCTCAGGAAGCTGGACTTTGAAGACGTCAGACCTGTAAAAGAATGGGACAAACTCGCCATCCACGGGCTTGAGATAGAAATTGTGCCTGTTCCTCACCGCTCGAGAAAAAATCTCGGGTATGTATTCAAATCTTCAGGGAATGTGTTCTTCGCAGGCGATATGGCCCCCTCATCAGCATACGGTGAAATCCTTAAAAAGCTTCCGGGAATCGACATCGCGCTTATGCCGGTGGGAGGCTTTGCCTTTGGGCCGGAATTCCTGAGAAATCACCTGGCCATTAACGAATTGTGCGAGGTTTTGAAGGGTATGAAGCCCAGAGCGGTTATTCCCATTCACTGGGGGCATAACCCGATCTTCCCGTTCATGGAAAGATTGGAGGGCACTGGAGAAATGCTCAGGAAAAGGCTCCGGGAAGTCTGCCCGGAAGTGGCGACATCTCTTTTAAATGAGGGAGAGTCATACCGATTCTAAGGATAAACGCAAGGAACGGGTGGAGTCCCGCTTCAGCCGCTCTTGTCATTTAAGATATGCGCGCACATGCGTTGCCCCCGCCGGGAGGGCACCTCTCATCCCCCTCGTAGTGCAGCTTGCCGGGGAACCGTTGCTGCCGGCGTGGAATGATGATATCATATATCCTGATCCGCTCAGGAGGTGCTCATGGATAAAATTGATTCAGCCTCGATGTCTCAACAGAACCGCCCCGGGATTCTTCCGCGCCCGGGGGGCTCTGAATCGTCAACAGCCCTTCCTGAGGACCGGATCAGCATCACAGGGCGCAGGGCGAAGCGTGCTTTCTCCAATTCAGCGGCAGAGATGGCGCAGAAGCTCTTCGAGCCCTCCACCTATTCCTTCAGAAAAAATGCCGATGACCACGCCGTGGTCTATGCAGGCCCCTTTGTCGGGAAAGACGGAGCCTTCCAGGTGCTTGATTTCAAAGAGCTCCTGCGCTATGACGGGGCAAGCCTCACACCGGAAGTTGCGCAGCAGTTCGAATACGACAAGGAAGGACCGGATCATTCCGGCGCAGTGTTCACCGCTGAGGGGACCTGCGTCTTCCTCAGCCACGACAGGCGTCTGAGGGCTTTTCGTGACGGTCATGAGCTTTTTTCGGTTCCCATCGGGGAGCAGCCCAACTCCCCCGTGGCAGCCACCGATTCTCTCATCGCCTATGCATCCAGGGACGGAAAGGTGAACGTGCACGGCTCCGATGGAGCTCTCAGGGAGTCATACACTGTTCCGCTCAAGCAAGGCGAGAAAGAGGACACCTGGGTGAAGCCCCGGCATGTCTTCATTGATTCCCGCGAGAGAGTCTACCTGCTTACCTGCGACAATGAGCTGATGCAGCTTAAGAACGGCGGCGCCGCCTGGAGCGCCGGGCTTGGCGCAATGCCCCGGGACCAGTTCAGGAAGTTCCTGCTTGAATCCGGTAACGGCGAAACTGTTTACTGCCGTGCGGAAAGGGGCCTGGCTGCCGTCGAGTGCGATTCGGGAAAGATACAGTGGTCCGCCGACCTGGGATCGCTTCCCGCGGTCTCACCCGTAACCGACGACAAAGGAAATCTCTACGTCCTCACGAAGGATGGAAAAATATCGGTCATCTCACCGGATGGAAAGAAGCTCCGTGACTGGGACACGGGGATAAAGCCCGACATAGTAAACAGCGCCAATCCACGGCTGCTCATTGACTGCAGGGGAAACGTCTGCATCACTCCCAACCCCTGCAGCTTTCACGTCTACACTGCAGAAGGTGATCCCATTGTGAAGCTGAAATGCGGGGACCTCTTCCGCGAGGTGGACTACATCCAGGACTTTTCCCTGACCCCTGACGGGAAAAAAACGATACTCCTCGCGGGCTCCTACTTTGTGGGGGAAATGGAGCTTCCCTCCACGAGCGCCCAGAAATACAGGGAAGCGCAGCAGAATGGCGCGGCATCTGAGGCGGAATCCGCGGACATCATTCAGGAAGATGAATACGTAATCATCGGCGGCATCCGCCTGGACACGAAAAAAGAGTATCATCTGCTTTCACTGATCGCGTCAGGATATCCAGATCCACACAAATCAAAAGAGTTTGGCGTGCACTGATTCACATGCATGGGCTCTCCTGTTTTTTTGATTGACTCCGAGGGCATCTTCCTGATATACTCACCTGAGAGGGCCCGATCAGAGGTCCTTTTCCAGGCTGCAGGGGGTATCCATGGGAGACCGGGAAAAAATCGAAGGCAATTTCCAGGAATGGAGCGAGCTTATGGACCTGGGCTTTGAAATGGCCCTCGCAGGCATGGGCCGCCATGGAACTGCTCACGATCCCCTGGATGGCTATAAAAGACGCTGGGCGCGCTGGCAGGAGGATCATCTCAAGGCCGGCATAAGCTACCTGGAGGTAATAACAGGTGCAGCGGGGAATAAGCACGATTCTGACTGACAGCCTGAAGGCAGCTCTCGAGGTGCTGAACGGAAACAGGATACCCTATGCCCTTATGGGAGGGATGGCGCTCCAGGTATGGGGCCGCCCCAGAAGCACCAGGGACATCGATATTTCCGTGGGACTCGACGACCTCACTCCAGAAGAGTTTATCTCCCTTGTCGGCAGGTCGGGCTTTTCCTTCAGAGATTCAAGGACGCTTGGAGAGTCCATGCTGATCCGTTTCGAGCGGCGGGACGGACCGACGGGAATAGACGTTGAGATTGATTTCTTCACTGCCGGCACCGAGTACCAGAGAAGGGCCATAGAGCGTGCCATTGCCATAGAACTGAGGGGAATGCCGATTAAAGTTGTCGCCCCGGAGGACCTTATCATCCAGAAGCTTGCGGCAGGAAGAGTAATTGATGAGTATGATGCCCGGGAGCTGGCAAAGGATCAGTCGGGAACCCTTGACTGGGCTTATTTGAATGACTGCGGCGCCCTGCTGGGGATTGAGGACAAGATTTCTGCCCTTTGCCCAGCCTGAGGACTGGGGATACCAGGAGGATTTCTCCCTGATCCCGGTTATCCTGCAGCTCTAGCCTGCGAATGCTTCCGTAACAGCCCTCGCTATCAAAAGTCCCATGGTTGCCAGGCATCCCGCGGCAGAGGCCATGACAGAGAGCGCGCTCGATGCACTGATGCAGGGATCAAGGGTGCCTGCTGTCGTCTGCTGAAGCGCCCCCTCCCGCGTTCTTTGCATAGTATCTGCCAAAAAAAAGGGAAAAGTCATGGCGGCGACTAAATATCAGCCGCCGAATAAATCGAATGCAAGGATAACTACCATGAAGCTGACAAAAGCGACAGAAGGTCATTTCAATACCCATACCAAAGAATTCCACAAGGAAGAGCCCAAGGAGAGCTGCAATTTCCCCTATATCGAAGATGAGGTCATCCTGAGCTGGAAAGAGGCGAAAGAGCTGGGCGGCGATCCATGCGGCCACTGCTTCCCCGATGAATCAAAGAAGAATGACACCGGGAAGAAGAAAGCGAAATAGCAGCACGAGGTGGTACCGATCTGGGAAACGCGATGCATCGGGCTGGGTTATCACGGGGTCACCTATGGTCAGATCGCGGCTCTCAAGCAGCATCGGGGCGAACTTCGGCACCGCGGCGCCAATTTTAAAGACCGCTCCCGGCACAAGCCATTCCTGAATCTGCTTTTTTGGGGGCAGCACGCTGTTGAGCATGCGGATCTGAGAGTTGTAGCAATTGTTTCGGACCGTATCGTACATATCCTCACCATGGTCATTGAAAGATTCATGGAGGGCGTTCTTTACAAGCTGCTCTTTCTATTTCTGCGTCATGTTCAGGCGGTAGCGGACGATCTTATGGCCCTCGCCAATGCACCGTTTCTGCATCGAGTCATTCCATGTGCCCTATTCTTTCGCTCCCTTTGACTTGAGGTACTCCGCCAGCTCCGTCTTCCCGCTTTCAAGCGCGATCTTGAGGGGCGTCTTCCCGTCGGCAGTCTTTACGTTGAGATCCGCGCCCCGCTCGACGAGAAGCTTGACGACGGGGGTGTGACCCTGGACTGCCGCGATATGGAGGAGGGTCCTGCCGTCTTCTCCCGGTTTATTGAGAAGCTGCGGCTTTTTATCAAGGGCGCTCGTGACTTTTGCCACGTCGCCGGAGGCAGCGCCCTCGGCAAGGCTCTTTCTCTCTACTTCTATGATAAAGATATTATCGTAAATCCATACCATCATGATAATAAGCAGGATGGCAATAACCGAGGCGGCGATATGCTTTTTCTTCATCGAGGGTTCCTCCTGTAAGCTGCTGAGAATCTTCTTATACCTGATTTATCATTCCTGCCCCTTTATCCTGCCGTGAAAGCATGGCTTTTCAATGAGCGCTGGGAGAAATAATTCCCTCGCAGAATTTCACCTGAGTTATGGGAGGTGGGGGGTATGACCTCCATGTGTCACTGTATCCTGGTATATTGGGGGAAGAAACTGGCTGGCACAAGCGTGAATTAAGACTTAAGAGGCCAGGGGCCATTCTCCTCTTCAGCAAACGTTTGATTCTGTCCCTACGGGTGTAGCGGAACACAGACAGAATCTGTTTGCCGGGAGAATGCCCCTGGCCTCACGATGCAGTGTAAAGCCCGGCAGCAAAATCCGGAGGTGGCCCTGGCTTCTCACACGATTTACCGGGGCATCTCGACATCAAATCCCTGGTTTATTGCTGAGAACATCTGGTAAAAGCCCGAGAGCACCACAAGCTCGACAAATCCCAGGATGCCGCAGCTTCTGATTGCCCGCCCCTGTACTTCATCGGGTATGCTCTTCCAGGCGAGTGTCTCCTTGAGCACCTGGGACGCCGTCTGATAGGGCTCAGGAAGATGCGGGGAGGCAGCGGCGAGGCCCTCTTTCTTCAGCAAATCGGTGACCTCCCGGGGGACACCGGCAGCCAGGGCATGCTCTACATGGTCTGTCCACTCAAAATCCGCCCCCGTTTCCTTTGCCACAGCAAGCACTGCAAACTGGTACACTTCCCGGGACAGGTGTCCTTCAAACTTCAGATAATACCCAAGCTCCTCAACCTTCTGACAAAGCACGGGGTGGTTCATCAGGGCGGCATAGGGCCCCCCGAAGGGAGCGCCCCTCTCTTTTCTCCGGGTGACCATGGCCTCATAAATCGACCTGTCATGGCCATCAAGATTATCAGGGCTGAAAGGCAGTCTTGCCATAAGATAATCCTCCCTGCTATTCGTGATAGGACCAGGCCGCAGAAGCCGCAGACCAGTCTTTTACCGGCGTCTCACAGCGCTTGTCCGCTTTCACATCGATAACGGTCGGTCCCTTGCTCTGCATGGCCCTTTCAAAAGCCGCCGGAAGCTCATCGGGGAGGGAAACTGTGATGCCCTGAGCGCCCAGGCTTCTTGAGAATCCAGCCCAGTCAATGTCTGGCAGGGTGGTGAGCTCATCGGGAACGGGTCCTTTCTGATGAACCCGCAGCCAGACATTGCCCAGCGCGGCGTTGTTGATCACCAGATAGACTATCGGCAGTTGATAACGGGCTGCTGTCGCTATCTCAATACCATGCATATGCATGCAGCCGTCTCCTGTAATGACGGCAACCTTCCTGCCTGGCTGTGCGCACTGAACACCGACAGCGGCGGGGATTGCCCAGCCCATGGGCCCCAGGTTGGTTGCGGAAATATAGGTCAGCGGCTGATAGGAGCGCCAGTAGTGCCCCGCAAAAGCACGATGGGCGCCGGAGTCGATGAGGACAATCCCGTCACGGGGGAGCGCTTTTCTCAACTCGCTGATGGCGCGGGCCGGGTGAATTGGAACTGAACCGCTTTCACAGTTTTCGGGATCCTGGAAGCGTGGCTGCGCCTTGATGCCGGCAAGCCATGTTTCTCTTTTTCCCCGCGACAGCTCAAGCGATTCGCCGATCTGACCGGTCCGGCTTTCCAGCCAGTGAAGGTATGTTCCGACATCGCCTAAAACAGTGCTTCCCGTCAGATGGGTACCCATGGCAAAGGTGCTGAGATTGACGCAGATTGATCTTTCAGGGGACAGCTTCAGTGACCATTTCATGGAGTCACGCTCATTGAGACCCGATCCGAGCACTATAAGCAGATCGGGTGGAGTATCAAGAAGAGCCATCCTGGAATGGTGCGTTCCTGCATAGCCGAATACCCCGAGAGACAAGGGGTGATCCTCGGGAAAGACCCCCTTGGCACGAAGGGTGGTGGCAACGGGAACAGACCATTTTTCGGCAAACTTTATCAGAGCCGGGGAGCTTCCGGAGTGCTCCACCCCGGCACCGGCAAGAATGGCAATTCTCACTGGTCCATCCCCTTTTCCCTTGAAATGGCTGAGTGTCTCTTCCGCGGCATCCAATGACAGCACACCGGCATGTTCAAGCTCCCTGTTCAGCGGCTGATAGGCTGCCGTGACATCGGCCGTCTGGCTGTCCTGAGGGAGCGAGAGATGCACAGGCCCTGCGGGCTCGGTGCGCATATGGATTATTGCGTGGCGCATCAGGTGCGGCAGGTTTCTGGGATTATCGACAGAGCTCGAGTAACGGGTGACCGGCTTCAAAATGGCGACGTCATCGAGTGTCTGGCTGCTCGCATCCTGGAACATGCCAAGGCCTTCAATTTCTGTGGCGGCTTCCCCACTGATCAATAAAAGCGGAGATCCATCTGTCTGTGCCGTGGTTACGGCAGTGACGGTATTTGCCGCGCCGGGGCCTCCGATGCAGAGAGCGGCTCCGAATTTACCGCTGGCGCGCGCATAACCATCTGCCATGTAGGTAGCGCCGCCTTCCTGGGCGGCCACAATCGGCCTGAGCGCCGCCTGCCGGCCAAGAGCGCCCAGGAAGGGATCTACCAGCCCTCCCGGCACCATGAACAGATGATCAATTCCCTCGCTGACAAGGCAATTCAGCACAAAATCGGCACCTTGCATAAAATCCTCCTCTTTCCCGCCCGGAGCAGACAGGATGCCTCTGACAGGCAGGTCTCACAGAGCACCCTGACTCCGGCGGGAAGCCCTCCCTCATAATCGGCGATGGATTTCGTGACAAGTATTTCCCCAGGGCCCGCCCCGAAGAGAGAGGCAAGCGCCTCCACCATTTCGACCCTGGTGAAGATCCTGTCAAAAAAAGATCCTGCCAGAACATAGTCTGCCATATTTTCTCACCAAGGAACAAAGATCCTTCAGAGCCCTGATTGACCTCCCGCGGGGATGCATGCAAGCAAGAAGGGCCACCAGATATGGGCCGGGCAGAAATATTTTTTTTTCAGCCGAGAAAACGCTGTCGGGCTTACTGCTCGTTCCGGATGGCCGCAGCAGGGCAAAACATGCCAGTGGTGATGACTTAAGAGCCTTCAGGGTCATTTTTGACCTTTTTGTCCCTTTTCAGCCCGCCAGAGGCTCTCTGGTAACAGCCTCAAAACCTCTTCATTACTGGCTTTTTGAGGGATGCTCTCTTTGCTTTTTTTCACCTGATATGTTACAATGAATATATGGATACATTTGAGCTCTCCACCACTCACTCAATTTTTCTTCCTGATGAAGAGGAGCTTCTTCACCTCGGTAATTCTATTTCTTCGAAGGACTGCGAGGATCTTCTTCTGCTTCCCGAGCCTTATGAGCTCCCCGCCGAGGCCCGCGACAGGGCGGAGCGCCTTGTGAAGATAAGCAGGGATGGCCTTCTCCCCGAGGCCGAGAAGCTCACGGATAATCTCACCCTGGGACCTGCCCTCATCGACAGGGATGAGCGGGCCTCCCTGATAGACTTCACCCTCTGCAAGGCCATCCGCGGCCGCCTCGCCCTTGACCTGGTCCTTGGCGGCCTTCTTGTGAATCTCAAGATGAAAGGAGTTGATCATTTAGGCTACCGCTCCATAGCAACCTTTGCTGCGGAGCACCTCTCGATGTCAGGGCGCACTGCGTCGGAGCTGATGCACAATTATATGCTTCTCGAGAGTCTTCCCCTCACCAGGGAGGCTTACCTTCAGGGCAAGGTGGCCAAGAGCGCCCTGAGGCACCTTTCGAGGGTCATCACCCCCGAGAGCGAGGCGTCGTGGATAAAGGAGACGGCGCATCTTTCAATGAGCGCCCTGGAGCGTAAGGTGGGGGAGGTGTGCGCGGGAAAGGATCCCGCGGCTCAGGCTTTTCCGGCAGAGGACGCCCAGGCACCAGACGGCGGCGAAAATGAAGGAGTGATGATGTATTTCCGCGTGTCGCCCACCCTTGCCCTCACCTGGGACTTCGCCCTCTCCCTCTTCCGTGATAAGGAGCACTATGACGGTCCTGTCGCAGGCTTCGTCGAGGCCATCCTCGCCAACTGGGCGGCCTCTGGAAAATTCGCCTGTGGTCCTGCAGCCCTTGATGAGAAGGGAAGCCTCCCGGTATTTTACAAGAGTCGTGAGGCAGGGAAGGATTCTCGTCCCGGCACAGAGTCCGTCACGGGCCCGGCACAGGCAGAGGCTTTTCCTGGAGATACAGGGAGCACCGCCCCGGAGGCAGAGATCTCGCCGTGGGAGATGCCGTGGGATATATTCTTTCCTTCGTGGCTTGAGGAGACCCGGCGGGGCGGGAAGCCCGGCAGCGGTTCTGTCAGGGCCGTCGCGGAGAGGCTCATCAGGGCCGCTTCGATGCGCCAGAGACTTGAAGTCGCTATCGGGATGCTGCTGCGGGCGATGCACTCCAGGCAGCTTTTCACCAACTTTGGCTTTGAATCAATCGAGGAGTATGCGCAAACACGGTGCGGCCTCTCAAGGACCCAGGCCCGCCAGTTCATCACGGTCGCCAATGGCTTCCGCCGCCATTCGCTCACCGAGAAGGCCTTTAAAAACGGCACCATCACCAGGGAGCAGGCAAGGCTCATCCTTCCCCTGGTAAACGGGAAAAATGAAGAAGCCTGGATAGAATATGCCGCGTCTGTCCCCACAGCGGACCTCCGGGAAGAAGCAGAGCGCATCGCCAGGATCATCGAGTACGACAGCTTCGCGGCGGTGAACTATACCCTCCTCCCGGGCTTCCGCTATATCAGTGATGAGCGCTCTCATGAGCTTCCCTTCGAGGTAAGGGACGCCATCAGGACCGGGTCGTGGTACGGCGGCCCCTCGCAGCCCCCGGTGTGGCCCCTCTCCGAGGATGACGAAGAGCTCATGGAAGCCCGCGACAGGCGCTTTGACGAGCCCTGGAAGCATTTCAGCGATGTTGATGAGATGCTTGCCGCCGAAGCGACAATAAAAGTTGAAAAAAATTCCGCGCTGTGTGCAAGTCTGAAAGAGGCCCGGGATATCTGCACCATCCCTTCAGGCGCCAATCCCGAGGAGACATTTCTCGTGGATATCATCCAGGGAGGCAGTCCGTCGCCTTCAGGGAGGGGCACCATGACCATCAGGTTTTCTCTCCCGGAAGAGCTCTTCGAGATCTGGAGCACCGCCGCCCGGGCTTTTCTGCATCTCACCGCACAGGCAGAGGCTGCCGGGGTGGAAGATACCGCGATCCCCCCCGTTGAAACATTCCTTGCCGCCCTGCTGGCAGACTATCTCGCCACTGAAGGGCATTTCCAAAAGGCTGCCCATCACCACAGGATCCTCAAGCGAGACCGGTTCCGCTGCCAGTCCCCCGGCTGCCGCTGCCGCAGAAACTTGCACGTTCACCACCTCATCAGGCGCTCCCAGGGCGGCACCGACGACCCCTGGAACCTTATCACCCTCTGCGAGGCCTGCCACCTCCACCTGATCCATGGCCTCAGGACTCTCACCATCAGGGGAAGAGCCCCCTTCGAGCTCACCGTCACCTTCGGAGCATCCTCTGAGAGCGAGCCCTTCCTGGTCTATGACAAGGGCGTGAAGACTTCCAGAAAGCACCTGTAAGCAACCCAATTGCCTCCGAAAATGCTCTGCCGGGAGCATATCTCTGCGGACGACTGAATTGTCATTCCGATGTTTCCGTTCAGCTCTATTTCTCAAGGAAGCGGAGCTCAGGGCAGCCGCTTCTCGTGTCCATGATCCTGGTGAACTCCACACCGTCAAGCGATCCGATTATGATCTCCGCTGTCGTGTAAACCCGGGAGCCTTCCATAAGATGGCCTCCCACGGTTCTTCCCTGGCTGTCCGAGAGGGAGATGTGAAGGTGGCTTCCGCCTGATGAGGATATGGTTCCCCCCAGGGAGACTATCTCGAATCTCCCCTCGAGCTTCGAAGGCTTCTCCATGCCGGCATACCGGATCGAAGCGGCGGTGAGGCTCCCGCAGCAGGTGGCCACGAAGCCCGAGATGATGCTCCGCTCCTTTGCAAATTTTTCGATCTCCTGGTAAAGGTCGCAGCCCGGGGCGAGCCTGAGGCCGTAAAAACGGGCAGATTTTGCTCCGGTGCGCTCACTCGCCGCTGGAATATTCTTGATGGCTGCATTTTTTGCACGCTCTTCAAGCATCTGCTCATGGGCATCGTCATTTGCTTTCCTTGCGGCCAGGAAAATGGGATCGCTCTCGCGCTCACGATGCCAGGGGCTCCCGTAGAAGTCTTTCAGGATGGTGCCGAAAAGGCTCACTGTCGCCTTGACGTCAGGATCGTCCCGGTGCTCGGGCTTGAGAGAGAAGTTGGGCTCGGCGCACTGGTAGCGCTTCACGAAGGGAATATCTGAGTCGACCATCGGGATCTTCCGTGACGAGGCTCTCCACTCCAGGAAATCCTTGATGGCGATGTCGGGGTATCCGTAGCGGATTCCGCTTGAAATGTCTTGTATATCGTCAATCTTGAGCCCCTGCTCTTGCGCCCTTTTAAAGACCTGGGCGTTCCAGCTTTTTAAAGCCTCCCATCCCGATGAGGCCTCAAAGGGGGTGTAAACGCTGAAGCCTGTGAGGCGCGAAATGCGCTCGAAGCCGTGCAGGCTCTCGATGCCCACCATCATGCAGCTGCAACCGGGAAGAGGAATGCCTTTCCCGATCCTCAGTCCCCGGGGAGCGAGCATGGTGTTGAGGGACTGGAGAACCTTGTCGTCGCCGGGACGGGGATAGGCCACGAAGAACTCGGTGAAGCCTCGCGCCCCCGCGAGAGTGAGGACTATGTTGGCCTCGACGAAATAAGAGCCGAGGCGGGGGCCAAGGCGGTTATAGATCTCCGCCACAATCTTCGAAGTCTCACGGCCCGAGAGGGGGGCCGGAGGGGAGGGAGACGAGTATGGCTGGGACTGTGACGCGGATGGTGTGGCCCGGGAAGATGACGGGGACGGCGTGGCTTGAGAAGATGACGGGGATTCTGCGGCAGTGCAGGGATAAGAGGCAAGCCGGAAGGCGGCCAGCAGAATTGCTGCAAGGACCGTACAGAAGGATGTCGTTGCTTTGCTCATCAGATTACTCCTTTTCCTGGGGGTTGCTTTTCATTCATGGGAAGGCACTCCGGTTCCAGGGGCCTGGAGGCAGTTGTCCCGGGGGATGAGCACCTGCCCTTTGCCTCACTCATTTATTATCCCCTCCTGCCTTTGCCAGAATGTTGCCATATCATTGCCGGGATGTTACCATGTGGAAGATTGGGAGTGATCGGGAAGAAGGATTTAGAGGGGAAGTGTGTAAAACTCCATGAAAGCCACCTCTACGAAATCGAGAAAATGATAGTATACAGCGATTCTCTCAAAGGCGTGACTGCTGACAGGCTTCAGGGTTTTTTTCATGGCTGGCCCACCAGGCCTTCTCCTGAAAACCACCTTGAGATTCTGAGGCACAGTGATTTCGTCGTATCTGCCGTTGACAACAAAACAGGGAATATCGTCGGCTTTATCACCGCAATTTCGGACGGCATCCTGTGCGCTTACGTGCCGCTGCTTGAAGTGCTGCCCCACTATCAGAGAAAGGGCATCGGCTCCAGGCTCGTCAAGCTCATGCTTGAGAAACTCAAGCATTTATACATGATTGACATAATATGCGACAAGAATGTCAGGCCGTTTTATCAAAAACTCGGGATGACTGAAGCAGGCGGCATGATAAAGAGAAATTACGAGAACCTGTCGGGCATTCCGCTGAAGCCGTTGTGAATTACCGCCTATAAGCCCCGAGGTGATTGCCGAGGTCCGGGAGGGGGCTGTCCCTATTTTTTTTACGGAGCGATATGTTATGGAAATCAAAGAGAGCAGAACGGGGGAAATCCTGGTCCTCGACATTACAGGGAAACTTGATGCCATCAGCTCTGAGGCCCTCAACAAAGAGCTTGCCGTGGTGATAGAGAAAGACAGGAACCTGATAATAAACTGCAAGGGCATCGATTATATAAGCAGCTCGGGAATCCGGTCGCTCCTGCTGGCCGCAAAACATCTCAAGGAGAAGGGGCACTTCGCCCTCTGCGAGCTCAGCGAGAGCGTCAAGGAAGTCTTTGAAATAGCGGGGCTCATGAAGGTGTTCCCCATATATTCACAGCTCAGCGAAGCCGTTGAGGATTTCTCCCGGCATGCCGGCTCCCGTTGAAAACCGCGCAGAATTTACCATGGTGCCGTCGTGCCTGAAGTTGCCTCGAGGGTGCAGTGTATTCCCTGGATTGGCGCCTGCGTGGCCGGTTCTCTGACAAGCCCTAATGCCCGATGTTCTGATCGGTCGCTTTGAAAAGCTCGGGGTTATCGGAATAATCGATGGGCACCTCCACAATGACCGGGCCGGTCATCTCGAGGGCCCTGGTCAGGACATCCTTGAATTCGTCACTGTGATTGATGCGGAATCCATGGGCGCCAAAGCTTTCGGCGAATTTCACGATGTCCACGTGACCGAACCGCACGGCGCTCTCACGGCCATACTTCATCATCTGCTGCTCCATCACCATATCGTAGGAGCCGTCGCACCATACGAAGTGCACGAAGCTCATTTTTTCCCGCACCGCTGTCTCCAGCTCCATGGCTGAAAAGAGGAAGCCTCCGTCACCGGAGATGGAGATCACCTTTTTCCCCGGGCGGGCAAGGCATGTCCCCATGGCCCATGGCAGCCCCACACCCAGGGTCTGCTGCCCGTTGCTGAAGAGCAGGTGGCGCGGCGCATAGGACCGGAAATATCGTGCAATCCAGATATAGTGCGAGCCTATGTCGCTTATTACCGTGACCTCGTCATCGAGGGTCTTTCTCAGATCATGGATAAAGCGCAGGGGGTGCACCAAGGTGCCGCTGCGGTGAGCGCCCGATTCAAACTTTTCATCGAGCTTCCGCTGCAGATCGTTTATGAAGGGGATATCATGAAGACTTTTGCGCCTCACAAGCAGCGGGGCCAGCGCGGAAAGATTCCCGGCGATGTCGCCGGCCAGCTCAATCTGCGGCAGATAGGCGGTGTGAATGCTCGCCCCGTAGTAATCAATATGGATGATCTTTTTCGCTCTGGCGGCGTTCCATACCTCGGGATCGTACTCGATGGGATCATAGCCGACAGTTATCACCACGTCTGCCGCGTCGAGGAGCGCATCGCCGGGCTGGTTCCTGAACAGGCCCACGCGCCCGATGAAGCAGTCTTCACGCTCACGGGAAAGGGCGCCGGCCGCCTGATAGGTGCCTATGGTGGCAAGGGGGGCCTGTCCCAGCAGCTTCCTTATTGCGAGGGCATTTTTCAGCCTGCTTGCCTCGAGCCCCAGGAAAAGCAGGGGCTTCTTCGCGTCATTGATCATCCGGGCGGCACGCTCCAGAAGGGAATCGGGAGCCTTGCCCAGCTCCAGGGAGGGAATCGGCTCATGGGGCGCCATATCGGTCTTCTCCTGCAGCACATCCTGCGGAAGGCTTATGAAAACGGCCCCGGAGCGGGGTTTGTTCGCGATGCGGAATGCGTTCTCGACAATCTCGGGGACGTTCTCCGCCATGATCACCTCCATCCCCAGCTTGGTGACGGCCTGCATCAATCTGAGATTGTCCACATTCTGGTGCGTCTCCCTGAGTTTTGTGCTCCTGGGCACGCTTCCTCCCAGTGCAATGACAGGATCGCCTTCAGTGGTCGCCGTCAACAGCCCCGTTGCCAGGTTGGAGACTCCGGGCCCTGACGTCACCACCACCACGCCGGGCTCACCGGTGATCCGGCCGTAGGCAGAAGCCATGAAGGCCGCGTTCTGCTCATGACGGCAGACGATTACTTTAATGGGAGAGTCCAGAAGGGAATCAAAAAGGAGATCAATCTTCGCTCCCGGAATGCCGAAAATATATTTCACCCCATGCCTGACAAGGCACTCTACAACCAGCTGAGACGCTGTTTTCATTTCACCCATGGGCCACCTCCCTGTGGTCAGTGTGCGGCAGATGCTTATTTATTCTCGTAGTCGTCCAGTCCGCTCACCGTATAAATATCGGCCCTGACCGAGCGGATGGCGGTCCCCCCGGTGAACAGGTGGAGCACCCTGTCGGCCTTCTCAGGTCCTGTCTCTTCGATTTTTTCCACCCTCCTCTTCAGGGTCAGTGCATGGGTATGGCTGCTCAATGCAGTGTCTGCGTCAAAGGGGTTTTTATACAGGACCACTTCGAGCTGCGCATTGATCTCACCGAAGCGCGCTTCTCGATAATCGGTGAATGCGCCGATGATAAATGCCGGCACCTCATTGGATCTTATCTCCGGGAAAGGGTAATAGTCCTCTTTATGCTCAAAAATGGCTTTCCCGTCTATGGGAGGCTTCCCGATGACCGTTCCATGCACCTCGGCAAATTCCGCCACGCCGACAAACACGGCGGGATGCCTGAGCCTCCCGTACAACGCGTCAAAAAAGTCCATAAGGGCAAGCGGAGAATCACCCGCCTGATAATTCACCCTGTGGCTGGGCTCCACTGCGTGGGGAACAAGAAACATGCCTCCGGTCACGAATTCAGGACCGCTTATTGTACGGTTATAATCAGGTGAAGAGCTGTCCGTTGAGTTCGCATAACAGATCCCGTTCACCATCAGAGCTTCACCGAGTGAATATATGTCCCTTGGCGAGGCCAGCTCAAATCCGTAGTGGTAATCAGCGGCTCTGAATTTTCTGCTGAGAAGCGCTTCGGGTATTCGCGCCGCAATGACATCAGCCACTGAGCCGATATGACCGAGCCTCGCTGCTCCGCTTCCCAATGATTCCACTGCTGAATCTGGAATATGTATCATCTTTTCCATACCTCCTCCTGATGGGTATTCCCTATGCAGGGCTCTCTCCCTCTTTCCTTGACACAACCCTCAATAGGGTGTATGATGAGAAACGTACTAGAGATGAAACATTGTCAGAGAACTTATACTCAAGAGCAAAACCCCGATTGAACTTCTCTCCTGATTTCGTTCTCACTGCCGGGTTCCTCCTCACGTACATATCAGGATTAGTAGCTTGACACTACAAAAAGAGGTAAAAATGCCATTTGAACGTTTAAGTATTATCGCCCCGCTCCGGCGGGCACTGACCAGGGAAGGCTACACCGAGCCCACGCCCATACAGGCCAAGGCCATACCGCACCTGCTGAAAGGCCGGGACCTTATGGGCATCGCCCAGACGGGCACCGGAAAGACCGCTGCGTTCGTACTGCCCATATTGCAGAGAATGTCTGAAGAGACCAAGGCTCCAGCTCCAGGATATCCGCGGGTGCTTGTGCTGGCGCCCACCAGGGAGCTTGCGGCGCAGATCGGGGAAAGCTTTGCCACTTACGGCCAGTTCCTTCGATTCAGGCATGTGGTGATATTCGGCGGCCTCAACCAGGGTCCCCAGGTAAGGGAGCTCTCACGGGGCATAGACATTCTCGTCGCCACCCCCGGCCGGCTTCTCGATCTTATGAACCAGGGATACGTGCATTTGAAGGCCGTGGAGTATTTTGTCATTGATGAGGCCGACAGAATGCTTGACATGGGCTTTATCAACGATGTGCGCAGGATCGTTTCCGCCCTGCCGGGGAAACGCCATTCACTTTTTTTCTCGGCTACCATGTCACCCCAGGTAGGTGAGCTGGCAGATACAATGCTGAAAGACCCGGTGCATGCCGAGGCGGCTCCCCAGGCAACGACAGTGGAGCTTGTGAAGCAGTCCGTGTTCTTCGTGGATCAGGCAAATAAAGAGCATCTGCTGGTGGAGCTTATTAAGCAGCATCATATGACATGCGCCCTGATCTTCACCCGCACAAAGCATCGTGCGAACAAGGTCGCGCTGATGCTCAACAAGAATAATATCCAGGCAGACGCCATCCACGGCAACAAGTCGCAGACCCAGCGGACCAGGACCCTGCAGAATTTCAAGTCCGGCATATCAAGGGTTCTGGTGGCGACGGATATTGCGGCGCGTGGCCTCGACATCGAGAGCATTTCCCACGTCATCAATTATGATATGCCCGTCGAATCCGAGAGCTATGTTCACCGCATCGGCCGCACCGCCAGGGCGGGAGCAGAGGGGAACGCGTATTCCTTCTGCGCGGCAGACGAGCGCTCTTTTCTTCATGAGATTGAGAGGCTGATACGGATGAAGATAGAGGTCGCCACGCATCGGTACCATTCAGAGCAGGCAAGGAACGCAGTCGGAGCGGCAGCAAGGCCTGCCCCGAAGCAGGCGAGGAACGCATTCGGAGCGGCAAGGCCTGTCCCGAAGCTGGCAAGAGCCACGGAGAGAAGCTTCAAGCCGCACTGGTGAAAACAGGCCTGGAGCAATGCCCCTGGCCTCAAAGCTTACCAGTTAGCCGTGAAACCATCTTCTTCTTCCAGGATTGAGAACCCGTATGGAGGTATGGTGAGCTTCCCGTAAGTAACAGGCTCTCCGCTGAAACTCTTGAGCACCACCAGAGGCTTCCCTTGATCGCTGACAAATGTGCGCTTTTCTACAAGAGGCTGGAGCACAAGGGCATCAATATTGCAATATGACTCAGAGCTTTGAGAGATGCGCCTCACGGTGAGCTCATGGCTTCCCGCCGCGAAGGCTGCCGGCTTCATCGGCACCCAGGCGAGGCATCCGGAAAGCGGGGGCTTCAGGTGCACCGCAGCATTGCCGTCAATCGAGCACCATACCCCGGCATCATCGGTTGAGCTCATTACCAGAGAGGGAATAACCAGGGTTTCATCTGCAGTGGTGAAAGGAATCACAAGGGTCCCCCTTCCCTCGATTCTCATCACGGCATTTTTCGAGGGAATCCCCCTGTCTATCGATGAGGATTCCCGCACTCTCACCGTCCCTTCCGTTCCCCTCCCCCCTTCCGCCTCCCACAGGGCGAACGACGATTTTCTCTTCTCCCTGTATGCCAGGTATTTCGCCGCTTCCCTGCATTCCCCGATGGCCATGAGCGCAAGGAGCCCTGATACGGTGGCCTCGGCTCCGGAGTTCCTGTTGAGCTTCGGCCCGTCCACCCCGTCATAGACCCTTCCCGTCGAAGCATCATAGACAGCAGATCGTGCGCTGTTGTTTCCCATGAGCCACGAGGCCATGAGCCCTGCCATCACTGCATAATGCGGCTTTCCTGTCGCATGGTGGAGCTCCACGAGGCCTCCCGTGAGGACCTCGCAGCCATAGGGCTGCGAGGGAGAAGGAAGGGGAGCCGGCCCCAGGCCGAAGATAATGCCCTCCGAGGCGAGAAGATGAATCACAAGATTATTGGCTTCACGCTCTGCAGCGGCAATCCACTCCGGGTGCCCCGCCAGTCGCCCCGAGCGGGCAAGAGCCATCATCTGCCGCGAGCCCCACGCATGCCACACCGTGGGAGAAGGAAGCCATGAGGGAAAGGAGCAGTAAAGCGGTGACGAGGGATCGTTGCCCTGGGCAGCGAGTATCCCTTCTGCAAGCTTCTCCATGAGGCTTTTTATCACCGGATCACCGTCGGCCTCATAAAGAAAAGAGAGACTGTAAAGGGCAAGCGAAGTCTGATCGGTCCCTTCACCGATAAGCCAGCGCGGGTGCTTCCAGGGTCCGTCGTTTTCAAAAGTGCCGTAACGGGCAAGGGGGCTCCTCTCCCCTTTAAGATATTCAACGGTCCTGAGGCAGTGCCTCCTGAGCTTCGCGGCATAAGATGCGTCAATGGAGCGGAAATGCCAGTACCCCTCGGCAAGGGCCCAGAAGCCCCTGATGGTCCAGAAGTCAAGGGATGCCCTGCTGGTGGGGCCTTCCCTGTTGATGGTGCCGTCAGGAAAGATGAAGTTGATAAAGAGCCCCCCGGGAGTCTGCATGGACATCACGAACTCAAGGGCTTCCCTGGCCCGCGAAAGCGAGAGGCTATCGCCTTTCTGCTTATAATGCCTGAGGTACACTATGGCAGCGCGGGCCACATCGTCAACACAGCTCACTCCCTCATCTGGATCGGTGACATGCTCATAAGGCTCCGAGGGATTCCTGCCCGGTTTTGAATAAATTACCCATACGCGGCGCCGCGTCCCATCCTTTAAAGCAACAATGGTGCTGAGACTTTCAAGATGACTCAGGTTGATCGCCGGGGGATTCCCGCTCTCAAAAGCTTCTGCCCCCGGCGGAAAGCCGGCAATCATCAGAAATAAGACTGCCGCGGCAATAAGCCTGTTTCTCACTGTGCCCATAGATTCCTCACCTTATGACCTGTTTCTCCCTCTCAGCGGTGGAAGCCTCTTTTTGAAGGATTTCGGCCATAGACAATGTAACCTCTCTCATTGCAGATGTCCGAGATTCTCCAGGAGGAAAGAGCCATGAAAATACTTGGTATCAATGGAAGCCATCGCCCGAATGGCGCTACAATGAACCTCACCAGGAAAGCGCTCGAAGGGGCACATTCCGCAGGCGCTGAAACGGAGCTGGTAATGCTCTCGGAGCTTGAGATCAGGTACTGCACAAACTGCCTGAAATGCTACAGTGACATAGAATCTGACATTGCGCCCTGCAGCATCGATGATGGCGTGGGGAAGGTTCTTGAGAAGATACGGGATGCCGACGGGATCATACTCTCTTCACCGGTTCACAACGGATTTGTCACCGGCCTCATGACGACTTTCATGGAGCGCATCGCCTGGAGGCTCTGCCGTCCCACCGGTGAGATCCTGGGGCTTCGTGGTATCCCGGCTCCCAGGCTCACTGAAAAAACCCGCGCTGTGGCAACCATAGTGAGCGCCGGCTGCATGCCGACAAAGCTGAGAAAATTCTGCGACACGGGGACTCCCTGGCTGAAGGAGCAGGGCGCGATCTGCTTTAACGGCGAATGCGTAGCCGATATGTATGCAGGGGTCGTGCTTGACAGGGAACTGGAAAAAGATGAGTGGGCAAGGATCTATTTCATAAGAAAGCTTTCTGAAAAACAGCTCCAGGAAGCCTTCGGGATTGGAGTGAAGATGGTAGATGCGATAAAGAACCACAGGATCAGGCCAGCCAATCTTTCCGGCATGGTAGGAATATTTTCCGACACGGCAGCCAGAGTGCTCAGCAAGATCATCAATCCCTACGAGATCAAAAAAAGCTAGCGAGCCGGAATCTCAATTCTCATCAAGCAAAGAAAAAGGAGACATACCACAATGAAAAGCGCATTCGTTGCCGCTGTAATAGTCCTGTTTACCCTTTTCATCCCGCCGGCTTCAGCTGAAAAGGCCGGCCAGGTTGCACGCCAGCCCGCCGGGGAGGGCCTGTACGCCCAGAGAGCACCCGGATCGGCAGAATCGAGAGGTTTTCTGGTGACTGCCAGTTTCTCAGAAGCTATCGCTGGCCCTGTCATGGATTATCTGAAAGCTAATGGTATAAAAGCCTCTGCAACAGCACTGCCGAACAAGCGCGGCTATAAAAAAATCCAGATTTCCCATATTTCAAGGACAGGGCAGAGGCCGAGGCCTATGCAGGTAAGATTGAAAAGGATCTTGCGGTAAAATTTCAGGTCGAGGAGACATCCAATGATTATCTTATCGTGGAAGGAAAAAGAATCGGTCCAATCTCAATCGGCCTTGAGGAGAAAGCTGTCATCGCGATCCTCGGGAAGCCTTCGTCGCGCAAGGGATATGAAGGCGGCACCTCCGTTCTGGTCTTTCCCAAAGAAGGGTTTCTGGTGGCGATGACTCCCATGAGAGAAAAACCTTCAATGAAAGCGACTGACATAAGCACGACCAATTCTGCATACAAGACAGGAAAAGGAATTCATGTAGGCAGCACCGCGGCGGAGGTCACCAGGGCTTATGGCACACCGAGAGTCAGCTCCTACGAGGGCAAGACCTCCTATGCGTTTCTTGACAACAACAACTATCTGGTCATTACGTTCGAATTATCGGGAGACAAGGTTTCCAAAATAATGGTGAGCTACCTGGAAATGTGATCGGATTCGGAGCCATTCTGCTCTCCTGATGAAATCATTACGCATTCAAGTCGCCTGGCCATGCGGTAGTTGCTGACATTTTGCACCGCACCCGACACAGAATTTATCGCCTTCCTTGAGGCGGGCGCCGCACTTCGCGCAGACGGGTGGAGCCGGAGCCGCAGGAGGGGGCGCCGGATGCGCGGGTGCCTCGTATTTTGTACCGCAGGTTACACAGAATTTGTGGCCTTGCTTGAGGCGGGCGCCGCACTTCGCGCAGGCAGGACGGGATGGCGCCGCAGGAGGGGGCGGCGGAGGCGCATGTGCCTCGTATTTTGTACCGCAGGTTACGCAGAATTTGTGGCCTTCCTTGAGGCGTGCGCCGCACTTCGCGCAGGCAGGCCGGGATGGAGACGGAGGCGGCGGAGGTGAAGAGGGACCTGTTTCAATAGGCTCTGCCTTAGATCCTTCAGGCAGCCAATGGAGGGGAGCGGCAGTCCAGGGAAAGCCCGCAGGCGCATCCTTAAGGCCGGCACTCTGGGACCAGGCCCTGTTCGTAATGAGAAGTGACGGATTTTCGGCGCTCTCTTCAGGATAAATCAGGAATGCTTTTTCCACCTCTCCACCCTGGGTCAATGAGCCGCTGTAAAAATTTCCTTCAGCATCGCGGTAAAAAACCATTTCATGACCTGAGGTATCCACAAGCTTCACCAGTGAGCCAGAAGGAAAGCTCATAGAAAAGGCTTTCCACGAGCCGCCCGGTTCTGTGCCCGCTTTTCCATTGATGAGCAATGACGGCACGGCAAGGGCTTTGAAAAGAACAGTGTTTTCGATCCAGCCTGACGATCCCGAAATGCTTCCCAGGGCAGAATATAATGCAGAGAGCGGTTCGCCGTCGGCAGCTGACAGGGCGATCTCTCTCCAGGGATTCATTGGCTCAGGCTCAGAAGCATTACCCACCATGGCCGCTCCTTCTTATTGTTGTTCACCATGCGACAGGATTGCCCACGGTTGGGACAGCGGTGTTATTTTCAACAAGGTATCTCACTCCCTCCCCGCTCCAATGGATGTGATGGCGATCATAATCTCCCGCGTCATTCAGCACACGGGCTTCTCTATAAACCCCTATCAACAGGCTTGCAGCAGTAGTTTCTCCTATCGCATTCGCGTTTGCGCCAAGTAAAGTAATCCACCTCAAGCAATCCATGGCTGTCATCCAACCTTTTGCAAGAGCCACGGCATAAACCGCATTGGTCAACAATGCCAATGACACATGGACTACCGAGACATAGGCGACCTCGCTTGCCATAGTGTCAAGGCCGTCAATATTCCTGTAAGCCGGTGACGACCAGTGCTGGCTCCACCAGGGATCTATGAATCGCGGCTCCCCCGTCGCCGAAGTACCTGAAAGGTACAGACCGGTAAAATGATGAGTCATGATAATCAAAAATATCACTGAATATTCCTGGAATTCTATGCCGTTCATTGAAAAGCAGGCGTCTACATCAAGCTGCCTCCATCCTGCTCCTCCAGCAGTATCAGGGCCGAAGCGCCTCGTGGCCATGAAGTTACGCAGCCTTGTTGCATAATCAGAACAGATATAATCGTTAAACAGCGAATTATTGAAAGAATGAACAATGTTCACGAAAGGCCCTCTCAGCATGGGAGGAAGAAGCGGCACCATCCCTTCAAAAGCCGGATTATCAAGGTTGATTTGAGCCCGGCGGTCATAGATATCGGCAACCAGCGCCCTTGCATTGGCGCCGACATCTATGGTGAGATCAAGTGCCTCACTGACAGAAGCCTCACTATTATACCGGTCTGCGGATAAAGGCCTGGAAATCCCGCAGATCACCCTGAATCGGGCATCATTGACATTCTGCCAGTTCATCCCTGAGTAGCGGAGCGTCCAGACCTGTGTAAGCCCCCTTTCGTCGGTAAGGTATTCCTCCGGCCCTTCTCTCGCCAGTTGTCCACTCCCCTGGCTCTCCACCCTGAGACGGACATGGACTCCCCTGAGTGCCTGCCTCATCGAAGAAGAGAGCGCAACGAACGCTGATGCCTCCGAGGTGCCGGGCCGGCGGCCCGGGTATATCCACAGTTTCAGATAATGAAAGAGCGGATGGACTTCTATGTTATTGCACACCACAAGCCTTCCCTGGCCGCCCTCACCCTCGGCGGGGCGGACTCTCGCCAGCGCATGAATGTTCAGTATGTGGCCTGCATTCACCTCCGTATAAAGCATTGGCTCCCTTGCCCTTATGCTCACTCTGCGGCATCCCTTATTCTTCCTGTCGGCATTGAATGCCTTGTCATCTGCATCTTCTTCAACCAGGTAACGGATGAACCCGATGGATGTGGTCGCCTCAAGCAGATGGGGGCCGATCCCGCGTCCATCCAGGCTGATATCGACAAACTCCGCCTCCTTGATCACCTGCTCTCTCGGCGGACGGGCATCACCCCTGACGCGCACGTAGAGTATGGCTCTTGCTTTATCCTCGCCATTCGCTATGAACTCATTCTTGTTGATCATTACTGCGTCTATCTGTCTTGACGGCATTTGTTCGGGCTCAAACATGGCGGCTATCTCCAGGACCGGCGGCAGCACCTCTATCTCAGCCTTTGCCGTGCTCGCTCCCTCCCGCGCTTCTATGGTGAGGGTGACCGGGTCGGTGAATGCGCCGACCATGGAGACAAAGCACTGTATCGTTCCCGTCCCGGTGAGCGGGGTAACCTGTATCCCCTTGCAGCCGGCGGGCAGAGTGATGGTTATGGCTGCACCAGGCGCAGGAAGCGGAGCAGTGCTGCCTGCTGCCACTTTCCAGGCAGAGGCGTCGAAGGGCGCGGGGTGCCCGGCGGAAAAATCGATTTTCTGGGTGCTGAGCTTCAGAATATAGCGGAGCACGTCGCCAGGTTTCGCTTTTTTCCCTGATTTCACTGCTGCTGCAATAATCGCGAGAGTCGCGGCAACTAAAGCGACGGTAAGCGCAAAGCCGCCGGCAGTTCCGGAATCATCGGGCGGTGGTCTGGTGTAGGGAGGATGTGCCGTCATGGGAAAGGGAGCAGTCGCAGCGGGAACAGGCGGCTCCACGACCGTCGTCCATTCAGGAGCATCAGTCGATATGCCATAGATGGCCAGGACGTCGTAACCGTATGAAGAGCGGTGATCACTCAGCGGAGTGAGATCATAAAGAGATTTCTGGTAATTTGTCGTGTCATAGTCGTTGGGAGATCTGAAGAGGTAAAGCATGAAACACACCTTATACCCGGAAGGCACATCAAGGGCGAGGGAAAATGATCCGGCTTGAGACGGGGCAGCAATGAAATATGACTTTGCCAGTCCTTTCTGCTCCAATCCAGGCAGATCAGAGGTGGGGCCCCAGGGACTGTCCTTATTGATGCAAGCGAGATACACTTCAAGATATTCCGCTAATTCGGAAGAAGCATTGGCATCACTGACCCGTCCTGAGAAAGTGACCCTCTCCCCCTTTGTCTTGTATTTAATCTCGTAATCGCGGATATATACGTTGCCGGAGCCTTCCCTGTCGGGGATTTCCCTGTCCTGCGGCGCGGAGAGCGAGAGGCCCGTGATGGAATACTCCACACTCATGCCTCCCGGCCTGTTTTCAAAAGTCTCGGAATAGACCCTGCAGGTGAGAAACGCAGCAAAAAACAAGATCAAAAACAGGGAAAATCTTTTTCTCATAGCTCTTTCTTCTCTAAGGACGGCTCCCATCTCCTTTATTATCCAAATCCGCTCCCCTCTCAAAGGATTTTCCCCTGACCTCGCGAAGTAGCCTCACCTCATCTGCGAGGTACAGAGGGAGGAGGGCCCATGACAGAACCTGTCAATTTCTGCCCCGGCTGCGGCGAAAAACGCAGGAAAGGCGCGGCTTTCTGTGCAGAATGCGGCACCTCATTCGAGGAGAGGGCTTCTGCTGAAGCGGCGGTCACGCAGGCAACAGTGCCGCAGGCAGCGGCTCCTCAGGCAGCGGCCCATCAAGGGCAGGCGCCCCTGGCAAAATCTCCGCCGCGCACCGGAGCAGGAATATGGTTCTTCATCGGCTGCCTGTCTCTTGCACTCACTCAGTTACCAAAAGCCACCGATATGGATATGATGAACGGCGGCTATGCCCTCATCGTCTTTGCAGGCTTTCTGACCTTTGTCTCATTTCTCGCCGCACTCGTCTGCCACAGCCGCAGCCGCTCTTAAAAGTCAATACATTATCAGGCTCTATTATGCAGCACGTTGTGTGCCGGGCATTTTCTTTTTCCCCTGATACGCCGAAAGGATAATTGTGCGATAAGGAGAAGTTTCCTTGACTCTCAGCGCTTTTGGAGGTTGTCAATTTCTTCCATGCTTGATAAGCAAACCGTAGAAAGACGCTTTATCAAAGAAATAAACTCTTCCATGGAAAAGGCCGGGCTTTATTCATCCATCCTGGCCTTCTCCAGTGTCATGATAATTTTTCTTTTGAATTTTCTTTACCCTTCAATGAACCTCTGGCTCCCCGGTATCTTTGTCCTGCTTGCAGGAGGCCATGCGTTGATGATATTCATGATAGCCAGAAAATGGGGATTTCAAAAGAAGACGGTATATGTGATATTCTTCCCGATGCTTCTGCTGCTCACTGCTTATTTTGTCGTGTCATACTGGTGTTTTCCCGAGGAGGCCCCGAGGTACCTTTCAGGCCCCTTTTCCTTTTCATACTTCATCCTCATCATTTTCACCGGTTTTGTGCTTGAGCCGAAGCTCTCATATTATATCGGCATCCTTTCCGCAGCCGCGTATTTTCTTGTGTACCTGCTGATGAGAGACCAGATGGTGACTTCTCTTTCAGCAGCCCCCTCGTCACTGTCCTCCTTCGCCACTCCCATGGTGTTCATATTCAAAAGTATCTTCATGATCTTCGCAGCCTATCTTGTCGGCACGATGTCCCATATCTTCAAGCGGCTGATATTTGAAGTTCTTGAAGAAGAGAGAAAGAAGAATATCGTGGCCCTGGAACTGGCAGAAACCACAGCGGCAAAAGCCAGAATTGAAAATGAGCTGAAAGTGGCTCACGACATACAGATGAGCATAATGCCGAAGAATTTCACCCCCCTGCTCGACGGCCATGGCTTCGATGTGTATGCCCTCATCAAGCCTGCCAGAGAGGTGGGAGGAGACTTTTACACCTTTTTATTTATCGATGATGATAACTTCCTGTTCACTATCGGCGATGTCGCGGGGAAAGGCATCCCGGCAGCCCTTCTGATGAGCAAAACGGTTACCCTCATCAGGACGCTGGCTCTTGAAAAACTCAGTACCGATGAGATTTTAAGGAAAGCTAACGAAGAGCTGTGCATCGATAATGACTCATGCATGTTTGTTACCGTGTTCTGCTCCATATTGAATAAAAAAACCGGTGAAATGACCTTTACCAACGGGGGACATAACATGCCGGTGATTATCCGCAAAGACGGCGGGTTGAGCCTTCTGGATGATGCCCGCTGCACCTGCCTGGGATTGGAGCAGGATGCCCGGTATGAAAAATCCACATTGATTCTGCAGCCCGATGAGTGCATCTGCCTTTATACTGATGGCGTCACCGAAGCTTTAGACAAGGACAGTGAATTGTTTTCCACGAAAAGACTCATTGAGCTCCTGGAAAAGCACAGGAGCCTTCCTGCGAAAGAGATGGCGCAGAAGATTTTCTCATCGGTTGAGACCTATTCCCATGGCGTGGACCAGTCCGACGACATTGCGGTTCAGATTCTAAGATTCTATAAGTAGATTGAGTGCCGCTCCCTGACCTGTGGCGTATTCTCCTCAGTCATGCTCATCACGTCCAGGTCGGATTCATCGGCCGCAGAAAAGGGGACAGTTGAGCATTATTTCTTGTTTCCCATGTAGGTCCTCCGGGTGGGGGCAACGCGCGTGCGTGCAGGTTCGGAGGACCATATCGTGACTTTTTTCTTTTCCCTTTCAATCTGCCTTCTCTGATATCATTATAACGCTTTCCCTTCATGCGCTCTGTACTGCGTGGCACAGAGAGAAAAAGAACGCTTTATCTCCATAGATGGTATCTGAATCTCTGACATGGGCTTTACTGCGAGTAATGCAGGGATTTCCGGAAATATTCTTGACAAAAGGACAATCCAGAAAATATAATGATATTGCAGGGAATGACAGATGGTCACCAGTTGCCGGGATAGAGACCTGGCAACAACAGGAGAAATGGAATGGATCTTTTCTCTCCTTTGTCATGTTCGGGCGCTCAACTCCTTCGCGATTTCCATGGCGAGATGCAGAACCAGCAGGGGGCGCCGGAATTGCCACGTGCTTCAACGGACTCAGCGCCTGCCGGGCAGCTCCCAAACTGCGGGTCGTCATTTCTTCATTCTTTTTACCTTACCACGCTGGCAGCCATCGACCGTATCCGTTTTCCGGGAGTTTTTCCCGATCTCACGCAACTTGCCCGGGAACAAAAGCCCCCTGAGCCACCGCTTGAAAAATCCCATGATTCTGACGATATGGAAAAGAGTTTCCAGGAACTCTACAGGCGCGATCAGGAGGAGTTCAAGAGAAAAATCGCCACACCCGGTGAACAACCTGAACTGGCCCGGGACGACAACGATCAGCCTCATCAGGCCAGATACCGAAGAATCAGGAATGCGACACCTTTTGTGCAAGGCACCTCCGACACCGGGGCTATCGCACCTGATGATGTGAAACAGGGAAAACTAGGTGACTGCTGGCTCCTTGCCTCCCTTGCCGCACTGGCCAGTGCAAGGCCTGATATCGTTGAGAAGGCGATTATCGACCACGGAGATGGTTCATATACGGTCTCCCTGCCTGGCCTGGAGCATGATATGGGGAAGGGACTGGAAGTGAAAGTCGATTCCCTCTTCCCCGGAGGGGAGGGCCCTGAAGGACGGCCGCTCTACGCCGGTGCCGGCGACAGTGAAGGTGGCAAAAACGAAATCTGGCCCATGCTCATAGAAAAAGCCTTCGCAAAAGCAAAAATCATGAATTACCAGTATATTGACGGAGATAACCCTGCCATCGCACTGACTTCCCTCACCGGCAAGGAGACCAGGACCATTAAAGTGAATGACGAAGGCGTCGATGCTTTTGAAGAGATGAAAAGAGGCATTGAAAACAGGTCCCCCATGGTTCTGGGAACGAGAAGATCGACAGGGGAACCGGAAGACGGCAGGCTCTTTCTGAATGCCGGCCTTAATGACTGCCACGCCCATGCGGTCATTGGCACCTCCATGGAGGATGGTAAAAAGATGGTTCACCTTTACGATCCCCATGGGAGGGAAATAAAAGTTGAATGGGACAGCGTAAAAAACCTGTTCCAATCCCTCGTCATCCTTTCTGAGTGATGCCTGCCGCCTGTCTCCACTCCCGCATACATTGTCGCAGCCTCCCTGTCTCTATGATGTCATACGGTATGCTCCGGATTATAGCTCACTAATGTAACCATATGGTGATCTCTTTATCAGGGCTATTTATGGATAGAATGCACACCTGCCTTACCTTCAGAAAATCATTGAAAGCGTGACGAGTATTTTATCGATGTGGTTCTCGGGCTCAGGCGCTCATTTTGAGACAATTCCCAAAGGCCCAGATGTTCAGGATTCTCTTTATTATACTCACAGAGCATTACTGACGGCATTCAGGGGGATCCGCTTCCCATACTTTTCTGATGAGCGCAGCCCAGCTCCTGCGACAGGCTCTTGAGGAAAGCAGAGGCTGCAGTGTATTTTACTCTTGGCCAGATAGCTCTGCCTCCATTAAAAACCGAAGCCCCCGGTCCCCGGGGGCCTGTTCCGTCAAAGAGCCTCGTCAAGAGGAAGCCCTCTAAAACTTCACGCCCAGTTTCACGACGGGCTTGAACTTGAAGGCCTCGTCCTGGTCGCCCTCTATCTGGGGGCCCGCCTTGAGCGACGCATTGACGGTATGACCGAACATCCTGATGGGGAACTTCTTGGAGACTCCCGCATACACCTCGTAAGAGGCGCCGAACTCTCCCGAGGCCGTCGCGTAGCCCACCTGCTCCTTGGCCTCGACTGACCAGTCATAGCTCATTCCCCAGGCCTTCGCATCCTTTCCCGAGAGTTCCTGGCGGAACGTGGCCGTGAGGGCCGTGTTGTTCTCGGCGAAATCATGAGTTGCCCCGGCTGCGGCGTCAAGGCGCAGGTGCCTTCCGCTGCCGAGATCCTTGTCCCAGCGGCGGAAGGCGAGCACATCGGCCGAGAGTGTCCTCTCTCTCTCGGTAGTCCATGAAGTCTCGCCATCCTTCGCCTGACGCTCCCCTGAAAGGGTATCCACCTCGTGAGCCCGGAAGCCCCCGCGCACTCCCTGGCTTACCGTCCAATCGCCCCTCTGCTCTGTTCTGGAGAGCTCTGTCCTGAGCAGATCGACTTTTGTCTCGAGGCCGAGGGACGCCTTTCCACCGAGCTTTCCATCTTCGAACTCGGGTTTCACCTTCGGCTTCACGCGGACCCGGTAATCCATATAGTCAACCTTGAGCTTGTACGATCCAACTTCTCTTTCATAGTTGGCGCTTTTCACCCTTCTGAGCGAATCGTCGGCGCTCTCGAAGACTCTTTTCAGCATTCCCGGCCTGGCTTCTTTCTTCCCGCTGAGGAGGGCGCTGGCATCAATTCCTATGCGGCCTTCCTCGGAAGGGGCATCACCTGCTTCCAGGGCTTTCTCATCGGCCCCGGCTGCCGGTGTGGCGGCCTTTTCTTCGGGGGCCACCCTGGGCATTATGTCCCTCTCGAGGAGGGGGAGGCCGCCGGGATTCCTGAGGGAATCGATGTGCTGAAGGGTCCTGTTGTAGAAGGAAGCAAGGTCCCTTACGCCGTTGCCTGTGATTTCGCCTTTCTGCACCGAGGGGGTTTCATTTCCCGGGAAGGCGCAGCTCTCTTTGCTGTCTGCGGTCTGGCGCCCGGCGGTATCTACGGCAACCGGCACCTGTTGAGTGACATACGCTTCGTTGCTGCTCAGTGCACTTATCATCGGGCTCTCCCCCTTAGCATATGTTATCACTATAAAATGATAACATATTTTTGTGTTGATTATAATATACCAGATTGTGACAGTAATGTCAAGACTTCAATGCAAGGTCATACTCATCAAGGTCCCGGGGACGGAAATCCAGGGGAATCACCCTTCCTGTCCATCGAAGAGACTTCAAAAACAATGAGGTATCTGTAAAAAATAGAACTTTTCAAGAGGAGAGAGGAGCCGACGCCGACATCGCTGACAGTGAAGGGAGGACCGCCCTGCTTCATGCGGTAAAGCTCCATGATATGAAGCTTGTTGAGCTTCTCCTGGAATACCGCGCCGATCCCAATATCTGCTCATCTGAAAAGGAAACGCCTCTCATCGAGGCGGTTGAAGCCGGGAATGCCGTCATGATTCTCGCGCTCCTCTCCGGAGGGGCCGAGGTGAATGGCAAGGGCCTTAATCAGTGGACGCCCCTTTTCAAGGCCGTGATGAATCACAATATGGAACTCGTGGAGCTTCTCATCTCCAGGGGAGCCTTGGTGAATGCCCGTTCCATTGAAGAGACAGCCCGCTCCATAAGGCGGCCAGGTTGAACAGCCGCCCTCTTCTTCAGTTGCTTCTGCGAAACGGTGCTGAGCGGGATGCCAAGAACCTGAAGGGTGAGACTCCCCTTGACATGGCCCGGGAGTTCAGGGCGCTCGGCACAATAGAGCTGCTTGGGGGGAGCGCCGCGGTGAAGGAAGTAAAAGGCGCTCAGTTCAAGGAAAAGATGGATGATTTTCTGTGGTGGCTCCGTATTCCCTCAGAGTTGTTCAAGACGATGGCCCGGCCCCCCTCTGATGAGCCCTGGGAAGCTTCGAGCGAGGGGAGGGTACCCCTCACCCTTGGAGAAAGGGCACAGAGACTCGATGAGGCCATTCAGTCTGAGGTGGACTGCCTCGCCCGCTATGTTGACATGGGAGCCATCAACTCCCGCGATGCCGAGATTGACGGCGGCAGGTGGCGCGATCTCTACGAAGGGTGGCGGTGATGCGAACTCTCATCTTCATCGCATCTTCACATCGAATTCACGGTTTTTTCAAATTTGTTCTGTATAATATGGTTATGACACGACAGAAAAGAAAAGAGGCGATAACAGTGATACAGAGAGTATTCAGGGGTGGAACAGCCAGAATAAGCGTCTGCTTCCGGTGTATTTCGGGCCAGGTGGCTTTTATAGTGAACATGCCTCTCTGAAGATGCTTTTCCCCCCCATCCGTGCGGGCAAGGAAAGGGAGGTTCCGGTACATGAAAAATGGGAAGGAGCGGGTTCGAACCACCATGGAGCATAGCTCGCTGGATTTACAGTCCAGTGCGATTAACCACTTCTTCCTGCCGCACTTTTTAACGAGCCTCGCCAGAAAAGCAGGATCGATCCTGAACCCGAGGCTCTCAGCTTTGCGGACATCACGCAAGGCTCTGTGGTGAGCCTGTCAGCCTATCGCCGGGGCCTTGCGTAGACCCTCACAGGATTGCCGTAAAGCCCTCCTCCCAGGTCCCCGGGGTCCGCAATTCTGATTCTCTCATGGATTCCCATTTTGCTTGAGAACAGGCCGTCTTCATCCTGAATGACCGCATGATAGCACAGGGGACCCTGGTAATTCGCATAATCGGGCCCCCAGGCTCCCCTCCTTATCTCGTAGTCTTTGCCGTCTGAGGGGGTAAACCCGTATAAAACGACCTTCTCAATCCCTTCCCGGAGGGAATAGTCCAGGGTGTCAAGGGGCTTGAACCCATGCGCTCCATAAAACTCGTCAAATCTTTCCACGAACACCTTGGGCTCGATAATCTCTTTCTCGTTTCGGACACTGTTTGCGATGCAGTTGAAGCGGGGCTTCCCATCCTTGCCGTCGGTGGCCCCCGAGAGAGCCTCGTACTTTTCCGGCGTGAGCCTGGGGAGGTCCTGCTGGTGCTCCCGGAGATACCGGTCGAATGTTTCTCTCACCTCGGGGTGTGCCCTGGTATCCAGCTTTTTTCCTGCTTCCTCGGGAGCGCCTTTATGGTCAGCAGCAGCATCGCCGGCAGGGCAGGGCCGGCTTTCATCATATCCATGTGCCTTTGGCGGGAGCATGATGTCAGGCTTTTTCCCAAGCTCTTTTGCCGCCCTCAGAAGCTCAATTGCCCCGGAGGCCATGCTGTCAGCCACTTTGAGGGCCTCGGGAACGGGGGGATTGAACTCCTTGCCGTCCTCCATGGTAAGCGCATAGATTCCCTTGCGGCGATAAAGGTAATCGTCAGTCTGGCCGTTGACGTTATACGACAGCTCCGGCCTGTAGCTTTCTCCCTGCGGCTTCCCCACGGCGCCTATCATGCGCTTCTGAAGATTCTCAAAGATTTCGCGGTCGTGAGCATCAGTGACGCTGTCGGGAATCATGACCTTCTCGCCATGGGAGTGGAAATCACAGGCGACCCTTATCTCGGGATGCTCATCGACAATGCCGGCGATATGCCTTGTCTCGGGCTCTGAAAAGGGGGCCGGCCCCGGATAGCCATCGTGCTGTGTCCATCTTCCCAGAAGCTTGTTATTGTCTGTGGGATGGGGCAGCATCCCCTTCTCCCTGATTATCTTCTGCTGCTCCGGCGAGGCGCCCTGTGGGTATGGCGTCCACTCGATATCAAAATTCCTGTTGATGTCAACGCCCTTGTCGCCGCTTCCGCTCCCGGCGAGGGGAGCCCTTGTCCTTCTCCATTCAGGATCGTCATGGATGGCGTAATTGAGGCCGTCGGGGTTTGTGACAGGGACCACATAGATATTCAATGAATCAACAAGGTCCGTCAGCTCCCTGACCTTGGGATCATCGCTCCCGGGCCTGTAGTTTGCGCAGAGCTGCTCCAAGAGCTCGACCATCGCAAGAGGATTCATCTTCTCCCTTCCATGGGGAGATGCCATGAAAAGCGCGCCGGGCTTTGAGGCTTTGTCACCTTTCCCGCTCGATATTGTGACATAGCGGAGCGGCGCGGGCCCCCGGAGCGAGGCGTTCTTCCCGTCATAGCCGGCAGTGCCGTACTCCCGCGTGGTTACCTTGACAAGGTCAGGATATTTTTCTGCAAGCTTCAACACCCTGTCGTCTATCTGCCGCGCATCCATGTAGTCATTGACAAAACCCCTGGCGAAAGCGGTCCTGGAAGATCCGGGGGCGGTGGACGTCACCCCGTAGCGCGCCGCAAAATTAATGCCCTTCTCTTCTCCCTGAGGCGCAGAGGGTGCTCTTTCCTGTAAAAGGCTCAATGTGCCATTTTTATTGGCCACCAGGCTGCTGTCCCGATGCTGATCACTCGAAGGCGCCGCCTGTGGCTCTGCCTGGAGAGAAGCCTGAGGGGGAGCTGCTTCCGCCTGGGGCCCGGGGGCCCGGGGGATCCTGAAATTATCCCTCAGTGCATCAATGTGGGCTTCTGCCAGATCAGCAGGTGCCCTGCCTTGCCCGCGCACTATATCGCCGGAGCTTTCCATGGTGTCCTGCGGTTCGGCTGAAGGGCTCTGTTCTCTTTCAGAGCTCTTTTCACCATGGGGCGCCCTTATGTTGTTCAATTCCCTGCCATAGCCGATCTGTGCACGCATGTTCATGATAAGCATGGTGGATCCCCCTCTTCAGCTATTCATATGCCACTGTTCCATACTACTATAAACCGCTCAAGGAGCACTCAAGGAATACTCAAATCCGGAGGAAGAAGGGCTCTTTGGGAAGAAGAAGCAAGGAGGATTTCCGGCAGGCCTCCTGCAGCCACAGAACCTTACAAGACCTTGGGAGCGTGTTATGGCTCAATACTGCAATGGGTACGGCAAGGAAAACAATGAAAAGTGGAAGCGCGCCGTTGTGTTTATGGCGCTTCTCCTTACCGGGCTCCTGCCTGGCTGCGCGATGCGGAAGGATTCCGCCTCCCGGCCTCAAGCGACACCTTCACCGCCGGCGATCCAGGCCGCCGTACCCACGCCTGCGGCGACTGCCTCGAAAGCGCCTGCCCCACAGGCCCTGCCGCCGCAGAAGAATAACCCGAAGGACGGCGCCGCCATGATCCTCATCGCCGCCGGCGACTTTCTGATGGGCTCCCCCGAGCACAAGGGCGATAGTATCGAGAAGCCTCAGCACAGGGTGTATCTTGACGCCTATTATATCTCCAAATACGAGGTGACCAACGGGCAGTTCAGGAGATTTATCAGCGAATCGGGCTATGACGCCGAGGGGAGCTGGAAGGACTATGCCCTCGAGGGAAGGGACACTCACCCCGTGGTGTGCGTCACCTGGAACGACGCGAAGGCTTATTGCGAATGGGCGGGAGGGTCTCTCCCGACTGAGGCGCAGTGGGAGAAGGCCGCCCGGGGTGTTGACGGGAGAGTCTGGCCGTGGGGAAACAAGTGGGACGGCACGGAATGCAACTGGGGCAAGGGGCCGAAGGTGGCAGGGAAGGCTGATATATGGAAAGGGAGGGGCACGGCGCCTGTAGGCTCATTCCCTGCCGGTGTGAGCCCCTGCGGCGTCCATGACATGGCGGGGAATGTGGCGGAGTGGTGCGGTGACTGGTTCAGCGAGAGATATTACCTTGAGAGCCCTTCAGATAACCCCGGGGGGCCGGCGAGCGGGCAGACACGCGTGATACGCTTCGGCAACTGGTTCTCCGGCTCACCCGAAGTCAACCGGTGCGCCTCCCGTGAAGGGTATCTTGCTGACCGCTGGCTCAACTTCCTCGGATTCCGCGTAGTTCTTGCCGCCACTCTGCCCTGAAGGTGCCACCTGAGGAGAGGTATTGATTTTTGTTGTACCTTGGGTTATACTATTGGTAGGAGTGATGCCCATGGCTACCATAAAAACCGCCATATCCATTGAAAAAGACCTCTTTACCCGGGTTGAAGAGCTTGCCCAGGTCATGCATGTTTCCCGAAGCAAGGTGTTCCAGGAAGCCTTGCTCGCTTATCTGGAAAAGTATGAAAACCAGCAGCTGCTCGCCGAGCTTAATCGTGCCTACGCAGACAGCACCACAACTGCAGAACAGGATTGGCTTCACAACACAAGCATACACCATACAAAAATAGTTAAAGACCAATGGTAATTGAACAAGGCGATATATACTGGATTGAGCTCCACGCCCCGACAGGCTCTGAACCGGGGTACCGCCATCCCCATGTGGTTGTTCAGAATAATCTTTTCAACCGGAGTAAGCTCAATACAGTAGTAGTCTGCGCCCTGACCTCAAATCTGCAGAGAAGGACCGCCCCGGGGAATGTTATACTCGCCAGAGGAGAGGCAAACCTTCCCAAGCACAGCGTCGTTAACATAACCCAGCTTGTTACGGTAGATAAATCGGCCTTTCGAGAAAAGATCGGAAAGCTTTCCCGGGAGAAAGTGGCGGAAATACTCAATGGAATACGCCTGCTCACCGAACCGCGGGAAGTTGACTAACCAAGGGAGAGGTATGACCATTCAAGGAAGAATACAGAATAAGAGCCTCTTTTTATCTCTTGCCGCGGCTCTCCTGTCACTTGCCCTTTTCTCCTTGTCTTCCGCCCTGGCGGCGGGAGACAAGGAAGGCCTCCAGGTGAAATCCTTCCTCTTCAGGACCGATCCTCCCGGCGCCCGTGTATACCTGGTCGGCGACGACGGCATGGAAAGGGAGATCGGTGTGAGCGGGAAGCCTTTGCCTGTCACTGCCGGAGACGAAATCTACGTCTTTGTCCTTAAGCTCCAGGGCTTCCTGGAAGAAAGGCTGGTCCTCACCAAGGGCGATATAGAGTTTCATCAGTCATATCCTCCCGAGCACAGGCCCCCTTTAAGGCTCCCTTCACCCCTGCGCAGGGTGGTGTTCCGCACCTTACCGGAAAAAAGCGAGGTCAGGCTTCTTGGGACAGCGGCTCAAGGCGACGGGGAACTCCTGGGCCTCTCGGGGATCCCTCTTGAGCTCAACCTGGCGGAATTTGCCGCCGGCAGCGAGGCCTTCTTCGCCATAAGGCGGAAAGGCTACAGGGACCTCCGGTTTTCCCTGAAGCCCCATGACTTCAAGCCTTATTCTCCGCAGGCCCTGATCTCCCATCCCCCCGAAGGGAAAGAGCCTCTCGCCCTCGAGCCCGCAACTGTCTGCGTGAAGATGGCCTTGTGGCTTTCACGCTACAGGCTGACCATAGCAGTAATTGCTCTCATCATGGTGCCTTCGGCACTCCTCATGGCGCTCAAGATCTCAAGGATGAACGCCGAAAAGCGCAAGTGGAGCGCCTGGGAGGCCCTCACGGCCGGCGTGAACAGGGAGGACCCCATGTTCAACAAGGCCCTGGGAGGCTACGTGCTTGTAGAGAAGATCGGCCAGGGAGGGATGGCGGCAGTGTACAGGGCGGTCCCTGAGGAGACGCGCTCGGAAAAGGAGGAAGTGGCTATAAAGGTGATGGAGCTCGACGAGGAGAGCGAAAAGAATTACCTCAGGAGGTACAGGCGCGAGGTGAAGATACTGAGCGAACTCAGCCATCCCAATATTCTCCGCATCCTCAATTATGGAACCCAGGGTAATCTCTTTTATCTCATTACCGAGCTCATAAGGGGAAGAACGCTGGAATCGGAAATCAAGGAGGGCGGCATTGAGCTTGAAGCCTTCAGCACTATCATCAGGCAGGTCCTTGACGCCCTGATTCATGCGCACAGAAAGGAGATACTGCACCGGGACATCAAGCCGGGGAATATCATGATTGACGGGCAGAGCCACGTGACGGTGATGGACTTCGGCCTTGCCAAGGGCCGCCACTACTCGGCGATCACCGACACGGGGCTTACCCTGGGAACGCCTGACTACATGGCTCCCGAGCAGGTGACGACAAAAATCGTGGACTCCCGCACCGATGAGTACTCCCTCGGCGTCCTTGCCTATGTCCTTCTCACGGGGGCCCTTCCCTTCTACGATGAATCGCCCTTCAAAATCATGTACCGCCACGTGACGGAGCAGCCGCCTCCGCTTCGGGCCGTCAGGCCCTCTCTCCCCGGAGCGCTTGAAGCGGTGGTGCTCAGGATGATGGAAAAGGAGCCTGACAAGCGTTACCAGGCTCTCGAAGAGGTGAAGGCAGCTTTGGAAGAGGCCCTGGCGCGCACGGCAGGAAGCCCGCCGCCGGCGGAGGGCGAAGAAAGATGACACGGGGTCTTCCCATATCATTCTCAGGCTCGGTATGCCCCCAGTTGTTTCTCATCTCAATCATGTCGCTTGCGCGCTCATATCCCAGGAATGGAGTCTGTCCCCAATAACTCCATCTGTTACAATGAGGAGCCATCCGGAAGAGCCTGGGGAGATGTGCAGACAGAAGATGGCTCCATCAGAGACTTACTTTGATCGTATTGTCCTTGTCTGTCAAAAGGCTCAGAAAGTCTTCAACCGGCAGTACCGCGCCTCCGCTGCGGTACTTGCCCGGTTCGGTGGAAAACTGCACCTGCCTGTCGTTGATAACAAGCTCTTTAGGCGTATAGCAGCCTTTCCTGACTGAGTATTCCAGTCTCACTCTCCTGCCCATGAAGCTGATTTCTGCCTTCACGCCATCGAAAGCACGGGGCATTACAGGGTCGATGATTACCTTGCCGGCCTCATGGCGTAATCCCAGCAGGCGCGATATGATCAGGGTGATGTAGATTCCCGGGCCGCTGGAGTACACACGCCATCCTCCACGCACGGAAAAGCTGCCTTTCAGCACTTCACCGTAGCGCTCATCGGCCTCGTAGCGGTTCCTGAAAGCGACGTCGGAGCTGCTGTAGTAGCAATTGGCCTGGCGTATGTCGCCGCATGGCACCACGGTGCGATAACCGACCGGGTTTGCCTGTCGCAGGGCTTTCACGAATGCGTCGGCTCTCCCGGTTACCGCCTGCGATTCGGCATAGCGGATGTGTTCGTGTATATACATGAGCCCTATTTCCCGGCCGAAATGTGTGCTGCTCTCGGCACGCTGGAAAATCTCCTGTATGCCGCCCCGGTATTTCAGCGGGCGGTCCATCAGCCGCGCCCCGTCCGGGCCTTTGAGTTTACTTTCAATGAGTTCCTGGTGCATTTCAGCCTGTTCCCGCGTAAAAAGCTCACTGAGCACACCGCGATCCATGGGGAGCAGGCTGTAACTGATACGCGTGGTCCTGTCGGTCGGATGAAGCAGAACAGCGATACTGCCGTCGTCTTCCACCAGGCCGTAGCCGGCAACCACTCCATCCTTCACAAGGCAGCGGTTGAAATCTTCCTTGATTTTTTCGCAGATGGCCTTCAGCTCCGCTGCTTTCGCATGACTGCCTGCCCATTCATATACCATCCGGTACTGGTCAAAGGCCTGGTAGTTCATCTCCACCGTCCAGCTTGAAATCAGTCGCCTGGCGAACTCTTCGCTCACGGGCTGCAGCGAGTCGTTCCAGTCGCCTCCGCCGAAAGGAACAAGTGCCGTTCCGGGTATGAAGGAGCGGCGGATCATTGTGATCAGCCTCTCCATATGCTCGCTCAGAGAGGTCTTCTCGGCGAAATCAGGCCCTTTTTCGTGGTAATAAGGAAGCACCTCATCAAGGACCGGCAGGTCGCGTGTTACCCTGATGTAGCTTGACAGTGAGAGCATGCACCAGTACCAGACATCGCCGTGGCAGTCGCCCGCCCTGATGGTGAAGTAGCTGTCAAACATCCACCACTGCGGCCAGTCGCCCGCCGGGTTCTGGTTGGCAAAAATGGTGAGCAGCACCCTGCGGGCTTCGGCATATCTTCCTGTTCCAAGAAGCAAATCGAAAGGCCCCTGCGAAACGTCACGGGTGCCCCAGGCCGCCCCGCCAAACTGCTCGAGGCCGTGGGGGGTGAGATAATGGGTGAGCGCATTGAGCCCGAACCAGGGCAGTATTTCGCTGATGGCCTGCACATCAGCTCCTTCACCGGTCAATTCAAGATGCATCAGCAGGTCCTCGAGCTGTGCCTGGGCCTTTTCAAGATCAGCGGTGAACTGCTCTTCGGGATCCTCTACTCTTCCCTCGCGGCAATGCCGGCACACCTCGCCGATAATACTGAGACTCGCATAATCGGTATCATCAATGCTGAGTGCCAGCAGTCTGTCCCTGTAATCCGCGGTGTCCGGGAAACCTGAATCGGCCCCTTCTTTCAGATTCCCTGTATGGGTGTTCACCAGCAGGCGGAATCGCGCATGCGGGAATCTGCTGCGTATCATATCCGAAGCGCCGGGTCTTACGGTGTATTCACCCGGAGCGCTCGAAGGCTCAACGGTCCACGTATTCGTGCCGTCGAAATGATGGGTGACCGTAAGGTTTACAGGAGCGCCTGCAAGTACCCGGAAGCTGAGGTTGACGCGGGGGGCATCCTTGGAGGTCCATGTGCGGACTTCGAACATGCCGCCGCCGTGCTTATAAATCCATCGGCAGAAATTAACACCCATCTCGAAAGCTGAGGGGATACCCAGCAGGTACTTCTTCCCGCCGGCTTCCACGAAAATGCGCTGCCCCGCCTCCCGGACCTGGTTGAACTGCGTGGCGCAGATGGAGAGCAGCACATTGAAATTCGTATTGCCCTGGGTGACGTGCGAGTTGAAAACCCCGAACATGAAAGCGGTGGTTGACAGGATGTCCTCGTCGGCAGCAAGGCCTGCCCGTGCCTGCATGATATGGCCATGGGGACGATCCGTCAGCAGCTCCTTGGCCTTGAGCACCACATGAGCGTTTTTCGAATGGAAAAACGACAGCAGCTGCCCGTCCACGATTTCTTCATGCCTGCGCTCAGTTCCGAAAAAACGGCTGATTTCCTCACTGTCTAAATCGTCAACAGCGAGGAAAGGCGAGGTGTTGAAAAGGTTCCTGACAGGTTCGTCACATGCAGCCTGGTCAGGAGGCTCAGCCGCAGGTTCAAATTCCGCGAAAAGCGCCGGCAGCCGCTCAAGGTCGTCGGCGGATGTGGCTCGAGGATGATCGGGAAGGTAAGTGCCGGCAAAAACGCTTTGATGTTCTTCGCCCGGATTCAGGGTAAAGGGCTTTTCCTGCAGGGCCACCACTGATGACTCGCCGGCATATTCACCTGCAAGCTCGGGCATCAGCAGGCCTTCAGGAATGCCTGTCAGGCGGAAGCTTCTCCCGTAGAACTGCATTCCGTCAGTGCTTCCGGCAAGGGCGCCATTTGCACATCCAATTAAAAGCCAGGGATGGCCCGCAGCCTCCCTCATATTCTGCCGGCAGCAGACAACCGCACCGAACCTGGCATCAGTAAGGACCCGCCGTTCAATATACTGGCTAACATAATATTCATTCACCAGACTGTCGGTGCTCCCCTTGAGGCCGACATCCTGCTGGTACACGACGTCATATTCAGCAGCCACCGCTCCATTGTTTTTCAGATCGACCGTCCATCGCCAGCTGGGGCTGGCAGCTGAGAGCTGCAGGCTCACCGAGTATTCAAGTCCTTCCCAGCTGCCGGCAGCCGTATAGGCGGCGCCGTTCAAGGCAAACCGGCCTTTGCCTGCCGGGCCCGTAAGCGCCGTGTAGTCAATGCCATGTCCCCGCCTGCGCAGGTAAAGGTTTGCGCCTGAAGGCGAATAGGGTGAAGCGGACCGCAGGCTGATCCTGACAGGGCCGGCTTCGATACGGCGCACCGATCCGTTTCCGAGGAACTCGATGGAAAGTCCTTTGACGCTGCTGTTATTCATTCAGCTCAGCTCCAAGCTCAGAATCATTTCTTTCTTATGCAGGTGCGAATACCTGATGACAACCCTATGACCGGGAAACGACATTTCAGGCGGCCGGCCGTCGAGGGTTGCAGTCTTTACCCTGCCTGCCTGAGGGCCTTCCAGTACCAGTTCACCTTCCAGGTCGCGGTCGCCGAACAGGGTCATGACAATCTGGTTATCATCGGCATCTATGCTCAGCAAATCTGAAGTGCAGTGCAGCAGGCTGATTCCTTCGGCAAGGCTCAGGCACAGAGGCGAGAGCACCGCATACAGTGGCGGCCAGGGCATTTCCTTCTGTGAATAAGGAAGGCTTATGATTTCACCATTTCCGGGATGGGTATAGGTAACCTTGCCCGTGTGCTCCTCGTTGTAGTAGTTCGCGGCAAAAAGCAGGGCTGATTTATCAGGCGTGAAGCGCTCGCGGACAGTCACGTGGTAGGTGCTGGATGCTGCCTGTTGAAGCCTTGCCCCCGACTGCCCCAGGAGCTTCTCATAGACCGGCTTATGCCCTTCGGTATCGAAACCGAGCCACGTGCCGAGGTGGATAAAGCTCCCTTTCCCCAGATTTCCGGCCAGCCCGCACACTGAGCCATTCAGCGTCCTGGCAACGATCTCAGCTCCGTTCAAGGATTCACCGGAGTAGGTCAGTATAGGGCTGGCACATCTCACATCGAGGTGCTCGTACACATCAATCAGAGGGGAGTCCATCACTACAGCGCCGTCTGGATGAGCTCCGAAGGCTTCGCGGATCAGCGTGCAGGGCTTTTGCGACAGTTCCCGGTCGGGCAGGCAGGGAAATATCACCAGCTGCCCGCCTGCCGAGGTGTAGTCAAGCAGTTTCTGCTGCTCAGGCGCATTCATCTCGTCGGTACAGAACGCCCACACCTGCCTGTAACGGCTCATGGCGGCACCAGCAGCCTGGCCCAGGTCAAGCATGTCGTACTCAATGTTCAGCACCTGCAATATCCTGAGCAGCCCGTCAAAAAATGCCGGCCGCCTGATTGACCACGCATTGAACATCAGGCCGGAAGCAGCCGGAACCGGACGCCCAAGCTCCGAGGCATAATAGGGTGAATAGAAGAGCACGGCGATTTCAGCCTTGCGGCTGGCTTCAACGATGAGCGGCTCCAGAGTTTTTATCATGCGGTTCATGCGCCTGACCAGCGGGAAGGCGCTCGTTCGCCCGGCTTCAGGCGTCAGCGGGGTGAACCAGTAGAAAGTCCCGCCTGAGTGACCTTTGTGGCGCACGTTGCGTCCCTGCGAGAACATGTAGTAATTCCAGCCTTTGAGGCCGTTGGCAATGCTCGCTTTGTAAAAGAGCTCCATCTCGCGGGGACTGGTCTCCACATGGTGCTCGCGCGAGCCGCACTGGAACTCGGCCGCGAAAAGGGGCTTCCCGGCCTGCTTGGCAGAAACGATGTCGTTGATGATACGGTCGTCATGAAAGTTGCGATGGCTCTGGAATTCGGGAATATGGTCGATGCCGAAGAGTATTTCGCTCCCGGTGCTGAACAAATCGTCATACATCGTGATGTTCACCGGGAAATCATACCCGCTGCCGAAAATCCAGCCCGGCAGGTTGTGATACACAGGCACCGTTACCCCGCGCTCTCTGGCCATGGTGCAGAGGAGCCGGAGGTAATCGCCGTAACAGGTTCGCCAGAAACAATGCCACTCGTAGTCGCAGGCTTTTTCGCCCCGGGATTGATACGGTACCATGCCATCCTGCGGCAGCTCAACGGAGTCAAAATCAGCGAAAGCAGTCCCCCACAGCCCGTTCATCTCATTGACGGCACTGAACCTGCGCTTCAGGTAGGCAATAAAACGCTCCTGCACCGCATTGCCATAATCGGCCTGGTGGGCAAGCCATGAGAAAACACCAATCTCGTTGCAGACCTGCATCATGATGATGGGACCACCGGCAGAGTCCTGGCTGCGGCTTATGAGTGGCATGATGCGATCATACCAACGCCCGACTTTTTCCAGATATTCTTTGTTGAACAGGCTCACTCCATCGCCGGCAACGATGGTTCCACCGCGGGTGCGCATTTTTACCCGGGGACCGTAGCGGTCAAGAAACCAGTCGGGCAGGCCGGCGCCTCTGAACTCGGCAAGGATAAAGGGTCCGGGCTTTACGATGCAGGTGAGTCCATGTGCTTTGCAGCGCTCAATCCATCCAAGGAGGTCACGCTCGGGTGTGACGTCGCCGCTGAAATCGAAAACGCCTTCTTCCGGTTCGTGCCACGCCCAGGGTACATAGCTGCTTACGGTACGGAGGCCGGCATCCGCGGCAGCATCGAGATGCCGGTCCCACAGCTCGCGCCTGATCCTGAAATAATGGACTTCGCCCGAGAGCAGAAAGGTTCTGGTGCCGTCAAGATAAAAGCTTGAGTTGCGGACAGCAAATGACATCTCTCAGCGAATCAGCCTTTCAATAATTGATGAGGTCACGCCATGCCTCCCGCCTGCCCGGAATTCTGCTGCTTCAGAATATCCTTGATTTCGAGCGAACGCTTTTCAGTGAGCGTGTACCTCAGTATGAAGAAGATGGACAGCAGGCTCATGATGAACGGCAGGCCGATTTCCACCACGCGCATCATCAGCAGGGTGTAGGGAGTCTGTTTTTTGATCGGCATGATATCCCTGTCGAGCCTGTCGAGAGCCTGTTCAAGCGCCGAAAGCTCTGAAGAAGGTGACAGATGGCGGACCTGTTCCTGCACGCTCTTCATTCTCGCAAGTATGTCAACATAATGCTCCCTGTTCTCCCCGCTGTTTATCCAGCGTGGCTTCGCCGATTTGGATTCAAGGTGCGAGATCAGCTCAAAGGAGTTGAGCCCGGCTTTCTCGAGCTTGGTGCGGAAGGTTATCGCGGCGGTCTCGAGCGCCAGGCTTTTCAATAAAGGCTCCGGCGTCTGGCCTGTGACCGTGTTGAGCTCATCGCCTGCCTTCTTCAGGTCAATAATGGTTGCATTGGTCACTTCGAGTGCCCGTGCGAGAGCTTTCTTACGGTCTGCTTTGTAATCAGGCAGGCTCTCATTGCCCTCCGCTCCGGCCTTATCCAGTTCCTTTTTCAGGTAAGTGGCGTAAATCCTCGATTCGTCGAGCGCGTCGGCACACTGTTTTCTGGCCGTGGAAAGCAGGCCTGCCGATGTGCCGCCGAATCCCTTCTGGCCGCTCCAGGCCTGCACGCTGCTGCGCAGCTCCCTTATGGTGCCCTGCAGGCTGTCGACCTTGGTGACCTGGGCTTCGTCGAACATAATGAACACGATCAGCGCGCCGGCCACAAAACTTGCCAGGGCGGTTCCCATCTTGATAAACCACCAGAAAATGGCGTAATAGTTTCCTTCGGAGCGCTTGCCGGTGTTCAGCTCATCTTCGTCGCATATATCGCCGACCATCGACGAGCCCAGTGTGAAGAAGAACAGCATGCCGGCCGACAGCAGCATGGTGGGAATGACGATAAGGTAAGGATAATGAGGATTATAGCATACAATCTTTGACAATTGTGCAAGTGCCATGAGCGCCATTGAGATGATGAGCGTGTTGCGTTTGCCGAGTCTTGGGCTTATCCAGTTAAGGGGGAACACCGCCAGCACGCCTGTAATGGCCCATACCGTCCCGTTGATCCCCAGCAGGGTGGCCCCGGCCACTTTATCGCCTCCAAAGATATAAAATATGGGGATGTATGATCCCAGGAGCTGAACGAAATTGAAACCCATGGCCAGTGTAAACACAGTGAGGGTGAGCATTACGAAGTTGCGGTTTGACACCACCATCCCCATGTCCTTCCAGAAATGGGTCTTCTCCTGTTTCGATGCCTTCTGGAAGCCGGGCTCCCGCAGCGCATAGAACCACCAGAACGACAATGGTATGATGAGGCCGGCAATCATGAGGGAGACGTAACGCATGCCGTCGGCTTCGTTGCCTCCCGGTCCCTTGAAAATCTCCATGCTCGCGATGGCAAAGAGCCATGGGGTGCTCATGGCAAAAAGGTTGCCCACGAAACTCTTGGCGCTGAAAAGCCTTGTCCGCGCATGGTAGTCGGTAGTGAGCTCCATGCCCAGGGCGCCGTGCGGAATCTCGAAAATATTCACCGCGGTAAAGAACAGCAGCAGCGTGAAGAGGATGTATACGAGCTGGAAGGTATGGTAGCTCGATTCAGTCGGGAACCACGATTGCACCAGCTCTCCTTTTGGGATCCACCACATGATCACGAAGGTGACGGCTACCATAATGCCGCCGAACAGCAGGTAAGGCCTGCGCCTCCCGAGGCGGCTGCGGGTATTGTCGCTGAGGTGCCCGATTATCGGGTCTGAGACGGCATCCCACAGACGGGGAATGATGAGGATGAAGCCAAGCCAGAAGGCGCTGAGTCCCAGGCTGATGTTGCCCATGAGGCCGACAAGTATGCCGGCGATATTAAACAGGGCAATCGGAATAATCCCCCCGGCGCCATAGGCGGCAAGCTGTGAAAACGGTATGTATTCCCCGGTTTCCTGGGCCGCCTTATCAGTGTTTTTTTCGTCTTTCATCTTTTTTCTTTCACGTTCATTGCGGTCTGTTGATGTGGGCGTATCAACAGTAAATTCCTAATTTGGCCGGAATATCCTTCACCGCCCTCGTGACCTTCGAGATCACTCGCAATCACTTCCAAATAGATGGGAAGCCCAGGTTTCTTCTTTCTAATCCACCACTTTCACCTCAACCCATGGGTATGGACGACTCATAGAGACAGACTATGCCAGAGCGGCGCCATAGCCGTCACCACCTGCATCCGATGGGCATGGCATGAGCCAAAGGAAGCTCTCGATAAGGCCCTCCCGCGCCCGGCGGAGTGCGGGGAAAGATGATCCGGGCCGCGCAGTGATAAAGGCAATGAGTCACTCTGCTGTTCTGCGGAGTGCCCGGGATTTTCTCTCGTCCTCTGCCTCTTCAATGGAATGATATTTCTTCACGCCTCTCACAGGAGAAGGGAGGGGGGACAGGCGCGCGAGTGACCAGGCTGCCTGGATGCGACGCACAAGGGAGGGATCATCCGGCTCCAGCCACATCGCCCTCTGGGCTTCTTCGTGACTCTTGAAGCGCCATATCGTCATATCCTCACTCCTCCTCGATATGAAACTTCTCACGGAGAAGCTCCGCATCGACGCGGTCCTGGCTTCGAATCGTCCCGCGTTTCATTCGGTACAGTGTCAGGGGAGTGGCTACCCGGACTCTCACCCCTTCAAGGCTCCGCTCCTCTGCCACAATATCATCAAAGCCCAGCGCTTCTCCGAGCCTGGAGAGGATATCGATGACATAGTCACAGGAAGGCGGGCCATATCGAACCACAGGATATTCTCCGGCCAGATCCTGCTCGGTGATGCCTTCTATTTCCGGATCATCGAAGACGCTTCGCAGCGCCTCTTTGAGCCGCCGGACATTGACAGGGTCGGGCCGGATGAAAAGGTCAATATCGCCGGTGGCGCGGACAATTCCCTGGAGGGCCATGGCGACTGCTCCCACGAGAACATATTCCACATCATGTTTCTGGAGAGCGGCGGCGATTTTCAGGAACTCCTGGATCTCCATATCATTCTGCCTCCTGAGTGAAGGAAAGGAAACTGGATCCCGGCGCCCCGTCCTTCGCAGATAGTATACAAGAAATTTCGGGAAAAGTCTAGAAATTTCACGGAGAAGGACAGCGAAAAGGTCTCTGCAATGCCTCCAACGATAGATGATCTTCTCAAGCTCTGCCCCCAATTCATGCCCATGAGAGGAGTGGTGAAGGCACAGAGAGAAAGCTCAATTCATGGCCGGGCAGAAAAATCCCACTGATCCAGGAAGCACCGGTGACGACCGTCACTTCGAGCTTGTCATTCAGGCGAGCGAGATCCTCACCTCTTCACCCGATATCAAAGAGATACTTGACCGCCTCATGGACCAGGTGCTCACCGTCATCAACGCCCAGGCCGGCTACGTGCTCATGAGGAGAGACGACGGCGGCGACTGGCAGTTTTATGCTGCCCGCTCCCGTGAAAAAGGAGAGATCCCCCCGGAAAAAATAATGATCAGCAGGAGCGTCGTCAACCAGGCGGTCTTGTCGGGAGAGCCCGTCATCACCACCGATGCCCTCCATGACCAGAGGTTCGAGGGAAAGACAAGCATAGGCCTTTATGGGCTCAAGTCGGTGCTCTGCGTCCCCCTTGTAATCCAGGGAGAAGCCCGGGGCGTCATCTATGCCGACAACCCTGTTGAAACCGCCGTATTCGGGCCCAGGGACACCGCGCTCCTCCTGTCCATAGCGCGCCAGGCGGCAATCGCCATGGAAAACGCCGGGCTTTACGAAAAAATGAAGACCATCCATGAGGAAAGCATGGAAAAGGCCAGGAGGGAACTGCAGGAGACCCAGGCCCGGCTCTTCCAGGCTTCGAAAATGGCCGCCGTGGGCGAGCTTGCCGCAGGCGTGGCCCATGAAATCAACAATCCCCTCGGGGCCATCGAAGTCACCATATCGGCGATGCAGAGCCATGGCGGTGATGAGAAGCTCATGGGCCGCCTTGACAATGTAATGCGGGCCATCCTTCGCTGCAAGTCCATAATCAGCAAGCTCCTCGCCTTCTCCCGCCCCTCCGGCGGCCCCGTCACGAGGACAGGCATTGCCGACCTTATCGGGAACACCCTCCCGCTCTTCGACCTGGCCCTTCAGAAGGAACGCATCAAGATCCGCCTGGATATTGAGCAAGGCCTCTTCGTGCGAGCCGACGGGGGAGAGCTTGCCCAGGCCATCACCAATATAATTCTCAATGCCCGTGACGCCATGGCCTCCCTTGAGACGGGAGCGCGCCGTGAAATAGCCATCTGCGCTTACTCACGGGGGGAAATGGTCTCTTTGGAGATTGGCGACACAGGGACGGGCATGAGCGAAGAGGTGATGGAGCGCGCCTTTGAGCCCTTTTTCACCACGAAGAAACCAGGGGAGGGAACGGGCCTCGGCCTTGCCCTGGCCTTCCAGATAGTAAAGAAGCATGGCGGATCCATAGAGCTTGCCTCAAGGGCCGGTGAGGGGACCAGGGTCAAGATGGACTTTCCTGCAGACGAAGAACACGTGAGGTGACCTGTGGCCGAGAGGATCCTGATTGTTGACGACGATGAGTTCATGCGCACAAGCCTCAAAACGGAGCTTGAAGAGGAGGGCTTTGACGTGGCCCTCGCGGTGAACGGGACACAGGCCGTCACCCTTGCAAGGGAAGGCCATTTTGACCTCATACTCTGCGACGTGCGGATGCCCGATATAGACGGGATAGAGACCATTACGGCCATCAGGGAGGCCAATCCCTCGGCGCGGGTAATCTTTATCACGGCTTATGCAAGCGCCGACACCCCTGTTTCCGCCTTGAGGCTCAGGGTCGATGATTACCTGATGAAGCCCTTCTCTTTCAGCGAGCTTCTCAGCAGCATCAAGGCGGCCCTTGTGCGCCTGCGGCAGAAGGAGAGCTTTATCGACGGCGTGGCGCGGTACTGCGGAAGCTTCATGAAGATAATAAGGGGCGTCCTCTTCGAGAGCAAGATATCCCACCTCCAGGGCCATGCCGAGCATGTAGCCCGCTTTTCTCTCAGGATAGGCCGCCACCTCGGCCTCTCACCCCTCAGGATGCAGAATCTTTACCTTGCGGCCCTCCTTCACGACATAGGCTACGTGGAGCTCCACCCCTCGCTCATGGAGAAAAGGGAGTTCGAGGAGCGCGACAGGGAGCTTGTCAAGAATCACCCTGTCTTTGCCCGCGAGCTTCTCGCCCCCTTCAGGGAGCTCAGGGAAGTGGCCACCATAATTTACTGCCACCATGAGCGCTGGGACGGAAAGGGCTATCCCCAGGGACTCAGCGGAGAGCAGATCCCCGTCGAGTCGAGGATCATCGCCATCGCCGAAGCCTATGACAGCCTCACCAGCGCCAGGCCCCACAGGGAAAAGCTTGATATGGCAGGGGCAGTCAGCCACATTGAAAGGGAGAGCGGGAAGGCCTTTGACGGCACGATTGTCGAAACGGCAAAAAAAATACTGGCCTCCACTGAGAAAGATGACATCGAGGTGCTTCCTGTGGCGAACGAAAAGCACGACGGCCGCATCTCAGCCCTGCTCACCCTGGCTGAGCTTTACCTGGAGGCAGGCGATTACGGGACTGCCCGGGAGGCTTTCAGCAATGCGAAGGAGCTCATCAATGAAGGCGCTTCTGAAGAGCTCTACGCAAGGGCTGAGATGGGTATGAGCGATCTGCTTTCACGGCAGGGCAGGCACGAAGAAGCGCTCGCCATGGCACTGGATCTTCTTGATTACACGGCGCAAAGATCCCTCCAGCTCCTCCAAGCCCTTGCAATTATCAGGGCCTCGGCCCTCAGGATGGAGCTGGGCCGCTATGACGAGGTGGAAAAAGACCTGCTCCTCGCCCTGAAAGTCCTCACCCTCTGGGAATCGGCCCCTGGAAAGTGCCAGGCGGAGCTTCTCCTCACGGCCCTCTACGCGCTGGGCGGCGAAAGGGATTCCAGGAAATTCGAGGAGCATCTTTGCCTTTTTGTTGCCTCGCCTTCAGCCGGTCAGTGCTTCAAGGCTTTCACCCGTTATGAAGCCCTCATCCATGCGATATTGAAGCGCTCCATGGAAAAGGACGCATATCTTGTGGAGATCACAGCCCTTCTTGCCAAGGCGCCGGGAGCGGCGATGAAAGTGCTTGAGAGCCTTTCAGAGGACCGCGACTTTCTGGTGAGAGAGAGGGCCGGAATGATCCTTGGGAAGCTTTCGGCACATCAGCCTGCCGGGCTCCCTGCAGGGAAAGAATCACCTCAGAAGCCTGCGGATACCGGAGAGAAGGCCTCTGCGGCCTCTCCCCGGGCACCGGCGGGCCACCTCCTGAAAGTATTTCTTTTCGGAGCCTTCAGGGTCTCGGCAGGCGCCGCCTTCATTGAGAGCGGGGTCTGGATCACCCAGAAGACCAGGAGCCTTTTCGCCTTTCTTGCCTCGAGGCTCGGCGAGGAAGTCCACGAGGAGAAGCTCATCGATCTTTTCTGGCTCGAGGGAGGCAAGGACCCCCGCCATTCTCTTCACAACAGCGTCTCTACCATAAGGAAGCTTGTCACCGCCCATCTCGGCGGGCAGGGACGGTCTGTCATCATCCACAGGCAGTCCACCTATTGCCTTAACGCCAGGCTTGTCGATTTCGTGGACTATATAAGCTTCAACGACAGCTATCACCGGGGGATGGCCCTTCTCAAGGAAGGCTGCCATGAGGAAGCCATCGCCGCGCTTCAGAAAGCCGAGGGCCTTTATACCGGCGACTTCCTGGAGAGTTCCTATGACGAATGGAGCGACGAGGTGAGGCTGATGGCGCGGAACAGGCACATAGAGCTTCTCTTCACCCTGGGGAAATACTTTGCCGATAAGCAGAAATACGAGGTAGGCATCGGGTATTTCAGAAAGATCCTCACTGTTGACAATATCTGCGAGGACGCTTACTGGGGCATCATGGTCTCCTCCATCGGCCTCAAGAACGAGAACGAGGCGATCCGCTCCTACCAGCAATGCGCGAAAGTGCTGAAGAGAGAGATGGACCTGCCCCCCCCCTCGAAGCTCACCGAGCTTTACCTCTCCCTTATCGACAGGAAGCCCTCCTGAGGCTCACGCCATCAGAAGCTCCGTCCCGCTCCATGAGAAATCTCCAGGACTTGAGCATTCCTTGAGCGCTCCTTGAGCGGTTCCTGTTATACTATGAAGCAGGGAAAATTCCCGTGCCCGATAGATTGAAAGGGGGCTACGGCATGCTTATCAGGAACATGCTCGCACATATCGGCTATGGCAGGGAGCTGGAGAAGAAAAGCCCGCCTGCGGTGGAAAAGGACGCTGAAAGAGAAAAGAGCCTTAGAGCGGAGCCTCAGGACACACTGGAGACGTCAGCGGAGCTTGAACGCGGCCAGGGCGGAGGCGTGCCTTCGGCTGATTCAGTGAAAGCCTATATGACTGCGTTGAAAGCCGCTTACTGCATGAAGGAAGCCGCGGCGCAGCGGACGGAAATGGCTGCCCCTCAGGGCAGGCCCCTTTCCAATGAAGAGAAGAAAGTCATAGCGATGACGGAGTCGAAGGAAAGTGATTCCGAAGAGCTCAAGGCGCTCAAGAGGGACTACAGGGCTGCTTATCTTGATGCAGGCAAAGAGCTCGGCTCCGCACAGGAAGATGCAAAACAGGGAAACTGCGTGAGGGAAGACGGGTCGCGGCAGGAGGTCACCCGGCTTGAGAACGGCACTACCCAGGTGAAGATTACCGCAAAGGACGGGAGCGAGAAGATGGTGCAGTTCAACCCTGAATTTCCCGGGAGCGTGCTCATCACCAGAAAAGAGCCTCCCCATAGTGATGAATCGGGAAACAAGGTGCCTGGAAAGGAATCCCAGGTCCTGCGGAGGGGATCGATACTCACCACGGGCCCCGGTCAACATGGCTCCGTAACGGGGAAAGGTGACACTGTGGTTTACAGGCCTGATGCCATTGGGAATCCCGAGAGGATCGAGTACCTCAATAATGAGGGAACCAGAAATCCCTTCGCCATGCGATATTCCCATGTGGAGGGCAGAGACGGCAGGTTTGTGAAGGAAGAGCTCTGCCAGGAGAAAATGCCTGAAGAGGAGAAGAAAAAGAGCCTGCTGGAGGCAGAGAAGGGCGACGAGATCCCCCATATCCGCAGGAATATACACCAGAACGGCGACTACCGCGACCCGTCGGGAAGAAGGCTCGACGGCACGGGCCAGACTGTCGCAGTGCTTGAGGCAGACTGTGATGATTTCTCAGGGCGTCTCGGCTCCCATGCGCAGATGGTCATGGACACCATGAACTCGGAAGGGACAGGCGTCGCTCCCGGTGCAAAGGGGGCAGCCTTTGAGCACAGGTCTGACGATAATTCGTCACTGCTGCCGGGATTCAGCTCGTCGCGCAGGCCTCCCGAAACCATGGCGATCCCCGACAATAAAGAAGCCTTGACCAAAGAGCTGGATAAGGCCATGCGCTTTGATAAACGCATCGTCCCCGACCTGGAGAGAATCCTTGATGCGCAGAAAAAAGGCGCCGGGATAAGTGTCCTTGACATGTCATTTGGAGAAGGACCCAACAGGTTAATGGACCAGGTGCTGAGCCTTCTCAACGTGAGCGATCCTTCCAATAATGAGCGCTATGCCCGCCCGGAGCTCAGAAAAGCCATCCTCGGCGAAAGCGCCAATAATCTTCCCACCAGGGAAGCTCTTGAAAAAGACCCCGCAGGCGTCTACCGGAAAGAAAGGCTTGCCGAAGAGATGACAAAGGTGGCCGCCTTTGTCAGGGGGCGCATGGAAGGGCCCGGGAGCGGCTTCCAGCAGGCTCTCGGTGAATACCGCAAGGCCGTATCACGACTTGCTGAAGCCGGTGTCACCATAGTGGCGTCGGCAGGCAATGATCAGCAGAAAGCTCCCAAAGGCTCTTCCTGTATCGAGGAGGGCCTGCCCCCGTGGGATTCAGTATGTCCCGGCGCTTCCCTGAGCTATTTCGGCTGGAGCCCCGACGTGATAACCGTTGCCGCCACAGACAGCCGGGCCACGGCGGGCAAATATGGCGATGACACGGTTTCGGATTTTTCCTCACATGGTGAGGGCCAGGGCGGCTGGAATCCTACCGTCGCGGCACCGGGAGTAAACGTGAAAACGAATATCAAGGGAGAAACCACCGAGGGGACTTCTTTCTCCGCTCCCTATGTGGCGGGTATCGTGGCCCTCATGAAACAGGCCGATCCCGCTCTTTCAAACGCCGAGGTGATAGATATTCTGAAAAAGACGGCAATAGATATCGCTCCAGGAATATCCGCCGACGGCGCAGGCGAGGTGGATCCTGAAGCGGCGGTAAGAGAAGCCCTCAGAAGAGCGGGGAGGCTGCCGCAGGCGGCAGGAGGCCGGTAAAAAACCTGGATGAGAATGCTCATTGTCTCATGAATGCCTGGTAATCATCATTGAACCCTTCCTTGTTTGAATAGGTATATCGGGTTCTGTTTCTCAAGTTGTCGCATGTGAGAGTATAATTTGCCGCGGCGGCATCTCTTTCATAGGCAAGGTCGGGAACGGGGATCTTCCTGCTCCTGTAAAAAGCCTTGTCATCCCTGGTGAGATGGGGAGCATAGTCGGGCAGCCTGTCCAGATACCCCGGCAGAAGCTCCGTGAGAGCCCCGGGATAGCTTCCTTTGTTATCGGCCGCGTATTTTTCCATTGCATCACCGATTTTTTTGAGGTCCGTTTGAAAGGGAGCGCTGCAGAATTGCGCTTGAATGCTGAATGGATGGGGGATGGAAGAAGGAAACTGCCAGATTAAGGCAGCAAGAAGAGCTGCAAGGAGCACGAGACCTGTCCCCCTGAGGGCGACTTTTCCCCGGATGAGCCCCAGGCCCTCATGACGGTTTAAAACCCTTACGGTCACTATGAAGAGCATGAGCAGAAGCGTCGAAGTGAGCCCGAACCCGCCTTCTCCCACGATGTATGAATCTTCCGGCATCGGCGCCTGGAAAATACCCAGGAACCCCGCGAGGCCGAGATCGATGGCGAAGAGCATCTTCTGATAGATCAGGAGGTAATCCAGAGCCATGAGCAGGAGTATCAATCCTGTGAAGACATAGTGCTTGACGGGTAATACCATTACCCCGGGAATTCTTCAGCCATAGGCAAGCCCATGGAGGGAGAAGTAGAATGCGCCTATGAAAAGGAAGATCTGCAGCAGCTTTTTCATATATCCTCCTTGCCTATGACCTTGAAAGCTTGACGGGAGAAAGCTTCTGGTGCAGTGCGGCAAAATAATTCCTTATGAGGTCCCGGATAGATATCTTTATCTGCAGAATCTGCAGGAGAGATCGAGAGAGTGCCGTCACAAGAGCAATTATGGCAGCCCACTTGAGAAAGAGCACAGGCTCCGTGGGCCCGGTGAAATACGCAGGTGTTGCCAGCTTCAAATATATCGCTGCACCGACAAAGACTGCCTGCCAGGCGTCAGGGTGCTGCGCCGGTCCCTGGAGAAGCTCTCTGGCCTCCAGAAGCTCCCGCTTTACCTCTTCCGTGGTACGGTACCTGGAGGAGGGATTTTTCTCAAGGCATTTCATCAGGATACGCTCGAGCTTCCGTGGCACCTGCCTGTTGAGTGTCCGCAGGGGAGGAAATTTGAAATAGAACTGCTGGGGGTCTTCCAGGGTGAGGAGGTAATAGAGGGTCGCTCCCCAGGCATAAATATCGGAGCGCTCATCGGTCTGCCCTGTGCCGTACTGCTCGGGGGGGGAAAATCCCGGCGTGCCGTAAATAAAGGTGTCTTTCTCCTTTGAGGGGTCCACGTGGCGGGCGATGCCGAAATCGATGAGCTTCAGTTTTCCTTTTTCGGAGACAAGCACGTTGTCGGGCTTCAGATCCCTGTAAATGAGGGGCGCCTGTTCCCTGGTATGCAGGTATGAAAGGATCTCCAGAAGTCCTTCCCCCAGATCGATTACCCGGCCCGCCTCCAGGGGTCTGCCCTCTTCCCGCACGAGGTCGGAAAGCGTCTTCCCTGAAACATATTCCATCACTATATGAGGCCGCCCTCCCTCGGTGAAAAAGTCAACAGCCTTGGGGATGGAGGGATGATTCAGTGCCAGGAGAAAAGACTTTTCACGCTCGAAGAGTGCCTCTGATTCATGCTTTTCCGCAAGGCCAAATCCTGCGAGGTCAATTTCCTTGACCACCCAGTGCACTGTCTCGCGGGGAAAGCTCATATCCCTCACCCGGAACGCGGTGCCGGCGGCTCCCTGTCCCACCACTGCCTCTATCATATAGCGGTTGTTGAGGATCTCTCCCGCCCTGGCGGTGGCGGGATCTTTATGAGCCGCCTTTTCGACAGTGCCTGCACAGGCACCCTGCAGGAAGCACTTCCGATCCAGGTAGAGAAGGATGCACAGGATACTGTGTGCCAGCAGTAAAAGGGGATTGAAGGAGCTTCGTGAAAAACCGTTAATCAGCACTCCCAGAATGAAAAGCACTATCAAAGAAACGAACGCGAATTGAACAATGCTGCGGTCTTCTTTCCTTGCCTTCATGGCGGTGTCAAATGAAAAGTACGCGATCAGTGAGAAAACCGGGATGATGAATAAAAAAATCCCGAGCCCGGCGATTCCGGCAGAATAGGGGCCAGGTGAGAACCATGTCTGGACAATGAAAATCACGGCGTACAGCATATACAGAGAAATGGTGATTCCATAAGTGAAGAACATCATGAAAGCAAAGAGGTAGAGAGGACTGATTTTAGGCAGCACTTTTGGTCTTGCCGGCGGGTTGAATCTTCTTTCCATGGCTTTCTCCTCTGTAAAAGTGTTTCTGTACCCTACTATGCCCAGAAATATTTTTTTCAGACACTTTTATGCTTTTTCACCAGGGAATGCTCATGGCTTCCGCCCATCAGGAGGTTGACCGAAAAGGCATCTGATGGTATGATCTGCCTGGATAAAGGCCAGGATTCCAATCCATTGCCAGTGCATCAAAGAGGAAATAGTCTGTCCCCATTGTATGATTGGGGTCCGGGGGGTCCCGGTGATTGACGAGTCCGGGCCGCCGGAGCGGGAGAACTGACAAGTGCCCCCTTCAGAAGAGAGCGCAGCCATAAATCCTAGAAATCAATCGTAAAGTCTTCCAGGACAGGGGTGACTCGGGGAGCAGCCTTGGCTCCGGGAGCAGTTTTGACCTGGAGGAACCGGTTCATGAACTCTAAAAGACGAAGCCTGTTCTGCTCGGAAAGCTCCGTGAATCCGAACCATCCCTTGTCGCGGCCCGTGGGAAGATCCCCCCGGAACTCATAGGTCACCTTTTCTTCCAGAGGGGGCCTGCCGGCCTCAAGGTCACACCGCAGGATCAATGCCTCGCCGGAGGGAAGAAGGTAATCCGTGGTAATCTCCATCCCCTCAAGACTTATTGTCAGCAGGAAGGCATAAAAGCTCTCCCATCTGCCATCTTTCTTGCACTGGAAACTGAGCTGCCTGTTCGGGTGGATTATCTTCTGAGAGGTGTCTATGGAGTATTTCGTCATGAACTGCTCAATATTCTCCCGGGTCAGCTTCTCCTGCACAATGACCCGCAGTCCCACCGCGTTCATATAACCGAGGACCTTCTTCTGCCATATCACTTCGGAGGTGAGCTCAACAGGCTCAGGAATGAAAAGCTTCATCAAAAAGGGCCTGTCATCAGGCAAATCAATGTCAGTGATGACTTTCAGCCCCTGATTGCTTATATCTATCACATAAATATAGCCTTTTATCACCCTGTCCGCGTGGATCTCCGCTAAAAAGGTCTTATTGAGAATAATCTTTTTCCTGTCTTCTTTTCTCCGCTCCGTGTAGTCCCAGTCTTCCTTCTCCGTCAGCTCATCCAGGCTTTTCTCAACTTCCCTGATGCTCCTGGAGAATTCTTCCGCCTGCATGCCGGCAGCATCCTGACCATCTTCGAAATTCATTGTACTCATGGCTGCATCTCTCCCACTGGTTATACTCCAGAGCATATCTGACTGGAATTGAATTCTCTCTCATCTATTCACTATTCCTCCATAGCGTTTTTTTTGCGCATGATGTGCCGATGATGCACTGATTTCTGCCGGTCAGCTCGTCTGCGAGCTTTCCCGCTCTGCCTGCCGGGCTTGCGATCACCGGGGGAATTGCCGCCCGAACAAGGAAAAGCTTTTCATGCCATGAAGCATGAGCTCCATGGGCTCTCATGGATATTCAAGGGGAGAAAGCCTGGTCCCTCTCTGCGGCCGGTTCTGGCGCCTGGTTTGCCTGCCTTGCTCAATGCTCACAGATTGTTGTATAATTATATCTGACCCATCATTGCACAGGTCTGTGCCCGGAAGCCTCAAAAAGACAGATTATCAACGAGAGGAGCGGACCATGAGACACCGGCAGAATGGCTCAGGCATTGCACTCCCCATGGCACTCTTCATCGTGATGGTGCTTTTTGCCCTCATTACCATGACGGTGGTGCTGGTCAATCAGAACATTCAGTTCACGCGGTATTCTCACCTGAAGACGAGAGCGCAGTATATTGCACAGGCAGCAGTCAACCAGGCCCTCAAGGCAATGTCCGACAACTCCTCATGGGAGCCGTCGCATACCGGCGAGGCCAGTGCCTACAGCGAAGACACCGCTTCCGACGAGCGCCTGAAAGCCTGGATCATTCCTCACCCGACAAAACCCGATCTCCTCTATGTGCATGGCCAGGGAATCATAAACCCCGGAAGCTCCCATGCAGTCATTCAGAACTATGAGACAGTGGTCAGAAAGGCTGCAAGCAACAGCGGCATCGTATATGCCTGCAGCAATCTTAACGGCGCCGACATGATCTATTACAGGCAGCAGGGAGGGGACTGGAAGACGCTCCCGCCTGCACCAAAGATGTACTATAACGAGAACTTCACCCTGCAGCAGACCACCCCTTCAGGCCTGGGAGATTTTGCCGACAATATGAAATGTCTCTGCGGGGACAGCCAGGGCAACCTCTATGCCCTCTCCGACCGGTCCGGAGGTACCGCAATCTATAAATACAGCCTGAGCAGCAATAAATGGACTGCCGTCAAACCACCCAGCCAATACCAATACAACCTCTTCGGCATTGTGACGCAGTCCAGCGCCCCTGTCAAATCACTCTCCGATCTTGCCACCGATGGAAAAGACACCCTCTATGCCGTTCATCACAGCCTGCTGGGAACAGATACCCTGTATCGCTGCGACCTGACGACAGGCAAATGGGAAGTGCTCCCTCCGACAAGGAAGGCCTATTACCAGAATGACGGCCAGCTCACTATTGAAGATATCATCGGGGGAGACCTGAAGGATATCACGGCCGATAAATCGGGCAATCTCTATGGCCGGTATTCGGCACTTACCCTTGAGGCAGGCTTTGAAGTCGGTGTCTCCAACACCGTATATAAATACAGTGCACAGGACAGGAAGTGGCATGTCCTCCCGTCGGTTCCCGTAAGCTATTACACCATCGCAAACGGCGCAGTCTCTCTCTTTACCGACCCTTCGCAGAAAACGGGCAGGATAAAAAGCCTGGCAGTGAGCAGGGACGGCACTCTCTATGGAAGATATGCGCGGGAAGGCGTGGACACGCTCTACCGCTTCACCTCATCGGGCGATACCGAACAGGGCGGCGTGCTGAATGGCCTGTGGAGCACCTTGCCCCCGCCCTCCAAGGTGCTCTATGATTTTCTGAACACACCGCCGACCTATTACTCCGATGGAACTGAAGAGGAGCCCCCGAATCCCGATTTCGATAAAACAGCCATCGATGTGAACGGCACACTTTACATGCGGTATCATAAGAAAGGAGAGACCGATACGATATACTCATACCAGGAAGGCAAGGAATCGGCGTTCGAAGAGCTTCCTGCCATCCCGGTGAGCCGGTACGAGTGGGACAGCACCTCGGATCCCCCTCAGTGTAAAGCCGTCTCTAAAAATGACAGCGCGGGGAATCCCTGCACCGAGAACAATATCGACGATCTTGCCGCCGGGGGAAGCACCGCTGAGGGAGGAGGCTACACCTATGTGGTCGTCTCTCATTACTAGGAGAAGACAAAGGGCATTCACGCTTGCAGAGATTATGGTGTCCCTTCTCTTTCTCTCCATTGCGCTCCTCGGCCTGGTGAGCTCGCAGATCTATTCCCTCAGGGCATCAGGCGGAAACAGGGGGCGCCACTACGCGAGCCTTCTGGCCGGGCGCATCATGAACGAGAAGAAAGAGGTCGCGAAGACGGACTTTTCAAAAGCGCTGCAGCAGGATACAACGCCCGTCGCAGGCGAGGAAGGCTATTCGTACAGGGTGATCGAAGAATTGAAATCATCGGATTTCAAGAAGATCACCGTCACTGTTTACTGGCGGGAAGACAGCCTGGTCTGCGAGTACTCGCTCTGGACCTATTTCTATAAAGGCACCGATATCTCATCGTAAGGGCGCTCATATCCAAAGCATCACACAAGCCCTCAACACAGGTGCCTCTCTCTTTCCCCGCCCTGAAGTGACGGTCTTGCTGAGGGATTTTCAAGGCACGACAATGAGCTTATTTTTTTCCTCCCGCCTTTCTCAGGTAATCGGCAGCCTCTTTTTTTCCCCCGCCTTCTGCGACCGCGAGGGGAGTTTCCCCCGCATTATCACGGGCATTTACCTCGGCCTTGCGGGCAATAAGCACCTTTATGACCTCCAGAGAACCGCAGGAGGATGCTGAATGGAGGGGAGTCCAGCCATCATGTGCCTTTTGATTTACCTTCGCGCCCTTCTCGATGAGCACATCCGCAATTTTGCCCCAGTCTTTCCATCCTGCCACGTGAAGCGCCGTCGCTCCTCTATGGTCCTGGGCCTGAGGATCGGCGCCTTTTTCAAGAAGAAGCTTCACCACGTCAATATGGCCGCACCATGTGGCCTGCATCAGTGCCGTTGATTTCTTGCGGGACTCCCGCGCGTCAATCCGGGCTCCGTGGGAGAGAAGATATGAGACTCCTTCAGGGTTGTTCATCACAGAGGCAACTACAATGGGCGGAGCACCATTCCTATTTGCCTTGTCTACCTCAGCGCCCTTTGATATCAGGAGATCTGCAATATCCCAGTGCCTGTTTCTTATTGCCATGCATAGAGCATCACTGCCGCCTTTATTCTCCGCAGAGATATCGGCTCCCCTCGTGATAAGAAGCGCAGCTACCTCCTCACGCCCCTGGTCGGATGCGCCCATAAGCGCGGTATCGCCGTCTGCAGTTTCCTTGTTGATATCGGCTCCGGAGGAAATGAGCGCCTCGACAATGTCTTTATACCCGTAATAAGAAGCAATATACAGGGGAAAAATACCCTGCCCGGTGATTGTTGCATTGACATTGGCTCTGTGCTGCAGCAGAAGTTTGGTCATTTCAAGGTTGTTTCTGTGCACTGCGCAGTGAAGCGGCAGATTTCCATTTTTGTCTTTCGTATTCACCAGGGAAGCATTCGAGGCGAGGATTTGCCTGACTTCCTGCACGTCTCCTTTCACTACCGCGGAGAAAAAATCGGGAGGAGGCGACTGCGGGTTGAAGGACGCGAATAACCTGCTCAGCACATACATAATAAAAATAACGCCGATCACTTTTTTGACGTTTTTCATGGATGGTGAATATGGCGTGACGGGCACCGCCGGCGAAGGAGAGGCCGGTGAAGACGACACGGTGAGAGCATCTGGAGGCTCATTGAGGCTTCTCAATGCGTTTCTCAACTCTTCCATGCTCTGAGGCCTTTTCGCGGGATCGAGCTCAAGGCATTGGCAAAGTATATTTTCAAGCGCCGGCGAGACATTTTTATTGATTGATCTCACAGGGGGTATCTTGAAGGCGAAATGTGCGAGGTCCTCACCTGTGAGGAGATGATATACCGTAGCTCCCAGGGCATAGATATCGCTTCTTGGACTTGATTGAGCGGTGCCGTATTGCTCAGGGGCAGAAAAGCCGGGTGTCCCGAGCAGGGCGGTGTCTTTTTCCTTCTGAGGATTAAAGAACCGTGCAATTCCAAAATCAACGAGAATCACTCTTCCCCTGGGGGTCACCATGATGTTGTCAGGCTTCAGATCCCTGAAGATAATGGGTTTTGGGTCCTGGCAGTGGAGGTATTCCAGAATATTGCATATCTTTAAAGCTATGCTTACCGCTGCTTCTTCATCGAGGGGCGTCTCCTTGCTCAATGCTGCCAGAGTCTTTCCCTCAATGTGCTCCATGACAATATAGTGGCATGGTCCCATGGAGAACGAGTCTATGACCTTGGGTATGCCGGTATGGTTTAATGCCCGGAGAATCCGGGCTTCCCGCTCAAAGCGCTCAACGGCTTCAGTGCGCTCTCCGCTCTCAAGGCTTCCTTCCCGCACTTCTTTGAGCGCCCACTGAGTGGAGTGTGCCGTGATGTCATCCACAAGGTATACCACGCCATAAGCGCCCTGCCCGAGGACACCCGCTATCATATAGCGTTTCCTCAGGATTTCACCTTCTTCAAGCATGCCATATTCTTCAGCCATGCCTTGATTATACCATGAAACTGCCTCGAACATGAATCTTTATCCCGGATCCCCACGGCCTCCGCTCAAAGGCGCCGGGACAGGATACGACGCCGGCAGCAGGTGAAGGAGGTTTTTCGTACGCGGTAAGCCAACTACACGGGTATGCACAAAAACTTTCAACACCGCCGGGATACCAGAGGCCTGTCCCTTGTCGAGCTTCTTGTCTCGATTGCCCTGTTTCTCTCGGTGGTGGTCTTTGTGACGCTGACCCACCGGACAGGGAGCCAGGCATTTCAGAAAAGCCGGATTGACAGCGACGTTTACCGAATGGCCATGCTTGCGGCAGAGCACATGAAAAAAGAGCTCCACGGGGCAAAGGTCAACAGCGTGACCGATGATGAAGTGCACTATCTCATCCCTCAGCTCGAAAACGGCCATGTCAAGGTCGCTGATGATGGAAGAATCGCCTTTAATACAGGCGAAGCGGTGCTTTCAGTCGGCGAAAGGCATGGAGTCAGGTACCTGATCCGCACGCAGAACGGCATTGAAACAAGGATTGCCGGCCTGGGGAACTCCGGCTCCGCCACCTTTTCAATGCCTTCAACCCACGTCCTGCAGGCGGAGATCAGGGCCGAGGTGACGGAGGCCGGCATAAAAGTGAAGGAAAGCAGCTATAAAGTGGTGACGAGCTTCTTCCTCCTCAACCAGAACAATTAAACGGCCCTCACGAGCTGAAAGATGGGGAGAAAGGCAGCCAGCACGATAAATCCCACCACGAAGCCCATGAACAACAGCATGAGGGGCTCGAGGACTTTCATAAAATCACTGACGGCGAGCTCGTTCTGCACATCCTGTAGATCGGCGTATTGAACCAGCATTGCCACCACTTCGCCTGATTCCTCGCCTGCAGCGATCATGGTGCCCATGATGCGGGGGAAGAACCCGCTCTCGGCCATCGCTTCGGTGAGCGTGCTGCCCTGGTTCTTCAGCACATATACCATCTGATCAATTGCTTCGTCGAGGCGGTAGTAGCCCGTTGAATCGCTTCCCAGCACCTGTAATGCCGATACGAGAGTGCTGCTTCCCGAGAGAAGCATTGCAAGCGAGCGGGAGAATCTCGTCAGGAGCGGATAGAGAAAGAGCCCTTTCAACAATGGCGCTTCATAGAGCAGCATCTGGCCGCAGGCCCTTCCCACCGGCGTCCTGAAATACGGCACCACGAGCATTGCAGCTGCTGCGATGAAGATTGTCCCATAGATGAAAGGCCTTCTGTCATGCATGAGCTGCATCAGAAGTGCCGTCGCCCGGGGAGTTTCAGCACCGCTGCCTGCAAAGGCGACCATGAAGTTCGGAAGCATGTAAAAGACAAGAAATGCCACCATGAGGAGCGAAAAAGCAAGGATGCACATCGGATAGACAAGAGCCTGTGTCATCTGTGCCCGTTTCTGCTCTTCCCGCGAGAGATACGATGATAATTCCGACATCGACTCTGCCAGCCGTCCCGTATGCTCACTCATCTTCACCATATTGATCATAAGCGGGCTGAAGGTCCCGCGTTTTTTTGACAGAGCTTCTGAAAGGGAGTGGCCCTGCTCAACGAGCAGCAAAATGTCACGGGTTAAAGAGCTGAGACGTCTGTCCGAGGTGGAAGCTATGGTATTCAGCGCGGCAATGGCGGGAATTCCTGCTTTCAGCAGGATGGCGAACTGCAGGGTGAAGATGATCGCCGAGCGCAGCGGAAGCGGCCCTTCCGGGCTCTTTTTCAGGCCGGCGCCCCTTTTAATCCCGGATTTATGCTGATGCTTTTCCTGAGCCCCGCCCGATGAAGCCCTTGTCTGCCCTTTATGCCCCGGCAGTGCAGGGTCATCTTTTCTCCCGGACGGGCCGTCATGGCGGCTTTTCCCTTTCAGAATGGACTCTGTTCTTCTTCTCTGCTCTTCAATTCTCTTCAGTATATCCTTGCGGACATCGGGCACGGAATAGAGATGGTGAAAAAAGGCATCTCTGCCGCACACGCACAGCGTGGCGTCATCCTCGGCCCTTATCGACAGCTTCCGCTCCGAAGGGGCCACCAGCATCAACGCGCCGAAATAGTCAGGCGCCTCAAGAATGGTGGTCTTCACCTCGATGCCCCGGTATTCCACCCAGAGGGAGACCCTTCCTGAAACCAGGAATACAAAGCTCCTGCCATCTGCTCCCTCACTGATCGCGCTGCCTGCGGGATATGCAACAATTCCGGCACCTCTTACAAGCTCATCGAGAGTGTCGCCCCGTAGAAAGGAGATCTGCTTCAGCGCCTTGAGCTTCGCCTTTACCTCTTCTGCATTCATTTAACAGCTTCCACCCTGTTTATCAAGCGGCATGGGGTATATACTATAGCTTTTTCCCCCGCCGGTCAAAGTTCCTGCCGCCATGACGATCCAATGAGCGACTGGCTGAATGTGCGCTCATTGAAACAATGACCACTCTCGGGGTTCTGCTTTTTTCCCGGCCTCACCGCTGCCCGGGAGCGGATAATCCTGCGGGATAACGGCATGAATTTTTCAAAATAGTTTTCAAGAGGCTTATCGCTTTGAGGGTCCTCACAGAATGGCCGGCAGGGCCTGAAACAGGCGCCTCCGCCTTCCCGGAGGGCCATCAGGTCATTTTTGCCGTTTTTTTCTCTCTCCATGCAATGGCGGGGCACCCTGCGATGGCTTTAAAAGCCCTTCAATATGAGCTTTTCTTGGGGTGGTCCTTTTGCTTTTTATCTCTCAATATGGTATCATTATTACATGGATACGTTTGAGACCCACACCATTCACTCATTGTTCCTGCCCGATGAAGAGGAGCTTCTTTACCTCGCGGATCCCTGCTGTCTTCAGGACCACGAGGACCTTCTGCTCCTCCCCGAGCCCTATGAGCTTCCCGGGGAAGCCCTCTGGAAAGCTGAACGCCTGGTAAAGATCACCAGGGAAGGGCTCATTCCCGAAGCGGAAAAGCTCACGGAGGATATCTCCTGGGGACCCCCCATCTCCACTATCAGCAGTGATGAGCGGGCAGCCCGCATAGATTTCACCCTCTGTGAGGCAGTCAGAGGCCGCCTCGCGCTTGATCTGGTTCTTGGCGGCCTTCTTGTGAATCTCAAAAAGAAAGGAGTGGATCTTTTAGGGTATCGCTCCATCGGTTCTTTTGCCGTGGAGCACCTCTCGTTCTCGGGGCGCACCGCATCGGAGCTGATGCGCAACTTTGAGCTTCTCAGCAGCCTTCCTCTCACCAGGGAGGCATATCTCCAGGGGAAAATTGCCAGGAGCGCTCTCAGGCATCTTTTAAGACTCGTCACGCCTGAGAACGAGGCGGAGTGGCTTGGCATAGCGCAGAAGCTCTCGATAAGCGCCCTGGAGCGCGAAGTAAAAAAGGCGCTTGCCGGGGGGAAGGAGCCTGCCGCCCAGATGGCGGGAAACTGCGGGATGGAGCCTGATGCCCAGGGAGCGCCTGATGAGGGCCTCATGATGTATCTCAGCGTCTCCCCCACCCTTGCCCTCACCTGGGATTTCGCCCTTTCCTTTTTCCGCGACAAGGAGCACTACGACGGGCCCCTCGCGGGATTCATCGAGGCGCTTCTCGCCAACTTCCTGGCATCACGGAAACCGGCTCCATCGCCTCTTGATGACAAGGGAAGCCTCCCCTTGTTTTACCGGGCGCCTTTCATGACCCGAGAGCAGAGAGCCCGTCTCATAGGCGATGAAGAGGCAGTGCAGGAGAACGGCAGCGATGGAAAGGGGGGCACTGATGATCCCTGGGAATCGCCGTGGGATATCTTTTTCCCTTCCTGGCTTTACGGGGAGAAAGACGGGGAGCCAGTGAGAGCCCTTGCCGCGAGGCTCATCAGAGCCGCGATGATCCGCCAGAGGCTTGACGTGGCCACAGGGATGCTCCTCAGGGCGATGCAGGTGAGATCGCTCTTCACCGGCTTCGGCTATGAATCCGTCGAGGAATACGCCCAGGAGCGGTGCGGTTTTTCAATGGCACAGACCCGCCAGTTCATAAGGCTTGCCAATGGGTTCCACCGCCACTCTCTCACCGAAAAGGCCTTCATGAGCGGCACCATCACCAGGGAGCAGGCCCGCCTCATTCTTCCCCTGGTGAATTCTAAAAACGAGGAAGCCTGGATAGCTTATGCCGCAGGCGTGCCCACGGCGGACCTCAGGGAAGAGGCGGAGCGCATCGCCCGGATCATCGAATACGACAGCTTCGTGCCGATACAATATACCCTTCTTCCCGGCTTCCGCTATATCACCGACGAGAGATACCACGAGCTTTCCTTTGAGGTGCGGGACATCATCAGGACCGGGTCCTGGTATGGCGGGCCATCGCCTGTATCATCGTGGCCTCTCCCCGAGGATGACGAGGCATCCCTGGTAACGCGGGACAGGCGCTTTGATGAGCCCTGGAAGCATTTCAGCGATGTCGCTGAAATGCTCTCCTGCGAGGCCCAGATTAAAATTGAAAAAATTTCCGTGCTGTGTGCGGGGCATCTCGATAAAGCCAGGCAGATCTGCGCCATCCCCCAGGGCGCCAGTCCCGAAGAGACCTTCCTGGTGGACATCCTCTCGGCAAAGGACCCCTCACAGGCGGCAGGGAGCTCCATGATGATAAAATTCTTTCTCCCCAAAGAGCTTTATAACCTGTGGAACACCGCCGCCATGAATTTTCTGCACCTCACTGCGCAGTCAGAGGCCACCCGGACTGATCCAACCCGGCATGTTCTCAGCCAGCCTTTCGAGGCCCCTGTCCTCCCGGAAGAGAGATTCCTCGCCGCCCTTCTTGCCGATTATCTTTCCACCGAGGGGAAGATCCAGAAGGCTGCCCATCACCACAGGATCCTGAAGCGTGACCGGTTCCGCTGCCAGACTCCAGGCTGCCGCTGCAGGCGAAATTTGCATGTGCACCACATCATCAGGCGATCTCAGGGCGGCACCGATGACCCCTGGAACCTCATCGTGCTCTGCGAGGCCTGCCACCTCCACCTGCTTCACGGCCTCCGGACCATCACCATCAGGGGTGAAGCTCCTCACAACCTCACCTTCACCTTCGGCGCCCTCTCTGACGGCGAGCCTTTCCTGGTCTATGAAAAGGGCTTGAAGGCCCTGCCTGCCTGACAGCAAGAGGCAGGGGAAAGCCCCGCTTGATCATCTCACTCTGGAAATTTCAGTATCAATATTTTTTTCCCCTGAAACATTTTGCCCCCTTGCCGGGTAGTCATACCAGAGAAAAGGGAAAGGCAGAAAAAAAGATGAAGGTAGTAAAAATAATCGCGATACTGATGATAGCTGCAGTGCTGCTCGCGATGGTCACCAGCTCAGCTCTTTCAGTCGAGGAAAAATGTATCAGGTGCGACGGGAAAAAGGACTGTCAGGTGTGCAGCGGAAGCGGGAAGAATCTCAGCGGGAATGATTGCTCAATGTGCAGCGGAACGGGCAAATGTTACTACTGTAATGGCACGGGGAAGAAAAGCTGACAATGACTTATAGCGGAGCTCAGATCGCCGGAGAAGGCGCATCCAAAGATGAGGAAATAATTGATAAAGTCCTTAAATCTCGCGATAAGAATACTTTCGAGCTCGTGGTGGAGAGGTTCAAGAAGCCGGTGATGACTATCGCCTACAGAATGACAGGTAATTATGAAGCAAGCGTGGAGATTGCCCAGGAGACCTTTATCAAAGCCTGGAGCTATCTCAGGTCATACCGGCATGAGATGCGCTTCTCCTCCTGGCTCTTTAAAATCGCTGCCAATGAAGCGAGAGACTTTCTCACGCAACGGCACCGGGAAATTGAGCATGAGAGCCCTCTTGAAGATAAAGTGGCCGCGCAGTTTCAGAACAACTGGGAAGAGAAGGCAGAAGGCGGCTTGATGGTGCAGTCCCTTCTCAGTGATCTCAGAGAGCCCTACAAAACGGCAGTAATCCTGAGATTCATGGAAGATCTCACGTATGAGGAGATCGCGGCGATCATGGAGTGCTCCATCGAACAGGTCAAAAACTATCTATTCAGGGGGAAGAAATACCTCCTCACCCTGGCCAGGGAGGGAACCCATGGACAATGAATGTGGTTACGAAGAAAAGGTCTTCCTGTATCTTGATGGAATGATCGATGATGAAGGGAAGAGAGAAGTGGAGGAGCACCTCAGCTCCTGCCAGTGGTGCAGGGAGCAGGCAGCGCTTCTTTCGAACATCCAGGGAGATTTCCATAGAGGTATCCAAGTCCCTTCGGACTTCACCTCCAAAGTCCTGGAGAAGATCGACATGAAATCCAGGCAACACTCGATCCTGCCTGCAGTGATGGCAGGGATTCTTTTCATCTTGGTCTTCCTCCTTACCGGCTCTCAAGCACCTTCACCGCAGACAGGCACAGTCATCTCTTCTCTGTTTTCAGTAATAAAGAACCTCCATGTCACCAATCTTTTATCCCAGACATTGACGCAGAACATGCACTTCATCGCTTCCTATATCACTGCAATCTCAGCTCTCGTGCTTTACACATCGATAATGAAATCAAGAAGGAGCCCCGGTGCCATCAATGGGGCTCACCAGTAAGGAGGTACCGACATGAAGAGAGTGTTGAAAATCGCCTGTATAGTGATGCTGATGCTTTTTGCAGTTACCGGAGTGCTTCTGAAATCCGGGATAACCCATGCTTCATCGGAGCGCACTATTGTCATCACCGAAAGCATCAATCCGGAAAAAACTGTGACACCAACGCCACTTCAGAGCGGAGATGAAGGGGGTTCCGATAAAGATGAAGGTGACCGCTCCCCGGCCAAAGAGGGGGAAAACGATTTTATCAGGATTTTCGGGTCCGGAACGATAGACGAAGGCGAAAAAGTCAATGACGCGGTGCTCATCTTTTCTGATGGGGTCATCAAGGGGGAAGTCCGGGGAGATTGCGTGGTCATCGGGGGCAAAGCCCGTCTCACTGACAGCGCCATAGTAAAGAAAGATCTCGTGTCAATATTCTCCGCTCTCTCCACGGGCCGCCGGACGATAGTGAGGGGAAACAGGGTGAATATCGGCTCGTATGAAAGCACAGGGGTGCCCGATTTCGTGAAAACACTGTTCTCATGCTGGGATCTGATGCTGGCGCTTCTTCTCCTCCTCATCTTCTGGAGATTTGTCATCAGAATGACAGACCGCTTCCTCCTCAATCCCGCTGCCTGCCTGGTGACGGGCTTCTTCGGGCTCATCGGATTCATCCCGCTCATAGTGCTCCTTGCGATAAGCATTGTAGGAATCCTGCTGATACCATTGATCCCTGCACTTTATTTCTTCAGCTTCGTTGCAGGCTTCGCAGTGACGGGGACTATTCTTGGCAACACCATATCCGATAAATCGGGGAAGGAATTCTCACAGCCTCTCAAGTCCATCCTTGGCCTGCTGGCAGCCCTCATCATCCTGAAGGTCATGGCGCTCTTCCCTCTCATAGGGCCTCTCTCCGCCGAAGTGATGAAGATGATAATAAGGACCGCAGGGCTTGGGCTCCTCATAGTGATGCTATGGGACGCCGTCAAGAAGAAAAAGGCGGCATAGGGTGATCGCCCTCAGATGCGCCAGAATCCTGCCCGGGATGAAGGGATCAAAGAGCGCTTATGGTGGCATTGCCTGGCACGATATTGATCCCAGAGGCACCTTTTTGCTATAATCACCTCAGGGAGCCAGTGTTGAGAGACGGGGCCCTGGTCAATGACGGAGACCTGGCCGTGTGCTCCCTGGTTGAGTCCTGCGACTGGATGGTGCGCCCGGTCTTCTGGCACCAGAAGCCCGGGGTAGACGATGGTGAAGAAGGATGAGGAGAAGTGAGGAAAGGAGGCATCCATGAAAAAACGTGACACGAGAAAAGAATTGATCGATGCCCTGGAATCTCTGCCTGAGTACCAGATTACCCTGGTTCTTGCCTATATCAAGTCATTGAGGGCTATCCTGGCCGAACAGGAAAAAAAGCTCAGGAAAGAGGCATTTATGGCTTACCTGCACGGTGTGCCTGAAGACGATGAAGAGCTTACGCCGGAAGATTTGGCCGCCATCGAAGAAGGCGAGAAAGCCTTCAGAGAAGGCAGAACCCAGCCCTGGGAAGAAGTCAGACAGGAGCTTGGGATATGAGGCTTACCATAGACGAGCCCGCCAAGAAAGCGCTAAGAAAACTCGATAAGGCAGTGAGGTGCAAGATAGGTATTGAAATCGACAGATATCAAGCCGGGCTTCCAGTGAACATCAAGAAAATAAAGACTTCTGATAATACCTGGAGAATTGCAGTTGAGAAGTGGAGGATCATTATCAAATATGATCCCAATGCCCAGGTCATGCACGTGACTTCTGTCATTCAAAGAAAGGATGCCTACCGGCAATGAAGGGCCGCCTCATGGATAGATTTGGTGATACATCTCCTCTCTGAGCAATTCAATATAGCTTTTCCTGACGCTTTCCTGACGCTTTCCCCGGATTTCCTGATGCCATTTTTACCTGGAGCAGGGCTATAATGAGAGAGAAGACGGGAAAGGCAGGAGCATGCCATGTACAGCTCAAGGATTACTCTCGAAAAAGTAAGAAATCTACGGTTTCTCGATGAGCCGGAAGCTCACGCTGCCGCTCCCGGAAATGAAGAACGGCACAGGATTATACTTTTTGGACTGATTGTGCTTCTCACATGCATCGTGACCTCGCTGGAGCATCAGGCTGGCCTTCCAGGCGGCTCCACCCTGCTGCTCATCACGTGTGCCGTCACCATGATAGTGTCAGTTGTAATGCTTCTTGCATGAGAAGCGGTGCCTGGAAAGATGCTATCGGAGCAAAATCTGAAGAACTTCAAGCATGGCATATATGGAAACTTTGACTCGACCCCAAGAAAAAAAGCAGGGAAACAGAAGAAACTCTTTTAATATCGCCAATGTAAAAGAGCTTCTCATCGGCCACCCCATGAAGACAGAGCAGCAGGCCAACGAGCGTCTCACCAACGCCAAGGCGCTCGCGGTGCTCTCTTCTGATCCGGTGTCCTCGACTGCATACGGGACAGAGGAAATCATGCTGATCCTTCTGCTTGCAGGGTCGGCCGCCCTCTCCTACACCCTTCCGATAGGCATAAGCATAGTAGCTCTCGTGCTCATAGTGGCCACTTCTTACAGGCAGGTGGTGTATGCCTATCCGAACGGCGGCGGCTCATATATTGTCGCAAGCAAGAACCTGGGGAAAACCGCGGGGCTTGTGGCAGGAGCATCCCTTGCCACTGATTATATACTTACCGTTGCCGTTTCAATAGTTGCAGGTGTCGCGGCAATAACTTCGGCATTTCCTCAGCTTATGCAGCATACGGTGCTGCTCTGCCTCGGAAGCATCGTCATCGTCACCATGATAAATCTGAGAGGAGTGCGGGAAGCAGGCACCATATTCTCAATTCCCACCTATTCCTATATAGCAGCTCTCGTGTTACTCATCATGGCGGGATTTTTTCAATGGCTTGTGCTGGGGCGGCCTCCCCAGGCAGCGGTTCACGAAGTGCATCCTGCCGTGCAGGGTATCACCCTCTTCCTTATTTTAAGGGCCTTTTCCTCCGGCTGTGCGACTCTTACCGGCCTTGAAGCGGTATCGAACGGAGTGCAGGCATTTTTTGAGCCCGTATCAAAGAATGCCGGTAAGGTCATGATTACCATGGCCATATTACTTTCGATATTCACGGTCGGAATCGTCGTGCTCTGCCGCAAGGCCGGCATCGCGCCGGTTCACAGCGAGACGGTTCTTTCACAGCTTGGGAGGAGCATCTTTCACAGCGGGGCGCTCTACTATTTTCTGCAGGTCACCACGGCATTGGTTCTTTTCATGGCAGCAAACACCGCATACAACGACTTCCCCCGGCTCTCTTCGATAATGGCCCGGGACGGGTTCCTGCCAAGGCAGTTCGCAAATCTGGGCGACCGCCTTGTCTTTTCGAACGGGATAGTGATTCTGGGAATCATCGCAGGCCTCCTCTGCATCCAATTCAAAGGCTCGGTGAATTTACTGATCCCGCTCTATGCAGTGGGGGTCTTTGTATCTTTCACGCTCAACCAGTATGGCATGGTGGTCCACTGGAAGAGGAACAGCAAAAACGAACCGCGGTGGCTCCTGCGCTCCGTTATCAATGCAATCGGAGGCACCTGTACCGGAATAGTGGCGATTGTGATCATGAGCACGAAATTCCTGTCGGGAGCCTGGATGGTGGTGCTTCTGATCCCCTTGCTGGTTCTTGTGTTCCGTGCGATTCGAAGACATTACGACCTGGTTGCCGAGGAGCTTAAAATAGAGCTCTCGGAGCCCATCAGGCCGGTGACCCATACCATCATAATCCCTGTTGCCGACATCAACAGGACCCTTGCAAAGACCATTTCCTATGCACGGTCCCTCAAGGTGGATGTCCGCTGTGTCCATATATCGGTGAACCGCGCCTTTACCGAGGATCTTGCCGTCAGGTGGAAACAATGGGATCCGGGAATCCCCCTCACCGTCATAGAATCGCCATACCGCTCCCTTACCCAGCCGCTTCTCAGGTATATCGCCAAAATGGAAAGGAAGACCTCTGATGATATGCTTACGGTGATGCTGCCGGAGTTCGTGGTGAACAAATGGTGGCATCACCTGCTCCACAACCAGAATGCCCTCGTATTGAAGACCCTGCTGCTCTTCCGGGCGAACACCGTGGTGATTGATGTGCCCTATCACCTCAACGGCTGAGAAATCTCCCTGCTTCTGCCATCTTTCAAGATACTCGCGGTCCTCTCTCAATTGCCCTCACCGAGAGGTCATTTCAATGATGATAATGAATTGATTCATGGGTATGAGAGAGAGTTCACAGGTGAAAGATTGGCCGATGCACAGAATGCTGTCCCTGACTTGCTGCAGTGCATGAATGAATCAGAAAGGCAAGGTTCCAGGTCGATGGAATCTCCCCAGAGAGAACCGGTGAGCGGGATGAAGGAGGATATCCCCGACTCCATGCGGACCCGACAGATTGACGGCCCCTCCCCTGATGATGCTCTCAGCGTAAAGCATCATGCAGTAAGCCTTCTCCTGGTGGGGTTGGTCACTGTGCTGTCATGGCGGTTCAGCAAGGAGCTGAAACCGCTGAACATAGCGTTTCTTTACCTTATTCCCGTGGTGCTGAGCGCTTCATGGTGGGGCCGGTGGCCTTCCTACGTGGCGGCGCTCACAAGCGTGATACTCTTCGACGTGCTCTTCATTCCGCCGATTTTCCACTTCACCGTGTATGATACAAGGTATGTGGGAAGCTTTTTCATGTTTCTCGTCATTGCCTTCATCATAGGGGGAAAGACGGAAGAGCTCAGGAGGGAGGCCCAGATGGCCCGGCTGAGGGAGAAAAGCAGCAGGACTCTTTACGAGTTCGCGAGGAATATCGCAGGCATCCTGGAGCTGGAAGTGATTGCCCGCGTGCTCTGCACCCAGGTCGCCGAGACCCTGGAAAGGGATGTCGTGGCCCTTTTCCCGCTGAGGAAAAAAGAGCTGGAGGTGCTGTACCGTCATAATCCCCTGCTCAGGGAAGATAATAAGGAAACTGGGGAGCCCGGCGCGTCGATGGGAGGGAGCAGGAACATTGACAGCGCCGCCATGGCCGTCGCCGGCTGGGCGTACAGGAATGCCAAGGTGGCCGGGAGGTACACCGAGACTCTTGCAGAGTGCCAGTATCTTTTCCTGCCCCTCATTTCAAAGGGAAAAGCCGAGGGAGTGCTGGGCATCCACATAGGGGAGCGGAAGCTTTTCCCTGAGCAATGGAGGCTCCTTGAGACATGGGTTCAGCTCGCCGCGGTGCTGATAGAAAGGGTAAAGCTCAAGGAGGCGGTCCAGGAGGCAGCCCTCATCGCGGAATCGGAGCGTCTTCACACGGCTCTTTTCAACTCGCTCTCCCATGAGCTGAAGACGCCTCTCTCGACAATCATTGCCGCAGTATCGGCACTTATGGACCCGGGGGAATATTACTCGCCCGGCCAGAAAAAAGATCTCCTTGATGAAATAAACGGAGGGGCCCGTCGCCTGGAGAGGGTCGTGGAAAATCTCCTGGATACCGCAAGGCTTGAGAGCGGGATGCTCGAGCTCAAGCCGGAAAGCTGCGACCTTGAAGACGTGGTGGGGACGGCAATAGGGCAGATGAAGGATCTGCTCAGGGACACCCCGGTGGAAGTGCGGATCCCGCGGGACCTGCCTTTCGTCAGGGCGGACAGCGTCCTCATCGAGCTCGTGCTGGTGAACCTCATCGATAACGCCCTCAAGTTCTCACCGGGAGGAAGCGCCATCATCATCAGCGCAAGGGGGAAAAACGGCTCAGTGGAGGTTTCTGTGGCTGACATGGGAAAAGGAATCCCTGAAGCGGATCTTGTGAAGATCTTTGACAAGTTTTACCGTGTGACCGACTGTGAAAAGAAAGTATGCGGCTCCGGTCTCGGTCTTTCTATATGCAAAGCAGTAATAGAGTCCCATGGCGGCGAAATACAAGCGGCGAACGGGGAGGGAGGCGGCGCCGTCATGAGCTTCACCCTCCCGAGGGCAGAGAAATGCCCTGAAATAAAGCTCGAGGATGGTGTCGAAAATGGCTGATAAGGGAGCCCGTATCCTGGTAGTCGATGATGAGCCCCAGATCCGGAAGCTTCTTGCCGTCTCGCTTGAAGCCCACGGTTACGAGGTGGACATGGCGGCGACTGGGGGTGAGGCGATTCAAAGGGCGGCATCCTTCAGGCCCGACCTCATGATTGTTGACCTGGGCCTCCCCGACATGGACGGCAGGGAGGTGATAACGCGCGTGAGAGAGTGGTCCGGCGCACCAATCATTGTATTGACAGTCCGTGACCAGGAAAAGGAAAAAATTGGGGTCCTCGATTCAGGCGCCGATGATTATGTGACAAAGCCTTTCGCCACCGGCGAGCTTCTCGCAAGAGTCAGGGTCTCCCTCCGGAGGGCTGCGGCGACGGAGAGCGAGCCGGTGCTCCAGTGCGGGAGGCTGGCTGTTGACCTGGCCCACCGGCGGGTCACCGTCGATGACCGGGAGGTGAAGCTCACCCCTACTGAGTATGAGATACTGAAGACCCTCGCGATGAACATGGGGAGGGTCATAACCCACAGGCAGCTCCTGAAAGCCATATGGGGCAATGTCTATTACGAGGATAACCATTATATCAGGGTGTACATAAATCAGCTGCGCCGCAAGATTGAAGAGAACCCCGCGCAGCCCAGGCACATAATTACCGAGTCGGGAGTGGGCTACCGGCTGACGGGCACCTGACCCGTCACTCCTGGCAAATGGGTCGCAGCGCCATTTTATTACTGCCTTGCGGTGAAGCCGGCTTTTTGACTCCTCGGAGTCATTGGCCTCCGTCACTTTCGCGATCCCACGGAAGAAATGGACAGAGCATGCCTGGATTACTTGTGCAAGCTTCAGCAACAGGGTTCCATGGAGCCCGGGGAGATGAGATAATCGATGAGCAGTCAGAAGGCATTCCCTTGACTGATTCAGTTCTCAGGTAAAGGGGAGAAATACGGCGGTAAGAATGTCATCACCCGGGATGAGCTCCATCACGGGTGATGGTTCCAGGTCCGGAGGGTCTTGAGAAAATACAGGAAACAACGGCGGCCTGCCTGCCGCTCGCTGACCATGGAGGTGCCCGTGAAAGGTCATGCGCTCGTGAATCAAATGCTGATATTTGCGGCCTGTTTAATCATCTGCGCGGAAAGGCCCCTTTCTGCCGCAGAGGAGAAGCCCGTGCTCAAGAAGGTAGGGGCTGAATACCGCTTATCCCTCCCTTCAGCGATGGAAGGGGCCCTCCGAAGGTATGATCGCCACTTTACGGCGTGGCGCCCTGGTGATTATACTCCCAGGGCGGTGAAATACTATAAGTTTTCACCGCGGCAGGCCCTCTTCGCCGTCATAGGGGACTTCAACGGCGACAAAAGGCTGGATGTAGTGCTTGACGGCCATAACAGGAAGATGGATTTGACGCTCTGCATCATATCTGAGGGAGCGGGCTACGGCGTGAGAGAGGTTTCACGCACAACGGTGCTCAGCGATCCGAAAACGAAGGTGGGCTACAGCGAGTCGGCCACTCAAGATGAGCCCGAGTACAAGGAATACGGCCTTTCCCGGTTCCTCCGCTACAATCCGCCCTGCGAAGTGGTGCCCTTCGAGGAGAAGAAGGCGGTGAAGATCGCTAATGACGCCTTCACGGAAGTCTACTTTACCAAGGCGGCTTTCCTTTACTATTACAAGGACGGCAAATTCCACAGCATCTGCACGGGAGACTGAGGGAATCCTCTTATAACAGACCCGGGTACCTGAGAGGAGGAGCCTATGAAGGGTGATACCGGTGAAATTCAGAGAGCCCCGCATAGCTCATGGATAAAGGGCTGCAGGAGAATTTTAGCACAACTTCCAAAGTTGCGATGGGGGAAATAAGTGCCGAGGCATCTCCTCAGAGCTTGAAGGCTGCAGTAAACCAGTACCAGTAGCCGGCCGGCCTGTTTTTCGATTCCAGATCGCGGGTGTACTTCAGCTTCAAAGTCAGATCCTGCGCCTTGAGAAGCGCTTCATCGCGGGTCCCGGCATGAAGCTTCCCGTGGATATTCTTGATAAAGGAGCAGAATGTGAATGTGGCGAGACAGCCTGCGAGATTGACCATGTGCTTTACGGGCTCATGGGGTAAAGGCATGCGCCGGCTGACCCTTCCTGAAAACAAACCGGTCCCCATGGCCGATGCAATCCCTTATGACGTTATCAGCCCAGGCCTTTGTGACGAGATAGGTGCTGCCATGCATATCTCCCTCGGAAGGCACGACGTCTCGATCAAGGCACAGATAACGCCGCGATTCAGCCAGTGATGGCAGGTATTCCGGACTGGATACAGGCTCCCAGAGGTATTTCTTCTCATCATGCATCTCTCATTATCCTCGTATGGCTCATTCATCACCTGCTCCACTTTCCCTTCCAAGCCGTGGCAGTCAATAGCCATCATCACACAGTGATCCCCTGGAGCCAGATACCTGCATTGGAATCATGCACACAGACTATTGTACCGCCATCAGGCAGTTTCACGCCGCTGCAATACAGAGTCCCGTTAGTCAGACCCTGGCTTCTCGTTTGTGAGCCAGCGAGCACTTCCTTCTCAGCCCATGCCGGCATCACAAGCGCCAGGCACAGGAATGAAACAACAAGCAACGCAACCAATACTCTTGACATAGGATACTTTTTCCCTTCTCTCTGTTCTATAGGGCTAAGTGCAAGTGAATTGCCATATTCACCTGCACAAAAAGGCTTCAGTAAAATAATAATCCATTGGTGAATGAGAGCCTGCTTTATGGCTATGCCGAATCAGCGGGAGATGCCAGGCAGAGTATATGGAGCATGTAAAGCGCATAGCCACAGAATATGATTCCCGCCAACAGGAATAGGCCATACTCCCACCGGGGAAGAAGCGCCAGGAGGGCGGCACAGAAAAGAATCATGACAATTGAGACAGGAGCCAGAGCTTTCCAGTTTCTTGAAAGATATCCTTTCACCGGGCGCCCTGCCGCTGACAGGGTGTGAAGGGGAGCAACGACCACGAGAAAGAGCCAGCCCATCAGGATCCCGGCGACGGCAGGGACAACGTTATCGCCGCTCAAGTCCCCGATGAAATAACCTGCAGCCAGCGATATGGCAGAGAATGGGACCAAGTACACGACGCCGAATCCGAGAGAGGGGAGAAAAAATCTCACCCCTCCTCTCAGAAATCCTGAGAGCGTGAAACCTCTGCCCGATATGATGTCCGAGAAAGATGCGATAAGGGATGAATAGACAAATAAGAGCGCTGCGACAAGCAGGGGAAGCACATAAAGCACTGCCTGGAAGGCATAAATTGATGTGGCGGAGGACATGGCGCCCGGTATGGGTTTGTAAAGCCCCCGGGAAATGGCATCGACAGTGAAAAATGCTGCCCATATCAGGGCAGCTCCGCACAGGAGGGCTATGAAAACGGCTTTCAATCCTCCCCCGGAGAGTGCACGGCCGAAAAGGGGGCTCATCGATTTCATAAGGCTCCTATTATTCTTGATTTTCTAAGAGGGACGGTGCCGGGATCCCGGGAACCGTTATCTTCCTGAGATCTTCGAGAAGCTCCTCACAGGTATAAGTATCCTTGCGGAAAATTTTTCCTGCATTGCTGCTGTTGAGCCTGCGATGCTCCTCCATGGTGACATCCTTTGAAGTCACTACTATCACGGGAATAGTGCGCCATAGCTCTTCCCTGCGAAGCTCGGCAAAAAACTCGAAGCCATCCATCCCGGGCATGAGCAAATCCAGAAGTATCACAGCCGGCATCTGCTCTTTCACACGCTCAAGGGCGACCAGCCCGTTTTCCGCATCGGTCACCGCCCATCCCGCTTTTTCCAGCATCTTTCTCAGCATTTCACGCGTGGGAAGATCATCCTCTACCACGAGAACAGGTTGAGACGCCCCGGGGCGGTATCTTTGCAGGAGCCGAAGCAGTCGCTCCCTGTCCACAGGCTTGGTGATGAAATCTGCTATACCCTGGGCAAAGCCAAGCCCCTTATTCTCTTCAACGGCAATCATGATGACAGGGATGTCACGGGTCAGCGTCTCTTCCTTCAGGGCAGAAAGGACTGCCCAGCCATCCATTTCAGGCATGAATATATCGAGCGTGATGACATGAGGACGCAGCTCCCTCGCAAGACGGAGCGCCTCCGTGCCGTCGGATGCACAGGCGACCTCGAAGCCGTTCTTCTGGAGAAAACGCTGCAGCAGCTCCCGGGCTGCGGGGTCATCATCAATGATGAGGACCGTTGCGGCCGATGATTCCAGGGATCCCTGCTGAATGCCGCAGGACTGTGGCTCAATTGCTGGTTTTGCCCTGGGATCACTCACCTTCGAAGGAATGCGCATGGTAAACGTGGAGCCCTCACCAGGCCTGCTCGTCACCGTTACTTCTCCACCCATCATTCTGCAGAATCGCCTGGAAATCGCGAGGCCGAGACCGGTTCCCCCGAATTTCTTCGCCGTAGAGGCATCGGCCTGTGAGAATGACTGGAACAGCCTGCCGAGCTGCTCCTCTGTCATACCGATGCCGGTATCGCTCACGCTCAAGTGTATCCAGTCTCCCTCTTCATGGTATTCACGGCTTACCTTGAGGGTAATTGCGCCATTTTCAGTAAACTTGGCGGCATTGCTGATGAGATTCAGCATGCACTGCCTGATCCTGGTAAGATCGGCATGCATGGAGCCCAGGCTCTCGGGACAGTTTATGGTAAGGGTATTGTTCTTCTTCTTTACCAGGGGCTCTGTGGTGCCCACAATCTCCATGACGGCCTTATGGATTTCAAAGGTCTCAAGATAAAGCTCCAGCTTGCCGGCTTCAATCTTGGAAAGGTCAAGAATATCATTGATCAGGGCAAGCAGGTGCTTCCCCGCACCGCTGATCTTCCTGAGATCAGGGACGAACTCTTCACCGGCTTCTTCCTCGAGCATCTCGCTGTACCCTATGATGGCGTTCAGAGGTGTCCTCAGCTCATGGCTCATATTGGCGAGAAAGAAGCTCTTCGCCTTATTGGCCGCGTCAGCTTCGGCCCGGGCATGCTCGAGCTCCTCATTGGTACGCCGTAATTCGGCTGTCCGGATAGTCACCATCTTCTCTATCTCGCGGGCCTGAAGCACATTGCTGTATGCCAGATGGGAAAGCTGTTTCGCAAAGAGAAACAGGGCGCTGCATACGGCGGCAAACTGCTCCCTCGGCATGCGCGTCACGTTTTCAAGAGCCTTCCGGTATTCCCCTTCGTCGGCACCAATCTCACGGGCGTACCGGATCATCCCTTCCAGGTCCGCCGATTCATCGAGAACCTGCCCGACGAGCCAGCTTGCAATATGCTGATCGCCGACACAGATGCTCGAGCCTCCATCCCAGAGACCGCCGCTGAGGCAGGCCTGCATGACAGGTCCATCAGGATTCTTTCGCCCGATGCGCGAATCTGAGGTGAAGCAGTTCGCCTGACCTTTTTCCGTCCTGCGGATAATGTTCATGCAGAGATGGCAGAAGTTGCTGGGCTTTGTGAGGGGCCTCCCTCCGGGATCGGTAATGATCGACGCTACCCCCGTGGCGCTGGCGAAGGCATCCTGTATCCTCTGAACCTCCTCCATATCGAAGAGCTCTGCAAACTCCGGGACTGAAATATCCCCGAGAGGGCGTGTAAGAGTGTCAATCTTGCTTTTCAGGTACTCCTCGGTCTCCCTGTAGCCGGTGATATCATTAATAAATCCCTCTATGCAGAGAAGCTCTCCGGCAGGGGAGCAGATGCCCTGCCCCCTGTCCTCAACCCACTTTTCCCCTCCATCGGCGGTTTTTATGGGATAGACCAGCTCAAAAGGCTTCTTTTCGGCGAGAGCGGCACTTATCTGTTCCTTCACTTTTCCCCGGAAATCCCCGCGGATAAGGGAAATGAGGGATATCCTTCCCGAGACAAGCTCTTCAGGGCTGTACCCGGTAAGCTTGAGGCCGCCCTCACTCACGAACTCCATGGCCCGGGACTCATCAGCGATGCAACGGTATGCCATCGCGTGAAGGTTATTGATGAGCCTCTCAAGCATACGCTCTCCCTCCTGCAGGAGGCTCCGGCCCTGCTTCTGTTTCCCGGCGGGAGCCTGAACCTTATGCCCTATTCTAGCACTAATTGCCGTTACAGACAAGGATGCAAAGCTGAATCATATCCGGTTTGCAAAGCAGAGCGCCATGAGACAGGAAAAGCTCTCCCTCCAGGATCAGGTTATGATTTTCATCGTGCTGGATTGAAGCTGTGTCACAGGCGCCTGGAGAGATAATGCGCCGTGCGGCTGCCCCCGGCTTTCGCCACTTCAGCGGGGGTTCCCGAGGCGACTATGCGCCCGCCTTCGCTGCCGGCCCCGGGACCAAGGTCCACTATCCAGTCGGCACAGGAAATCACCTCCATGTCGTGCTCAACGACAATCACGGTGTTGCCGGCATCGACAAGACCGTGCAGCTGGCTCATAAGCTTCTCGACATCGGCAGGATGCAGGCCGGCAGTGGGCTCATCGAGGATATAAAGCGTGTCGCCGCGCTGTTCGCGCTGAAGCTCGGCAGCCAGCCTGATACGCTGCGCCTCGCCGCCGGAAAGCTCGGTGGCAGGCTGCCCGAGCCTGAGATAGCCAAGCCCCACCTGGCGCAGGGTGCTGAGCGCCCTTACCACTGAAGGGATTTCAGTAAAAAACTCGCTGGCGCTGTCCACGGTCATATCCAGAACCTGGGCGACAGTGAGACCGCGATAGGTGACTGCCAGGGTTTCTTCGTTGTAGCGTCTGCCCTGGCAGGTAGCGCACGGAGCATAGACACTCGGCAGGAACATCAGCTCCACTGAGACAAAGCCTTCGCCCTCGCATGCGGTGCAGCGTCCTCCCGCCACATTGAAAGAAAAGCGGCTGGCGGTGAAACCGCGCGATCTGGCTTCGGCGGTGGCGGCAAAGGCTTTGCGCACGAAGTCGAAAAGCCCTGTATAGGTGGCAAGATTGGAGCGCGGCGTTCTGCCTATCGGCTTCTGATCAACGACAACCAGGCGGCTTAACGCCTCCGCCCCTTCCAGCAGGACTCCGCGGATCGCTTCATCCAGAGCGGCGATATCGTCCTCACCCTGGTCTTTCAGGGCAGAGGAAGAGGCTTCATCATCTTCCTCCCGGCTGATCTGCCCAAGTTTTTCACGGACGCTGTCGGCCAGCACCTGGGAGACCAGGGTGGACTTGCCCGAGCCGGAGACACCGGTGACCACAGTGAGCACCGCACGCGGAAATCTTGCTTCCACCTCTATCAGATTGTGCATGGTCACTCCGCTTAAAGTCATCCAGCCCGATGGCGAGCGAGTTTCACGGCGCCTCGCGACTCTATTCGCCTGGTCTTTGAACAAATACTTTCTTGTCACCGACTGCTGAGCCGCCGCAAGACCGGCGACCGGGCCGCTGTAGAGCATGGCGCCCCCGCCCTCTCCTGCGCCTGGCCCGATATCGACAATCCAGTCGGCGGCCCGCACCAGGTCCATTTCATGCTCGATTACAAATAGCGAGTTGCCCGAGTCTTTCAGCCTCCCGAGCGTCTCGAGCAAAGCCTCGCAATCGGCTGGATGGAGGCCTGCAGAAGGCTCGTCCAGGACATAGACCACGCCGAACAGGCCGGATTTAAGCTGAGTGGCAAGCCTCAGTCTCTGCAGCTCACCAGCCGAGAGGGTGGGAGTGGCCCTGTCCATCGACAGGTAATCGAGCCCGAGACGGCTGAGCAGCTCAATGCGCTCGACCAGGTCATCGACTATCAGCCTTGCCACTTCCGCCTTTTGCGAGGATTTGAGCTCATCTGCGCCAGCGAGGATCTCTTTCAGGCGGGAGAGAGGCGCATGATAAAGCTCGGCGATATCATAGCCGGCAAAGCGCACGGCAAGCGCCTCGCTTCTCAGGCGCTTGCCCCGGCACCTTGCACAGGGCGCCTTGTCCATGAAGCTTTCGGCGCGCCTGCGGAGAGCCGCGCTGCTGGTAGTGCCGAATGTATGCTTGACATAACTGGCGGCGCTCATATAGGTACCCTGGTAAGGCCGGTGAATGCGGTGCGCTTCTCGCTCGGCAAAAACGGTGACCACCGGCTTTTCCTCGGTAAAGAGAATCCAGTCCCGGTCTTTCCGGGGCAGGTCTTTCCAGGGCCTGTCGATGTCGTAGCCAAGGGTTGCGAGGATATCGCGGTAGTTTTTGCCCTGCCATGCGCCCGGCCAGGAGGCTATCGCCTTTTCGCGGATCGAGAGGTTCGGATCGGGCACCAGCGAGCTCTCGCTCACCGTGTGCACAATGCCTATGCCATGGCAGTCGGGACAGGCTCCGGCATGGGTATTGGGTGAAAAAGCATCTGAATCGAGCCTGCCCGCTGCCCCTTCCGGATACGTGCCGGCGCGCGAAAAAAGCATGCGCAGCGAATTTGAGAGAGTGGTGAGCGTGCCCACGGAAGAGCGCGCCGTCGGCTCACCGCGCCGCTGCTGCAGAGCTACTGCCGGAGGAAGTCCAAGGATTTCAGTGACCCTTGGAGCGGGAAGCTGGGCGATGAGCCGCCTCGCATAAGGTGCAATGGATTCAAAATAACGCCTCTGCGCCTCGGCAAAAATAGTGCCGAAAGCCAGCGAAGACTTGCCTGAGCCCGATATGCCGGTGAACACCACGAAAGCATTGCGCGGCATGGTCACATCGATGCCCTTGAGGTTGTTCTGCCGGGCGCCGCGCACCTCGACAAAGCCGTCAGAATGAGGCTGGGATGGTGATTTTGTCACTTCTTTTCAATACCCCGGGAGAAACCGTCTCTTCGACTGAGGCATAGTCGCCCGGCAAACCGGTTTTTCAGTGCTGGAAAAGAGGGTTGAGTCCCGGGCTCCCGAGGTGATTATACCAGAAAGGTGCCCCCGGGATCAATCTTATGCGAGGCAGAAGCGCCGCAGCCCATCGCCTCCAGTATTCCTTTTTGGAGACCATATACACAAACCATGCAGCATGTGGTAGAATATGCAAGAGCCGGACAAAGGAGGCTCAGAGCTCTGAAAGATGAGAAGCGACTATCAGGCGTGGGTAAGGAACAGTATGAAATTGACTTTCTGGACTATTCTTACGACACCCTTCATGATCCCTCACTGCTGTTCAGTGGCGTAACGGTTGCGGAAGGCGAATTTCTCCAGCGGCAGCCTTGGCGGCCTTTCCGCCTCCGATGCCTTCTGCTTGTCGTTGAGGAGCGGCGAGATTCCCTCGCTGCGGGGGCCCACCACGACGAGCGTGATGAGGCGCATATCATGGGGAATTCCCAGGGCGGCTTTTGCCTTCTCCTCATCGTAGCCGGCGATCGGGTGTGCCACGCAGCCCCGCTCGGTGGCCCTCAGGATTATGAACGCTGCCGCCATGCCGGTATCAAAAAGGAAATATTCCCTCTCCTTGATATTGCAGTCAAGATCTTTGCGGCTCACCACGGCTATGATCAGTGACGAGGCCTTCGCCCAGGCATTTGCTTCGGGAAGGGCCCCGTAAAGCTCAAGGAGCACCTCCAGGTCATAGACAAAGACAAAACGCCAGGGCTGGTTGTTGTAGCACGAGGGCGCGAGCTGCGCGCAGCGGGCAAGGTCGCTCACAAGCTCTTCCGTCACCTCGAAAGGGGTCAGTGACCGGTAGGCTCTTCTCTCATCAATAAGGTCTCTCAGCATCTCATATACCTCTTTTCTCCGTGTATGCGCATTGGTATTTACTCACGCCATCGTGAATTCCTTTCTTTTCCTGGAGGGCGTGATGATTCGGTGAATTTCCCCCTGATGGCCTTGGAGGGGGAGCAGTCCGGTCTGTTTTCCCCGGGATTCACTGGAAAATAGGGGGGAAGGGCAGGAAAGTGGACTGGGCGACCAAGAAAGACTTCATCGGTCATTGAAAGGAGCTTCAGCACATGGACAAAGATAAATCCAAAGAGAGCCGCACCGCATCAATATTCTCCTCTCTCACCATAGGCATCCCCTTCTGCATGTATAAATTCCTTTTTGGCATGCTCGTTATTCGCAATCACATGGAGCTACCGGGCTGGATAATAATCATCTGGGCTCTGGCGGACGCACTTATGAACCTGGCACGGAGCTCCTTCCTGCTCGCTCAGAAAAAGTCCCCGATTGAGACCTGTACCCTGGCCCAGCTTGGCCGCCTCTTCAACCGGACGGCAGTATTTCTTGCAATTGATACGCTTCTTTCATTTTCAATCATCTGTTTTGTCCTGTGGTCCAGGTGGATAACGGAGCTCAGGCCTCAGGAGAGTCCCCTCTGGTATCTCGCCACAACGATAAACCTTGCAAGCCTCTCCATTGTCTCCCTGTGGTCGGAGATCCGGAAACCCCGCCCTCGCGCCGAACAATGATCACCCGCGGAGAAAAAGCCCCGGCAGCCGGTACAACACTAATAATTAAACAGGTCTTTTATTTCGTAAGTCTTTTTTGAGGCCCTGTTCAGCGCCCTCAATATTTTTGATTGCACCGCCGGCCTCAAGCGCCGGCCCTTCACCGCACGGCTGACCATCTTATACGTTATCTGCTCGGTTGAGCACACCACAAGATCGCCGGCTTTCAATCCATGCAGAGCCATGATCTTTGCTATCGGCTGCTCGCCAAAATCTCTTTTGATATCAGAGTCCATTTTTGCTTATCTTTTAAAGATCTTGATCATTACCGGGATCGATATGATAACAGCTGCAAGCATTACCCACCACCCGATCCTGCCCACATACGGTGCTATCATTATGCCTATGGCCAGCCCCCCAAGCACCTTGGCACTTACGAAGAGCAGGAACATGGGTGTATCGAGCGCCTTCAGCTTATCCACCATCTTGATATACCAACCCATATTATCCTCCTGTTTCATACTCAGTCATGGTTTTCCCGGGGGTCAGGAGCAGAGTAGAGAACAGGTTCAGCATACCCCCGGGCCTTTGAGATCCCAGAGCGCCTCCCAAGGTGATTATACCAGAAAGGTGCCCTGGGGAGCAATTTTATGGCGCTCTCACCCCTGAGCAGTACCGCAACGGCATCGGCAGGGCCTTCTACGGACACGAGGCAACGCTCCCGGAATGGCTTCTGGAGATTATCACCCACGGGTACCATCATCGGTCGCAGCTCTTTACTTACCTGAAGATCCTGGGCTCACCGGTGGATATGTCCACTCTCTACTCCTGAATTCAGCCCGTATCAGCTGATAAATTATTTTAAAGCCCCTTCTCCTGAGGATTCCCCCGGAAAGAGGGCCGGGAGAGCCCCTGAGGGGCCCATGGTGACCCCTGAAAGTGCTCCAGGGTCATTTTTGTCATCTCCACCCCTTCAATGCCCTCTGCATGGCATCGAGCGACGGCCTTAAAACTCATATATGATGGCCTTTTTGAGGGGTGGCCTCTTTGATTTATGCTTCCTCATATGCTATAATAGTTTTATGGATACATTTGCACTCTGCACCACTCACGCACTTTTCCTTCCCAATGAAGAGGAGCTGCTTCACCTCAATGATTCTTTGTCTTCTCAGGATTACGAGGACCTTCTTCTTCTCCCTGAGCCCTATGAGCTCCCCAAGGGAACCATATATAGACCGGAGCATATCGTGAAGATTACCAGGGAGGGCCTTCTTCCTGAAGCGGAAAAGCTCACGGAGGATATCAACTGGGGACCCCTCCAATCCACCTTCGACAGGGATGAGCGGGCAGCCAGCATAGACTTCACCCTCTGCAAGGCTGTCCGCGGCCGCCTCGCACTTGACCTAAAGCTTGGAGAGCTTCTCACGAACCTTAAGATGAAAGGAGTGGATCGTTTAGGCTACCGCTCTCTCGGCGCTTTCGCCGTGGAGCATCTCTCATTCTCGGGGCGCACCGCATCAGAGCTGATGCACAATTTCGAGCTTCTCAAGGCTCTGCCTCTCACCAGGGAAGCATATCTGCAGGGCAGGATTGCCAGGAGCGCTCTCAGGCATCTTTTAAGGGTGATAACACCTGAGAACGAGGCGGAGTGGCTCAGTGTTGCGCAGAAGCTCTCGGTGAGCGGCCTTGAGCGTGAGGTGAAAAGGGCTCTTGCCGGGGAGAAGGAGCCTGATGCCCAGATGGCGGGAAACTGTGGGATGGAGCCTGAAGCCCAGGGAGCGCCTGATGAGGGCCTCATGATGTATCTCAGCGTCTCCCCCACCCTTGCCCTCACCTGGGATTTCGCCCTCTCCTTCTTCCGCGACAGGGAGCACTATGACGGGCCCCTCGCGGGATTCGTCGAGGCGCTCCTCGCGAATTTCCTGGCCTCCCGGATGGGTGCTTCCGCGCCTTCGCCCCTCGACGCCAGGGGGAATCTCCCCATATTCTTCAGGGTGCCCCTTCTGGGAAGGCGGGAGAGAAACGGCCGCCTGGCCGATCAGGAGGCCTTCAAGGATAAGGGCGGAACCCTGCAGGAAAACTCCGGCAGTGAGGAGGAGGAGGGCCCCGACGACAACCCGTGGGAATCGCCCTGGGATATTTTCTTTCCTTCGTGGCTTTACGGGGAGAAAGACGGGGAGCCTGTGAGGGTGATTGCCGGGATGCTCATCAGGGCCGCGGCTATGCGCCAGAAGCTTGACGTGGCCACAGGGATGCTCCTCAGGGGGATGGAGGGCAGGCAGCTTCATCGCCGTTTCGGATTTGACTTCATCGAGGACTATGCCCGGGAGCGCTGCGGATTCTCAATGGCGCAGACCCGCCAGCTCATCAAACTTGCCGAGGGCTTCCGCCGCCACTCTCTTACCGAAGGCGCCTTCAAGAGAGGCGTCATCACAAGAGAGCAGGCCCGCCTCATCCTTCCCCTGGTGGACTCTAAAAATGAATCCCGGTGGATCGCCTATGCCGCGAGCGTGCCCACGATAAATCTCCGGGAAGAGACGCAGCGATGCACCAGGATCCTGGAATATGACTGCCTTGTTCCTGTGAACTACACCCTCCTTCCCGGCTTCCGCTATGTCACGGCCGAGAGGCTCCACAGCCTGCATGAGGAGGTGCAGGAGAGCATAAGGAGCGGCTCGTGGTACACGGGTCCCTCACTTGTTTCTTCGTGGCCTCTCGCGGAAGACGACGAGAATTTCCAGGCGACGCACGACAGGCGCTTTGATGCTCCCTGGAAATATTTCAGCAATGTTGATGAAATGCTCGCCTGTGAGGCATCGATGAAAGTTGAAAATAATTCTGCCCTGTGTGCGGGGGAGATCTGCACCATCCCCCAGGGCGCCAACCCTGAAGAGATTTTCCTTGTGGACATCCACTCGGCAAAAGCCCCCTCACCGGCAGGAGCCCCTTCATCACCCGGGACAAGCTCCATGAGGATCAAGTTCTTTCTCCCCGCCGAGCTCTACGAGGTCTGGAACACCGCAGCCCTGGCCTTCCTTCAATCAATCGCCCGGGCGGAATCCCCCGGCGCATCTGATGATTCCCTGGGGGCACCTGAAGAGAGATTCCTTGCCGCCCTGCTGGCAGACTACCTCACCACCGAGGGGACCTTCCACAAGGCGGCCCATCACCACAAAATCCTGAAACGCGACCGGTTCCGCTGCCAGGTCCCCGGATGCCGCTGCCGCAGGAACCTGCACGTCCACCATATCATCAGGCGCTCCCAGGGCGGCACCGATGACCCCTGGAACCTCATCACGCTCTGCGAGGCCCACCACCTTCACATCCTGCACAACCTGGGGACCCTCACCATCAAGGGCCGGGCGCCCCGCCCCCTCACCTTCACCTTCGGCGCCCCCTCTGACGGCGAGCCTTTCATGGTCTATGAAAAAGGCCTTAAGGTCGGTTATCTCAATGTATCGGCACAATCAGTCCGATAATTTATCATATTGACTTCATAAAATATCGCGCTAAAATAAAAACATTATAAAAAGAACGCTCTTCAGCTCTCTGAGAGCACACCTCTCAAAAAAAGAGATAACGCTCATCACGGGCCCCCGCCAGGCAGGCAAAACTACGCAGGTGCTCCTTTTGGAGGAGCACCTGCGAAAACAGGGGGAAGAGACTCTCTTTCTCAATCTTGATATAGAGCGTATTATTTCTGGGACCTCGGTCTTCGCAGCTTTGCCGCCGGGGTCTTTGGAAACAGCGAAGCTTCCGGAGCTCCGGGGTTTCTTTTCCAGAATTTCGTGTACCTCCTCCTGAGGGAAAAGATTGCGGCGAGCGCCTCGAGGCTCTTCTTCTGGAGAACCAAGGATGGTGCGGAAGTCGATTTCGTCATTGATTCCCCCGTGGAAGCAATCCCCGTGGAAGTGAAATACAAGGCGATGAGGAAGCGTGAGATTCCGCGGGGGCTCAGGAGCTTTGTAGAAAAGTACCACCCTGAGAGGGCTTATGTGGTAAACCTGTCTCTTGATGATACTGCCGAAGCCGGTCATACAAGGATATACTTCATGCCATACTGCAGGATACTCTCAGGGCTGGCTCTCTGAAATGCGGGGCAGGTATTTTCTGCCCATATTGCCTGAGTGACTTTCACTGGATGATATGATATAATTTTCTGGGAAGAATTTTGGCATCGCGCGGAATACCGAGTGCGGCGCCATTGAGCTCTCAGAAAGCAGGGAGGTTGTTGCTTCATGGAGATGAACAGGGTCAATGGCTCCTTTTCTCCCGGCTATGCCGCCCTTAACCAGGGCACGGGCCTTCCCGAGGCGAAGGAAGAAAAGGAAGCGGCAGCGTTTTCCGATGGCGGCGATCAGGTTGCCCCTGCATACCCGCATGAGAGCATTCCGCAGCTCTCCCCTATGGCCGGCTCTCCTTCCATCGACATGACAAAGGCGGCCCAGGCCCTTTCAAAGACGAATACCGTGCTCTGGGAATTCAGCCATAAAGGGGACATGGTGCAGGATCCCCTCATTGCAGAGGGCGCCATCTATATAAGCGCCTTCACCGACGGCCTCATCGGGAAGACACTCTATGCCCTCGATGCGAAGACCGGCGACAGGATGTGGGAGATTAAGGAGAAGGAGCGCACCTCGGGGTTTGCGGTCCAGGACGGGGTGTGCTACTATGGCAGCGAGGCGGAAAAGAAGCTCTTTGCCCTTGACGCGAAGACGGGCAGCAAACTCTGGGAGTTCCAGGCGCCTGACGGGATGATATCGGACCCGGTGGTCCACGACGGCGTGGTCTATGCCGGTGATTACCGCAGGAATCTCCATGCCATAGACACGAAGACCGGCGAAGAGCTCTGGAGCTTCAAGACCAGAGGCACCGTCACCGGCAGGCCCGTGGTCTCCGACGGCGTGCTCTACGTGGGCTGCCATGGAAAGAGCGATATGGATGGCGGAGCCATCTATGCCCTGTCGCTGAAAAAGAAAGGCCTCAGGGGGCTCCTCACGCGGGTCCTCTGGAAAGAGCGCCCCGAAGGGTATCACGGCATGGACATGACGGTCAGGAACGACACCCTCTACCTGTCAACGGAAGATGGCAATATTCTTGCCCTGGACAAGAAGAACGGCAGCGAGCGGTGGAAGAGCAAGCCCTGGGAAGAAGGCCAGAAGCTCGTGGTCTATCCCGCTCCGATAGTTGCCGGCAATGAGCTCTTCTGCTCGAGGGTGGACGGCACCCTGTTTTCCCTGAATGCGGAAACAGGGGAGAAGCTCTGGCAGGCCCCCCTGCCCGGAAACATTCACAAGACGCCCCAGGAGAGAAAAGGCATAATCTATATCGGATGCGCAGATCAGAAGATTCATGCCATTGACGGGAAAACAGGCAAGGAGCTCACCACGTATTCCGCTTCGGGAAGGCTCGATCCCTCATTCTCGCTTGGAAGCGACGCCATCTATACGAGCCATGGCGGGAAGCTCTCCGCCAATCTCCTCCCCGATGCCGTGCCCGACGCGGCGCATATCGCAGAAGAAATTGAAAACGAGCCTGTCCCGGAGAAAGGATCTCTCGAGGAGATCGACGGTATGCTCTCCGTGGACGGCATCAGGCTCAAGGTAAGGCAGGAGAGGGAGTAAGGCTTGCCAACCCTGAGCCTGTGGTAATAACCTTTACAGGAGACGGCGTCGCCAAGGGCGAGGGACTGGATTTGATATACACATTTATCGATGCTATGATGTGTATGGGAGGTGCAGATATGAGAACCAACATCGTTCTTGACGATAAGCTTGTCGATAAGGCGATGAAATGCACCGGCATCAGGACGAAGAGAGAGCTGGTGAATTTCGCATTGAAAGAGCTTCTCGACCGCCGGGAGAGGAAGAAAATCCTGCGACTGGAGGGCAGGCTGTGCTGGGAAGGCGACCTGGACGATATGAGAAAGGCCTGTCACTTTATATATTTGACGGCTTCGGGATCGGCGCCGATTCTGTCAAGCACTTTCCTGGCCTTCTCCTCCAGATCCCCGAGCCCCCGCTTTTCCTTCTCCAGGGCCTCTTCCCTCGTGAGCTGCCCATCCCTGATGAGCACAGAATAAAAGAAACCGTCGTTGGTGATGCCGTTATTCTTATATCCCCGGTAATTTGCCAGGTGGTGAAGAAGGCAGTCCTGGCGGGTCTCCTTGCCCTGGAGCATCTCCCACCCCGTTTCCCTGTTGAGGGCCGCGATATGCTCAAAGGGCCTGTATTCAATATATTCAAAGAAATAGAGCACGTCGATCCCTGTGCCTTTGAAGGTGACCTCGATAAAGGGATCAATCCAGGCAAGCTTCCCCGGCGGCTTCATCAGCCAGTTGTCCCGCATCTTGTAGTAGAAATGCCTCATGCAGCGATACATGAAAGGAAGGTGCCAGAAATACTTCAGCACCCGGTAATCTCCCACCATCCCCTCGTACATTCTTTTCATCCTTCTCAGGCCGAAGGTGTGTGAAAATTCCCCGAAGCCCTCCTTGAAGCTTTTCTTGCCGTCTTTCAGAAAAGAGTCGGGGGCATCTTCAAAATCGGTGGAGCCCCACACCATGAAGGGAATACCGTGCTTTCGCGCTTCACGGAGGGCAAATGCCCGGATATTGTTTTCACAGTTGATGCAGATCCCCCCCAGGCCGGCGATCCCCCTGAAATCGCTGTACTTCACCGCTTGTTTGGAGGTGGAGTGAACTTATAAGGGTCATCGAAAAAACGGTTTTTGGTCAATATGACCTCTTTTCCGCCATAGTTAAAAACGATGTTGAAGCGCCTCAGCACTTCATTTCCAATACTTCCTGCAATATCCATCGTGGCAAAAGAGCCCCCTTTCATTACAGGGAGACGGGACAGTACCCTCCGCAGCTCAATGGTGCCCTCCCCTGAAAGGATAATATCGATTTTCCCGAGTTTCGCAGAGATCGGACCGCCTATTCCATATCCTGTGGTCAGGACAGGGCCGGAGAAAAGCCCGGTGAGACCGTGCGCATCGGCAAACTTCTGAAATAAGGTGAAAGCAGAGCGATCTCCGGTGTCAATCAGAATTTTACCACTCATTCCTGAGACCTGTCCTGAAATCACAGGGTCCCCGCCAATGAGCTCAAAGGGGATTTTTGCACTGTATCCCCGGGGAGCTTTAAAGGCTTCAGGCAAGGACAATATCAGTCTGCCTCTCTCAAAGTCCAGAGTTGCCACGGCTCTCTGTAACACCTCATACCCCAGCACTCCATCGAGGCTTTTGAAATTAAATCTCCTGCGTATTTCTGAAAGATCAACGACTTTGAAGGTCTGATTGGTAAGGACGAGGTCGCCGAGTGTGCACTCAGCAATTTTCGCAGTAGAGCTCTGTACACTTTTTTCCCCTGCACCGGTTACCTTGTCACCCTGCTCCGTTGCCAGGCCAAGGCTTTCAGCGGCTTCCGGAGTGATGATATTGGAGCCGCCTGTATCGAAGATGAACGTCAGAGGCTTTTTCCCGTTTATACCGGCGCTCACCATGATGCGGTTGTCGAATAAGGTGAAAGGAACCGTTGTTTCGGTTCTCCCCTTCCTGAAATAAAAATCACCGCCGGGAGCTGATCCTTTTTTGATATTTTCATCGAGCCATTCCTTCAGGATGGTGATGATAACTGAATTGAATTCGCCGGGGCTGGACCGCTGCGTGAAGCTGTCCTTCATCGAGGCTGTTTTTTTGAAGTAGTGATCGATGCCTTCAACGCCAATATACCGGCCTCTGCAAATCCCTTCCGCGCTCACGGTTGTTTCGATTACCTTATGATCCGATTCCGAGGATACAAAATCATTCCTGCCCCACAGGGAAAGGACATTACAGCGCGCTTTCCTCCAATAAAGGGGGATGTCCTCGGCTGCCAGCTGAATCCAGAATTCTCTCGAGCGGCCGAATAAATGCTTCCCATCGGGCATGAGCTCCGACAGTGCTTCCTTCATTTCAGGCTTTGTATTGATAATCTCGTTGAAGCTTTTCTTCTCTACAAGCAGCGCATGAAGGACTGCCTGCTGATCGTGAACTCTCTTCTTGATCTGCTCTGCCGGCATCCCGCTTAATTCCGCCTGGCGCATCGTGTTTACTGGAAAATATTCCAGCCAGCGGGCCACCGTTCCATATACTATCACCCCGTTTACCGCGATCTCGCCTGCCAGGACAGGGGCAAAGCATCCGCCCATGCTGTGCCCGAATATGAAAACGTTCTCCTGTTCCACAAAATCGAAGGATTTAAGCTGTTCAAGCGCTTTCCGGTATGAATCCAATTCTGCCTCAAAATCAATATCCTCGTAGGGCCCGCCTTCGCTGTCTCCTATTCCGGGCTTCTCAACCCTGACAGTCACATAACCATTCTCTGCAAAGAACCTGAGGATGCGGCTGTAAGAGCCTTCTGCCGCAAGAGGCTGATCTATCGAGGCTGCACCAAGTCCCTGGATGAAGAAAAGCGCGGGATGTTTCCCTTGTGCATGGGGAATCGTTATTATTGTCCGGATCAATGCGCCGTTACTGGTGACCTGCCGGTAAGAGACATCGAAATTGCCGCCCTTATCGCGCGGCCGTTCAATAAACAGCACTGAGCGGCTCAAGCGCCTGCCGTTCCGTATGAAGGTTATTTCCACCGTTTTTCCTGCCGGTATCCTGGCAACTGCCGAGGCGAATCCGGGAACCGAACCGGGAACAGCCTCCCCGTCCATTATGAGAAGGATGTCCGCTGCCAGGAATCCTGCTCCCCCGGCAGTGCTCCCGGGAAGCACTTTTTGAATGACAAGCCCTTCTCCCTCGATGAGCTTTTCTTTCTCACGGATGTCCCCGGGCACCGGCGCCAGTAATGCGCCGAAAAATGCCTTCCGCCTCAATTCTCCGGCTTCTGCCGACAACGTTTCGTCCAGAGCCGGAAATGATAAAAATGAAAGCGCGATGAACAATAAGAACAACTGGATTGCCGCATTAAAGATTTTTCTGCTGATGGACACAGATTTTTTTTCGCCGTAGATTGAAAGTTCTCCTCTGCCTTCGGGAAGCGGCGGATCAGTGCGTGGAAAAAGTCGGGTGAGGCGTATGGGAAGGCCGGGTGAGGCGTATGGGGAGGCCGGGTGAGGCGTATGGGAAGGCCGGGTGAGGCAGAGAGAATGAGTGAATCAAGGAAATACGACTGGCTGTATGGCAGCTCCCATGAAAGTAGGTGAAAAATTATTTTTATCTCCCTGGTTTTGCGAACTCATCACTCCGCGCTTTCGCCGCATGGCATTTTCCTGCGCTGGAGAGACTTTCAGGGCCCTGGACGGCAAAAAACGCGCAACAGGCCTTTCCGGCTCACCAGGCGGCATGTGGTTATGGCTCTGTAACCCAATGTACATAAGACATTCTGCAGACGGCCCTTTTGACTTCATCTCCTTTCTCCAGTATAATAATAAGGGATACAAAAGAAGCCCGTTATGGGTGAATACCCCATGAAAGGAGGATTATTGTGAATACCGGTGTGATCCGCGAGTATCCCGGCTACGAGGCCGTGATGGAGGGCGGGCAGGTTTTCAAGGCTGCCCCCGGCCTCCCGCTGGTCACGTACGGCGCCGACGAGGTGCTCTCACGGGCTGACAGCCGGCATATCTTCAGGGATCTCACCGGGGAGGTCCTGGACTGGAACCTCTGGTGCCTCTCTTCCGCCGGGGTCAGGCTCGATCTTCTCATCGGGGAGGCACTTCTTTCTCTACACGGGAAGCTCGAGAAGCTCGGCTATGTGAGAATTTCCGATTTTGTGCGCGAGGAGCTGGGCATCTCTTCCAGGAGCCGCTACGAGCTGATGAGGAATGCGAAGGCCCTTCAGAAGCTCCCCCTCATCAGGGAAGCTCTTGAAAAGGGGCTTCTGCGCAAAAGCGCGCTGCGGTATCTTTTCCAGGTCGTCACTCCTGAGACCGAGGCGGAGTGGCTCCGAAAAGCCATGCATTCTACCATAAGAGAAATTGAGGAGGAGGTGAAGCGTTTTAAAGCCGGGGAGGCCGGCACAGGTGCTTCGGGAGATGCTGAAGGCGGCTCCCCGGGGGGCGGCATCAATACCTTTGTCGCCGGGGATGACGATGAAGAGGACACCGGGAGCCTCGCGGTAAGCGTGCGGGTTCCTTTTTCCGTTGCCGCGAAATGGGACCGGGCGCTGGAAGTGTTTCGCAGGATCGAGGAGGCGGAGCTCCCTTCGGATAGTTTCCTCGAGGCCCTTCTCGCCGAGTTCGCCGCTTCGGCGCCGCTCGAGGGTATCGGGGCGCAGGGCCGGGAGGCACCAGGAGCTTCGCTCTGCCATCAGCAGGAAAAGGAGCTTGCCCGGCAGGTCCACAGGGACCTCGAAGAGGTGTCGCACCTCTGGGATTACCTCCCCTGGAAGCCAGTCACGGTGGAGCTTCCCCCGGAATTCCAGGCTCCCGGGAGTCACTGCTCCGTTGCCAATACCGCCGTCGGGGCCCCTGATGGGTCCCAGGTGGGGTTCCCTGCCGCCGATCCCTTCGAAACAGTCGCCCGCCTCCGGAAGATGGCGACGCTGCGCCACTCCATTTCCTTCTACCAGGGGCGCCTCCTTCGGACCCTCAACAATTTCGGCCTCTATAAAGACATGCTCTTTCTCTCCCTGGGGCACTACACCAGGGAGCGCCTCGGGATGTCCCGCAGCACCGCGTATTCTCTCATCAAACAGGAAAGGAGCTATTTAGAATATCCTGATATGCTGGACCTTGTCCAGGCGGGGAAGCTCTCCCCCGAGCAGGCGCGGCATCTCGCCAAGGTCTTCAACGAGGGGACCAGGGTCAAGGGAGCGTGGCTCTCCTATGCCCAGGAGGTGCCGGTGGCCACCCTCATGCAGGCTGTCGAGGCGTTCCTCCGCTTTGCGAAGAGGGCTGTCCACAAAAAATGGGATATCGATCCCGAGGCCTTCGAGGCGGCCGTCACGGGGAGGTCCGTCAAGAGGGTTTCCCCTGCACTCTCTAATGCCTCTGAACCCAGTGGGGATAAGGGTTTGGATGCGCCAGTCCAGAAATGCGGTGCGGCCGAGCAAGGTCGTGTTGTATAGTGGGTGCGAATCCCACCTGAT
>JAVHLM010000021.1 GCA_031082125.1 Candidatus Eremiobacterota bacterium
CCCTTAAAGGGTGAAAAGGTCAAAAATGACCCTGGAGGGTCTCAAAGAATCGCCACGGCCTGTTTCTGCCCTCTCACGGCCATTGCCCAGGCGGGCGGGGCCAACGGTCGCCCCTCTTATGGCTGCAGTAAATAATTTTTCGATGGGGAAGCTTTCCTGCCACCAGGACTCACTCGGGAGCTCAGACTTTATGCAAAACCGGGTTCTGCAGATTTTTCCAAACGTTAACAATTGTACCATTGCACAGTGAAAAATTTTGCCCTATAATAATTGTGACGCAGGCCTGCCCGGCGGTGGTGCCATTGCCCGGTGGGCCGCACCTGAACTGAAGCGCAGGATCAACAAGATCGAGCAAGGGAGGAGCGCCCATGGACGCCCTTAACAGCCAGATACCCTTTTACCCTCCCCCGGGAAACGCCCTGCCTCAGCCGCCGCCGGCGCCGCAGGACGAAGGATCCCATGGAATAATCGACAAGGTGCACCTTTCGGTCAAGAATGCCCTCAAGGGCGTGAAAGACACCGTGGGCAAGATGGCTGAGCACACGGCCGAAGGCATCGGGAAGACCATCGATCCCGCCCTTTACCAGGACAAGATCGAGATCCCCCTCGAGCACAAGAGTTACAATAATATCTCCATTGATGACGCGGCGAAGATGATGGGCTACTTCACCCAGAAGATGCAGAACCAGGGATTCCCCTGGAGCCTCCACGAGGTGACGGGAAAATCCCTCAAGAAGAGGCATAAGATAAGCGAGTTTGAAGCCCTCGCAAGGCTGCAGAAGGGCCAGGAGGTCCTTTTTCAACCCCGCAGGAGCATGCAGTTTGACCTTTCCCCCGACAACCTGAGCGCCGTCTCGAAAATAGGGGGCGATCAGCTCAAGCCAGTGGACACGATGGCAAATCTCTCTAAGACTACCAAGGTCTCGGCCAATGACATAGGAATTGAAGTCACCTTCGGCGCTCCCGTGGTGATAAAGAGCTTCGGAGAGCTCAAGCTCCTCCATCAGCTCTACAACCCCGACATGGCCCTGGAGAAGGAGAAGCCCCCCGAGCCCTCGCCGATCATTCTGCCGGGAGGCTTCAAGAAGGACCAGGAGACCAAGCCCACGGAGGCCGAGAATGTCCTGGGCAAGACGGCCCACAATCTCTCTTACTTCACCAGGAAAACCATGGGCTCCACCCATCCCTGGCGCTTTGTCAAGGAAGGCACGACCAGCTCTTTCATGCGGGTTCTCAAGTCCATGATCTACAAGGGAATCCCCGGCGCACTGATAGGCGCCGGCGTGGGGTTTGCCGTAGGCGGGCCCATCGGCCTTTTCACCGGCTCATGGGCAGCCGCGCTGACCATGTCTTCCTATGGTGCCGCTGCCGGTGGAGGGCTCATGGCCCTCCAGGGCTCCCGCGACGCCCTCAAGGGAGAAGAGATCAACGCCTATGAAGCCACGGCAAGGATACTGGAAGAGAAGCCCGTGACATTCCAGGAGAGGAAGAAGCACTCCATCAGCCTTCCCATCATGGGGAGCTTCACCTGGTTCAGCGACTACGGGAAAGGCTCCGTCATCTCCACTCCCAAGGAGCTGGAATTCTTCACAAAGATGCAGGACCAGGAGTAGCGGGCCCCCTGCCCCCGCAGTCAGAGGTTCGTGGGTGATCTGTAATACTCGATGATTTTTCCCGAGAGCCAGCCGTTATCGTTGGCTCCGACGGTGCCTACGCTTGTAGTCTGGCCGCCTCCCCACAGGATGGAGAATACCCGGCACTCCTTGGCTTTCGCCATGTGGCCTGCCGTCCAGTCCTGGCCGTTCATGGTGAGATACTCCCCGGCTGTTCCCTGGAAGCCATAGACGCCGCCTGCGAGAGTGATGCTCAGGATATAGGGCTGCACGTTGCTTAAATCGGGCTTCAGGCCTGCGTCGCCGAAGAAGTAGTCAGGCTCTGTCGAGCCGTGGTTCCCCCTGGTGTCCACATCGCCCGTGATTTTCTGCAGGTGCCCCCCCGGGATCTGCCAGAGCATCACCGGCGTGAAGCCAAGGCCGTCGCTTATGTGCTTCACAAAGGCCATATAATTGTCCAGGTCCCTCTGGTTCCAGAGGTATCCTATGCCTGCTGCCGCCGTGGAGTCCATCTCATACTTGTCGAAGACCACAAAATCAGGCTTGTATCCCCCGCTGTAGACTCCAAGCTGGTTCCAGAGCCCTGATATGGGAGCCGCGTACGATGCCTTGACCTGGCCGTCAGTGAGGTTCTGGTGCACCCAGTGTGAGGTGCCGGTGCTCCACACGTTGGACTGCCACCCGAAGGTGATGGAGGGTCCGAAGGTCTTGATCGCCCAGTTCGTGGCCTGGATCCACCCGGGAAAGGTGTCGCTGAAAGAAGGGATAGCGGCGCTTGTGGATGAGGGCGCCGACTGCAGGATCTTCAGCGCGGTCGCTTCCCATCCATTCTTTATGTCCCAGGCTGAATAGACCCCCTGGCTTTTGAGCCCCCCGCTGTTCACCAGCACAATAAACTCCAGGGGGGTGAGGCTGTTTGCCGTGACAGGGCTTCCCCATGAGCGCTCCACGGTCCAGTTGTGCCTGGTCGTCATGAACCAGTATGCTTTCTTGAGGGCTCCATTCACCTCGATGAGCCTGCCGTTGAGGGTCCCTGTGCCGTCGGCAGTCCAGAGGCTTTGCTGCTGCACCATGCCGAGGAGGTCGGGGTTCAGAACAATAGATCCCGGGCTGGGACTGCCTGCTGACTTGTAGGACTGCATAATGCCGGCGTCGAGCATCAGGTTCACAAAGTGCATGGTGAGGTAACTGTTGCTGTCGTCGAAATCCTTGAAGCTTGTGCCGCCGCTCATCTCGGCTGTATAGACCACCATTACAGGAACGACCTTTCTGCCCGACGATGCCGTGAGGAGCTCTGCCTGCTTCATGGTATTGGTAGTATAGACGGGGTAGGTAATTTTTCCCGGATCGCCGTTGCCGCCGTCGCCTGCGTATTTGAAGATGGAGTCCACGGGCCTGCCCGCAAAAGTGCCTGAGTTGGTGTAATCCCCGTCAGTGACGGCGCCCATCGCGATATAAGAGGGCCATCCCGGGACCGGTCCGCACTGAGAGGGAGTAGGAGTCGGCGTTGCTGTTGGAGTAGGAGTCGGCGTTGGAGTGGGAGTCGCAGTAACCGTGGCAGTCGGTGCAGGTGTCGGGTCTGGAGTCGAAGTGGCAGTTGGCGTGGGAGTTGGCGTGGGCGTTGTCCCGCCATTCAACGTCATCTTTATGCTCGAAGGGCCCTCCGTCACGTTGCCCGGAGTCCCGCCGAAGCCGATTGAGACTTCTGCTCCCGGCTTTATGAGGGCTGTGTAAGGCTCCGGTTTTACCGTGTAATGGCTTCCCTGGTGCGAGGCTATCTTCCCGTTCCACATGCCGGTGATTTCCCTGTCAAAGTCAAATTCCATTGCCCACGAGGTCACCTCCGATGTCCCGGTGTTTTTCACCTTTAATTCGCCGTTGAAGCCGCTTCCCCAGTCGGAGGTGGTAGTGTAGGTCACCGTCACCGATCCTGACGCGGTGCCGCCGGAGCCTCCGCCGGCGGACTCCCCCCTGAGGGCATAATTCGAGGGGAAGGTTTTCACATTGCCCGGCGATCCGTTGAAGCCGAAGCTTGCGCTCCCGCCCGCCTCGATGAAGGAGTTCCACGTGTCGCCCGTTATGACATAATGATTATTCGCCGAGCTCACTATTTTCGCGTTCCATATGCTGCTGATCTTGCGGTTGAAGTCAAATTCCAGATTCCAGTTGTTGATCCGCACGGCGCCCTTGTTTTTTACCGTGATAGTGGCGCCAAAGCCGCTTCCCCAGTCGCCTGTGAGGGCAAAGTCAGCGCTGTACTGGGATTGATCGAGAAGAGCGGCAGCCCTCGAGGATGAACCCCCTGAAGTATCGGTGCCTGTGGAGGCGCCCTGTGTGCCTGCAATGCCTGCAGAGCCTGTAAAGCCCTCGATGCCGCCTCCTCCCGTGCATCCTGCGAGAGAAATGGAAAGACACAGAACAAGCGCGGTGAAAATGGTGACTCTGGCATTTTTGCTTTTCATACCTGCTCTCCTTTCAAGGTGTCCCGGGCCGCCAAGCTCCGCTTCAGGGACTGAGGAGAAAGTCCTCGGCTGTGGGGACAGGGAACTTCATGACATGCGGTGAGTCCTCTTCAATCTTATCAGGGTACAATGCCCGGCGGCAACGACCGTAAGGACCAAATTCGCTCAGCAAGGGGCGGGAAAAGAACTAATTTAAAGGACGGAATCTGCAGGGATGAACTAATCCCGCTGCCTGCCCCGTCAGGCGATAATCTTTCTTATCTGTTCCTTGAGGAAGGGGATATCGAGAGGCATGGGGATGAGGGCGGAAAAGGTGCTTTCCCACTCATGAAGATCCAGCAATGAGATGAGTATCACCGGGATTTTCCTCAGGGCGATCTTTTCCTGGATTATGCTCCTGAGCTCCTCAACGGTAATATTGGTATTCCCGTGGTATACCAGGATGAGGCTCGGATTCTGCTCGGGAGAGGAAATCTTCTCCAGAACGCCCTCCATGTTCCTGACAAAATCCACCTGGTAGCCCTCGCCTGCGAGAGCCTCCCGGATTATATGGGGACCGCTCTCTTCATCGCTCACCACCAGGATAAGGTGGCTCTTCTGAGGCTTTTTTTCAGGAACGCTGCCACTTTCAAGGCTGAAGGTAAAGCTCGTTCCCTCTCCTGGTGAGCTCCTGACTTCAATGCCTGATCCGTGGCCCTCGAGGGTATTCTTTACGGTATAGAGCCCCAGGCCTGTCCCGCGGCACTCCCCCTTGATCCGTATGAATTTCTGGAAGAGCTTTCCCTGTTCGGACAGGGCAATGCCTTTTCCCGTATCGGTGAACTTCAGCAGCACACGGTCGTCGGCCGGCAGGACAGTTACCGAGATGGTTCCTCCCGGCGGCGTGTAACGGAAGGAGTTGATGAGGAGATTGGAGAACACGGCGCGGATTTTTTCCCTGTCCGCCCGGACCCATACTCCTTCGGGGCATTTGAAGTTCAGAGTGATTGCGCTGAGAAGTGTCAGGGATTCATAGGTATCGTGCAGCTCCCTCAGGAGGGCATCGAGCGGAAAATCTTCCATGGAATAGCTCACCATTCCCGTCTCAATAACTGAGGAGTGCATGATGTTATGGATCATGGCAAGCAGGGAATCTATCAGGCAGCGGATTATTTTCGGAAAACGAGCCGCCTTTTCAGGAAGGGGACCGAATTGAGGCTTTTCCATCAGCTCCAGATACCCCAGCATTGCCGAAAGGGGGCTCTTCATATCATGGGTGAGGGTTGCAAGGAACTCTTCCCTGGTCTCTTTGAGCTTGTTTTCCGCTTCTACGCGGTCCGTGATGTCTTCGATGGCCAGCAGGATAATTTTGGAGTGGTTGAGCTCCCTGAATATCCGCCGTGCATTGAGGAGCATTATCCTGCGGCCGATGACGGGAAAGTCGCAGGCAACCTCGTAGTTTTCAAAGGAGAGCGCCTCGGGAATAATATGCTCCAGCAGCTCATGGAGCCTGGGAATGTCCCACTGGCGGCTGCCCAGGTCATAAATGCATTTCCCTACAGTCTCCTCGGGGGCCACGCCGAAGGTCCCGTAGAAGGAGCGGCTTGCCTTCAAGATATGCATCGTTTCATCAAGAATCAGCAGGGGCTCCCGTATGGTGTCCACAATGCTCTCTGAAAACTCGCGGGCCTGCTGGATTGCCCGCTCAGCGCGCATCCGCTCGGTGATGTCCCAGGATATGCTGAGAATACCCGCTACGGCATCTTCCTCATCGTATACAGGCACTTTCACCATCCGTATGAGGATCTCATGGCCTCTCGCCATGAAAGCCTCATCAAATTCTTCACTCTTTCCGGATCCAATCACTTTCCTGTCAAAGTCCTCAAGCTTTTTCGCCAGCTCTGCAGGATAAAAGTAATGGTCTGTCTTTCCGGCGATCTCGTCGCTTTCAATCCGAAGAAATCTGGCATAGCTCCTGTTGCATGAGACATACTCTCTTTCCCTGTTCTTGTAAGAGACAAAGTGCGGCAGGCTGTCCATGAGGGTCTTGTTATTGGCAAGCTCCCGCTTCAGCTCGGTGATTCTATGCCTGAGGGCCGATTTTGATTTCGCGAGCTCGTCAATTTCTCTATATAGGCTTTCCAGCTGGCTTCCAAGCCTTTCTGCCTTCTCATTGTCCATTGCCGGTGACTCCTGGAGCATTTCGCATCATCGTGTCATTTCCACCGCTCACAGTTCCTGTGTGCAATGGAAAGTCTTTCAGCCTGCAAGAGATTTCAGGGAGCTTGAGGGTCTCAAGAGCGGGAAGACGGGCACGCAAGGGGAAGGGAAATCTTCGCGCAGATGATAAGCAGGCCGGGCCTTGTGAACCCCCCGCTTTTTAAGTATACCACGGGCCCTATGCTTCGTCAAACAGCCATCACTCCCCTCTGTGCATCTGCACTTACGGCTGCATCAATTTCTTCCGCGGATGGCGTAACCCTCATGTATCAAAAAATACATATTTCATCAGTGCGGTGGATTATAATAAGGCTAAATGAAAGCACTCTGCAAAAATGCCCATGCCTGGTAAGAAAACGCCTGCCGGCGCTGCCCGGGAGAATGAGATGCTCGAGGCCATGCGCTCCATCGTGAATAGGAGCCCCGTGGTGCTTATGCTTTGGAGGAATGCCCCGGGAGAGTGGCCTGTCGAGTATGTTTCCGAGAATATCCTCGCCGTGACCGGCTATTCCAGGGAAGACCTCCTCTCCGGCATCGTGTCCTGGACTGCCATCACTCACAAGGACGATCTCCTTCTTCTTGAGGCCGAGGTGGCCTCATTCATGGAAAAGGGCATCGACGAATGGTCCCAGCAGTACCGCCTCCTGTGCAGATCTGGAGAGATGCGCTGGTTCCGGGACTGGAACAGAGTGCTGAGAGACAGCGAGGGCACCGTGACCCACGTGCAGGCTCTTGTGGTGGATATCACCGCTGAAAGGCAGGTCCTCCACGATCTCGCGGTAAAAAGCGCCGCAATCGATGCTACCGTCACACCCATTGCCCTCGGCGACCTCAACGGAGTTGTCACCGCCGTAAACCCGGCGTTCCTCAGGCTCTGGGGGTATGAGAGGGAAGAGGAGGTGATCAGGCGCTCCTATCTTGATTTCTTTGACGATCCCATCGCGGCGGCGGGCATCCTTCCCGGCATCATGCGCCAGGGGAGCTGGGAGGGAGAGATGGTGATAAGGAGAAAGGACGGATCGACCGGGGAGGTATTCTTCACGGCTACGATGGTGAGATCTCCCGATGACGGTACCCCCCTCTGCCTGATGGCCTCATTTATTGACGTTACCCACCGCCGAAACGCGGAGCGGTCTCTGATGCAGAGCGAGCAGACGCTCCGCTCAATCCTCGAGGCATCACCCGATGCCATATTCTTGGTGAACATTGAAAAGGTTATTCTTTATGGCAACATAACCTTTGCGGGGCTTTTGGGCATGCCGCCGGCCCACCTCGCCGTGGCCACCCCGCTGAAAGAGCTGTTCCCGGGTGAGACAGGTGAACTTCTCATGAGGGACCTGGAGCAGGTGTTCTCAAAGAGGAGGCTCTTGAAAAGCAGCGACGTGCTCATAGAGGCAGGTGGTAAAGGGCGATCCTTCGAGCCGCGCCTTATCCCGGTCAATGATCACAATGGGAAGATGTCCTCGGTCATAGGCATATTTCGCGATGTGACAGGGGAAAGGGAAGCGGAGCGCGTACTTAAGCGATCCCACGAAGAGCTTGAAAGCCTTGTCAGGGCGAGAACTGCCGAGCTTGAAAGCCTCGCGGGAGAGCTGGCCGGTGAGATTGCCCTGAGGAAAGAGACCGAAGAAAAGCTCCAGGAGAGTTACGAGAAGTTCCGTGTGCTCCTTGATGTTCCTTATGTGACGGCTTTTCTCATAGACTGCCGGGGCACTGTTGTTGCAGCAAACAAGATGACCTTGGCGGCCCTGAACCTGGACCAGGAGAATTTTGTGGGGAAAAATGCCTTTGAGTGCATTCCCCCTGAAATAGCAGCCAATCGAAGGCTGCAGGTGGAGAAGGTCCTGCGCTCGGGCCAGCCCCATCAGTTTGTGGATCAGCGGGACGGGCGGTGGATTGAAAGCAGCCTGTACCCTGTGTTTAATACCCACGGGAAGGTTGTCATGGTTGCGGTGTTCGGCAAGGACGTCACCGAGGAGAAAAAGCACCTCAATGAGAGAGAAGAGCTCATCGCCAGTCTCCAGAAAGCCCTTGCCGACGTGAAGACGCTGAGCGGCCTTCTCCCCGTCTGCGCCTGGTGCAGGAAAGTGAGAAACGACGAAGGGTACTGGCAGATGATCGAGGACTATGTCACAGAGCACTCCGGCGCTGAAATCTCCCACAGCATATGCCCCGACTGCGCCGAGAGCTATTTCCACAAGGTCATTCCCCCCGCACTCGAGGGGAATGACCTGACCCGGAGGATTTAGGGGGCCTGCGGCGAAATCTGTGAGGCAGGGAGGTGAGGTGCCGCCGTGGACCACGATGAAAAAAAGAGCCACCTTATGAGCGTCCTCTTCGGAGGCACCCTGGGGGGCATCATAGCCCTTTTTCTCTCGGCTGTCATGCTGATGGGTAACTTCTTCATGGTCACCCGTTATGCCGATGAGATCCCCAGGCCGCCTTATCTGTTGCTGTTACTCAGTTTTGTTCTCTTTTTCATATGCGGTGCTTACATAGCCCACAAGCGCTACCACCGCAGAAAGTCTGCAGGGGGGGAAGAGCCTGCCGCCTCGCCTCCATCTGCGGAAAAGGCGCCTCAGGAAGGGTAAGCGGGAATATCTTTCAGGGGAGCACCAGGGTGCCTCTCGCCGCCTGGGAAGGTGCCGCGCCGTAATACCTCGAGAGCACAATCCTCACGTAATTCTGCGTCTCCTCATAGGGCGGTATCCCGCCGTATTTTTCCACTGCAGCGGGCCCGGCGTTATAGGCGGCCAGGGCAAGCTCCACCGTGCCGAAACGGTCAAGCTGCCTCCTCAGATACTGGGTGCCGCCGCGGATATTCTGGCAGGGATCATAAGGGTCGCTCACGCCAAGGCCTTTTGCTGTCTCCGGCATGAGCTGCATGAGGCCGCAGGCGCCGGCAGGAGACAGGGCCTTCGCGTTGAAGCCCGACTCGGCCTCGATAACAGAGAGCACAAGCTCGGGGTCAAGAGCGTAGCGCTCCGCTATCTCGTGGATAAGGGGGAGAATCTCTTCAGGGCACGATGCATGGCATGCCAGTGCCGCCGCACGGGGGGAAGGAGCCCAGGAACGGGCAGAGGCCCATGACGGGTCGGCATCTATCATCACGACGGCGCAGCCGGACTTTCTCAACCCAAGGTATTGGTCCTTCTCTCTCCTCAGGTCTATGAGGGTCACGTCGCAGGAGGTGGAGAAAAGGTTGTGGAGGGGCTTCCTGAAGCAGGGGTCCTGCTCATTCACCAGGTCAATGATGATGAAGTCATCACCATCCTGGGAAAAAGCCGGGGTGCCTGCCGGAAAGAGGAGCAGCGCCGAAAAAAAACCGACAAGCAAGGCACACAGGAGTCCAGGGGGAAACAGATGATTTTTCATAGGACTCCATGGTTCTCCCCCTCAGGGCACCACTCCTCCCTCGCTGATTTTTTTTCCCGGGAGGAGTGAGGCCGGCACCGATGAAACTCATGGAGTGACAGTGAAAGGGGGAATGATTATGAGCACCCTCCACAGGGGGCATGTTTTTCACCTCACGGGGCGGCCTTCACTTGAGGAGGCTGTCGATGCCCTGGTAGAGATCCCTGACGGCGCCATCCTGGTGAGCGACGACGGCATCATAGAGTGGTGCGGCCGCCACGTGGACCGTCCCTCACCCACAGGGGCTCCCGTGAAGGTAGTCGATCACAGGGATTGTTTCATACTCCCCGGTTTCATCGATACCCATATCCACTTTCCGCAGCTCAACTCAATCGATGCTTACGGCGGCGGCCAGCTTCTCGAATGGCTTACCGCCTGCATCTTCCCCGCCGAGGCAAAGTTCCGCAACGAGGAATACGCCCTGGGTGCCGCACGGGCTTTCTGCAACCGCCTCATATCGGCCGGCACGACCACGTCGCTTGTCTATGGGTCACAGTTCCCCCCGGCGCAGGAGGCTCTATTTGCCGAATACCGGGAAAGGGGGCTCCGCGGCGTCATCGGCCGCACAATCCAGACCACGGGCCCCGATGCCGCCAGGCCCCTGATGACCGGCGAGGACGAGGCCATCAGGCTCACCGGGGAGGAGATTGAGCGCTGGCATCCCCCCACGGCTGAACAGCTCAGGGAAAGCCTTCTTGCCGTGGCCGTCATCCCCCGCTTCTCCCTCGCCGTCACTGCGAAGACCCTGGAGGCCCTGGGTGAGCTCTACTCGGCATATCGTGGCCGCGGTGTTTATTTCACCTCCCATCTCAATGAGAACAACAGGCCCCAGAACGGCGAGATTGCCGGAGTGCTGAGCGAATACGGCGTGGAGGCGTACCTGGACACCTATGACGGCCGCTTTCTCCCGGGGAGCAGAAAGGGAGGCGAGAGCCTCCTGGGGAGGCGGAGCGTGCTGGCCCACTGCGTGCACTGCCAGGATCGCGAGCTTGAGAGGATGGCCGAAACGGGCACTTCGGTGGCCCATTGCCCTGTGAGCCAGCTTTTCCTGGGGAGCGGCACCATGCCCTGGAGGCGCACTGCGGCATCTGGCGTCACCATCTCGGCGGGCACCGACTTTGCCGCCGGCGACAGCTGGTTCATGCTTGACGTGGTGAACATGGCATACAAGGTGCACCTGAGCGAGGCGGGAGAGGAAGCCGCAGCCATCCATCCTGCCAGGCTTCTCCATATGCTCACCGCAGGCGGGGCCAGGGCTCTTGATCTTGAGGACCGCATCGGCAATTTTGACGTGGGCCGCGAAGCCGACCTGGTAGTCATCGATCCCCACCGCTGGGAGCCCCTTATCTATGCCCTGGAATGGGGCCTCCGCTCCGACGACCCGGTGAAGCGGATGCATGGCCGTCTCTACACAGTGCTCATGGCGACCAGGGAAGTGGCAGTGACGGAGTCCTACGTGAAGGGAAGGAAGCTCACGCCAGGCCCCCCCAGATGACGTGCCACACGATGTCGGTCCAGAAATGGACTCCCGCGGCGGCCAGGAACCCCCATTTTCTCAGGTAATCTGCGGCAAAAAGGGAGAGCACGCCGTTCAAAAGCAGGAGCTCGGCCAGCAGAGCCCAGGGCAGTTCCTGCATGCTCTTGATGCCATAAAGCATGAAGATCGCAGGGAGGTGGCCGGCTGCAAAGGCGAGGGCTGAGAAAACGCTCACTGTCCAGAACACCTGGTTTTTCCCTCTGTCCCGCAGGAGTCGGCTGATAAGATAAACCCACAGGGAGATGAAAAAGAGGCGGAATATAATCTCTTCTCCGATGCCTGCCGTGACGGAGGCGAGAATGGACGCGGGGAAGGGGGGGTGGGGAAGACCGCCCAGGGTGTGAAATCTGCACAATACCCGGTCCGTCAGGATAAAGAATATGCCCAGGGCAGCGCCGGTCATGAGGGGGATGACAAACCGCTCTCTCTGTGAGACTTCAGGATCCCAAATCTTCCTGAAGCCGAGTTTTCCTGAGAGCCTTAATCCCAGAAAACCCAGGCCGCCGTATATCACAAGAAGGGCGAGGCCGTTCGCGAGGGCAAGCACCGGTTTCGGCGCGGGAAGCTCAGCTCCCGGCATCAGGTGCAGTGGCATGAAGAAGACGCTGGCAGCCCCCGAGAGAGCAAGGATAATGACAAGAAGCCAGTAGGTTTTGTCAGATGGTGACCATTTCATAGTGTTCAGGGCTGTTTATCCCCTTTTTCCTGCTTCATGATCTTCTCCGAAACAGGGTGCATCTTGAGGGACGTTTCTCCCGTCTGCCTCTCCCCCTTGAAATATTTCACCGAAATCTCGGGCTGGACCTTGTAATCATCGCTTTTGAAGCCATAAATCCTGATCTGCAGGGTGCCCGTGCCGGTTGAGCGGTAGACCTTCCCGCTCTTGAGCTCCCGGCGGTCATGCTCAGGCACGAAAATCAGGTGGTAGTCGCACTCTGGGGCGATTGACGCGGCAATGGGGTTCTTTTGAGAAGGTGAGCCGCCCCTGCCGCCGGGGAAGACGCTCTCGATCTGCGTGGGCATTGAGCCCGGGGTTTTGACGGTAATCTCGGTGCGGTCCGCCGCCCCTTCAGTAATCCAGAACACGTTGACGGTGTGGGTAAGGGAGGGCTCGCCGCCGGGGGGGAAGGGCGAGCCGTGTGGATAGCCGGTCTCCGGTCCGCCGCTGCCCTCTCCCGCAGCACAGGGCGCAGGGAGAATGGAGAGAAAAGCAAAAAACAAAAATACTGACACCAGACAGAGATTTCTCATGCAAGACACCTTCCTTATTATTATTTTATCCTGGCAAGGAGCGCGATGATTGCCTCCTTCCCCGGCAGCACGGTGTGGTGCTCTTCAAGTGCTTCCACAGGGCGCGATATTCTCCTCTCCAGGTCCCTTCCCATCGGGAAAAACCTCTCATCATGAAGCCCCTTCACCGCACTGGGGCGATCCCTCTTCCCGGTAGAGAGGGATGAGGAACCTCACGGCGTTGTCGCTGCCCTTTGCCTCGTCGTAAAACTCGAGCTCCCAGTAGCAGGGCTCGGCGGAGCGCAGCCTTGTTCCCGGGGCGTCGGGCGGCACGGGCAGCTCAATGGAGATGTTGCCCTCTTCGTCCCTTCCTGCGCGGTTCATATCCAGGGCAGCCGTGACTGAGTATGCCTGGAAGCAGAGATGGTTGAACGCGCCTTTCTGCTTCTCGCTGGGGACGAGCTTTTCCTCGATATGGCGCAGGGTGATGACCAACCTTTTTGCCTCGCTGAGTGTTCTGGAGTGCCTGAGGGCGCAGCGCACCATGGCGCCCGGGTGGAAGGGGAACTCCCTGAATATCATGAAATGCCGCCCCTGGTTGAGATAGACGTTGCTCACCAGGGCGGCGCAGAACAGGAATGCCAGCAGGCAGGCCCATTCCATCGAGTAGAAGACAAAGTGGATGAGGGTCCTCCGGCCCTCGCTGCCCGCCGATGCCAGGGAAGCATCGGGGTAGAAATGATCATAGCCCGCGAAGGCAATCCCGATCAGAAGGGAAAAAAAGGCTCCCATGAGGGGGGTCAGCAGCCTTCTGTAATAGTCATCGTAAATACCGGCGGCATTCCATGGATAGTCGGCTATCACCGCGCTGCCGGGGTGGCGCATCCTGGCGGCAAGCCTTTTTATCCCGAGGACTATCCTCATGGCCGTGTCCCTCATCCACCAGAAGCTCACCGAGAGGAGCAGCACCGCGAAGAAGCCGAAGCACCCTATCATAAATACGCTCCATAGCACCATCCCGGTCTCTTTCATCATGAGGCAGCCCACCATTGCCAGGAGGAGGGAAATTACTCCCAGGCATGCGAGGGGGATTGCGAGGAGGGCTCTCGACGCCGTGTCCATGGCGGTGACGCCCCGGTGGAGACGGTCCCGGGTGAGGGCGATGGTCTCCCGCTCTTCTCTGAGTTCAAGGTTCATGGATTCTTCTCCCTCTCATTTCTGGCGGCTCACCGAGTTGGGCGCCGAGATCCCCCTCGTGCCGGAGTCAATACAGTAGAGCTTCCCGTCGTTGCTCCCGCAGTACACAAGCCCGTCGGCCACCGAGGGGCTTGAGCGGACCATATTCTCTGTGAGGAGCTTCCAGATCTCCCGGCCCTCTTCTGTCTCAATGCAGTAGAGGTGCCTGTCGTCGCAGCCGAAGAAGAGGTAGCCTCCGGCGCAGCAGGGGCTGGAGGTCACCTTGCCCCGGGTCCTGAACTCCCAGAGGAGGGAGCCCCGCTGTCCGTCCAGGCAGTAGAGCCTCCCGTCGCGGCTCCCGAAAAACACCCTGGATTCATCGGCGCATGGGCTTGCGTCATTCCACATGGTGATCCACGCGTTGCTGTCCTTGAAGTTCCACAAGGTCGTTCCCGAATCGGGGTTTATACAGCGAAGGCCCGACATCGTGCAGGCCAGATATATCAGTCCCCTGTAGTAGAGGGGGCTGGAGTTCGCAGAGTCCCCGATTTCCTCTTCCCTTATCAGGCTTCCGCTCCGGGAGTCCAGCACGTAAAAGTATTTCTTGTCCCCCAGAAAAAGCCTGCTCCCTTCAATACAGGGAGAGCCGTCCGTCATGGTCCTGGTTTTGTACTTCCACCTGACGGTGCCCTTTTCCGCGTCAAGGCAGTAAAGATGACCATCCTGGGCCGCGGCGTAGAGAAAGCCTTTTCCGGCAAGGGGGCTCGAGTTGACAAATGAACGGGCGTCAAAGCTCCATTTTTTCCTGCCGCTCAGCGCCTCGACGCAGTGGAGCCTGAGATCCTCGCTCCCGCAGTACACAGCCCCCTCAAAAACGCAGGGGCTTGAGATTATCCTTGCGCCGGTGCGGTATTTCCAGGCAAGAGCTCCCGATGAGGCGTCAAGGCAGTAGAGATGACCGTCGAAGCTTCCGAAATAGACGAAGCCTCCCCCGACACCGGGGCTTGACAGGATTGGCCCCCCTGCAGGGAATGCCCATAGCTTTTTCCCCCCGCCCCTTATCTCCCTTGTCTTCAGCATTTTGCTCCTCTTCTGCTCCTGTTTTTCCAGGGTTGCCAGCTGCGGATGTTCATTCATTTCAATGGTGATGAGGGTTTCCTGGAATTCCAGGGGAGAAGGAAAGGCCCAGGAGGGATCAGGCTCCAGTGCTCTCATCACCGCGCCCTTCAGCTCCGGTGTGAGAGAGGGGCTCAATGTCTCAATGGAAGCGACAGAAGTTACAAACCTTCCCAGGGGATCGGGTGATGCCAGGGAGAGGGAATCCTCAGGGTCCACCCCCGTGAGGAGGGTATACATCAGGGCGCCGACGGCCCTCACGTGGGCAGCCTCATTGCCAGTGGCGCCAGTGATCAGTGCAAGGGTGAAGTCCACCAGCACCGGGCTCCCGCCGGAGGTGACAATCACTGTTCCCGGAAGGACAGTGAAATCAAGGAGGCCCGCGAGAAAGCGGTCGCAGTGGTCAAGCACCGTCAGAATTTCGATGGCAAGATGGAGCACCCACTTCTCCGGGAGCCCCTGGGAGCCCTGCTCTTCCAGGAGGGTCTTCAGATCCTTCCCCTCGGTGAGCTCTGTCACCAGGTAATACCTCTGCATCGTGGTGAAATGGTCCGTGATGGCCGGGAGCTTCTCAAGCTTCAGGGCGGTGAGGGCGGCGGCCTCCTTTTCAAAGCGGCTCTCGAGGGTCTCCCCCTTCACGGAGGCTCCCTCCGGGCAGATAAGCTCTTTTACGAAGTGCCCGCGGCCCGTGCTGCTGTTGCGGGCCCGGTAAAGGGCGCCCTTGCTGCCGGCATGGACAAGCTCCGTGATCTCATAGCATGCATTGAGGACAAGTCCGGCAGGAAGAAGCCTTCCCTGCGAGGGAATACCCTTGATGGCGCTTCCGCACCTTGAGCAGAAGCTCGCAAAATCCAGGTTCTCGTTCCCGCAGAACTCGCAGAAAAGGGCCATCTTTACCCCCCTCCCTTCATCACGGTTCCCTTGTCGAGGGCGGGAACCTGAGGTCAAGGCGCGCCATCTCGGTATCCCAATTCTGGGTTACCTCGCGCCCCTTCCTGTACCTGAAGATGCAGCTGGTGTCTCCGAAGCCCAGGCTCTTCTCCCTCTCGAGGCCTGTGCCCAGCGCGATGCTCCTGGGGAAGTCCAGGCAACAGAAGTAGGGCATGACCTCCAGGATGTCGGCCCTCGCGAAGAGCTTGAAAACGGCGCACTCCCTCACGTCATAGCCGAAATCGAAGGTCCTCCAGTCGCCGCGGATGAACATGCAGAGCCAGTTGTCGCCATACCACCTCTCCAGGGTGGAGAAAGCCCAGACATCAAGCTTTTCAAGGTACTCGTCGGAAAAGAAATAGTCACGCTCCCTGTCTTTGTCCTCTTCGGACATTGAGGCGTAATACCCGGTCACAAGATCATACATGATCTTGCCGAAGACCTGGCCCTCAACTGATTTTTTCTTCAGGGGACTGTACAGGGCGAGATACTGGGCCCCCGAGATGAAGTACTTCATGTACAGGTTCTGATCGCCGCCGATGGGAGGGAGCTCCGCCAGCACTTTTTCGAAGCCGCTCCGGGCGCTCTCGAGGCAGTACCCGGCGTCGTCGCTGCCCAGGCAGGAGGTGAGGGGAGCCTTCAGAGACTTCAGCATCACCTCGAACTCGGCGGTGAAGCGGTCTCTGTGGGCGGCATACCAGGGGTCGGTCTCTGAAGCCATGGCACTGAAAGGGCGGGGGAGAAGAAAGCCGCATCCAAGCGCCATCGATGCCCGCAGGAATCCTCTTCTGGTGAGCGCCGTGTCTTTCATGAGACTCCTTTCAGTGAAGAGATAATACCAGTATTATAAGGGAAATGCATGGTCCATTGCAAGAGACTACCGGGCCTTTTTCCCCCCGTGGATGATGGCCTCCAGCGCTCTTTCAATGGCAGGGTACCTGAAAGTGAAGCCGCTCGCCGAGAGCTTTTCGGGGTACACCCTCTGGCTTGCAAGGATTGTCTCTTCGCCCATCTCTCCGAAGACGGCCCGCACGGCCGCCGGCGGCACGCGCATCAGCGAGGGCCTCCCCATGACTTTCCCGAGCTTTGCGGCGAAATCGTGCATGGTCAGGGGCTCCGGAGAGGCAAGGTTGAAGATGCCCTCGTGGCGCTCTCCGGCCATCAGGAAGAGAATCGCCTCCACAAGGTCCTCGCGGTGGATCCAGGCCATCCACTGGCGGCCGCTGCCGACGGGGCCTCCGGCAAAGAGCCTGAAAGGCGTCATCATCTTCTCGAGGACGCCGCCGCCATGATCCAGCACAAGCCCGATCCTTGCCGTCACATGGCGGACCCCGAGGTCCCTGAGCCCGGAAGTGGAGGCTTCCCACCGGGCACAGACATCGGAGAGGAAGCCTGTTCCCCGGCCCGATTCCTCCGTGAGCCTCTCATCGCCGCGGTTCCCGTAGAAGCCCACGGCCGATCCCTGGATGATCACGGAAGGGATGACACCGGCGCTCTTCACGGCATTGACGAGGGCATTCCCGGAAGCCACGCGGCTTTCCTGAATCTCTCTCTTGGCGGCCACATTCCACGGCTTTGCCGCGATGGGGCTCCCCGCGAGGTTGATGAGGGCAGTGCCCGGGGAAATGAGGCTCCCTGGGGGCTTTTTTCCCAGGTCTGACCAGGCGATGAGACGAGAGACTCCATCAGGGCGCGGGGCACCCCCGGCACCTGAGGCCCCGTCCTTCCTTGTCACGGCGAGTACCTCGTGGCCCGCTTCGGCGAGGCGCCTGCAGAGGGGAGCGCCGATAAACCCCGTGCCTCCGGTCACGATCACTCTCATGGATTCCCCCGCCCCAGCTTCTCCATGAGGCTTCCGGAAAGGGAGGGAGAAAGCCTTGTCATGCGGAAAATGGCCGAGCGCTTGGTGCCGTCCATTTCGGGGTTGAAAAAATCCCATACCACCGAACCCTTCCTGGTGACCTCGAAGACCCTCCCCCTGGTGCTCTCGGTGATGAGCATGTTTCCATTCCCGAGCACCTCGACGGATCCCGGGGAAGAGGCGAAATCCTTCGGAGTGCTGTCATCCCTGTATTCATAGACAATCTTTCCCGTGAGGGGGTCAAGCTCCAGGACCCTGCAATACTGCCAGGCTATGCCGCCGTTGTCAACGAAAAGAATATGGTTGTTCGCGAGGAGCACCGGTGAGTGGACCCCCTCAATGCTGTCATTCTGCCAGCGCCACACCACCCTGTTCTTTTCTGGATCAAGAAAGGCAATCGTTTTCATCTGCTTCATGCTTATGAGCAGGTCTCCCTTGCTGCACACCCCCGGCACCTCGCGTTCCACCCTGAAGACCGTGTTGGTATGAAAGATGTCGGCAGGGCTGCCGGGCCGGGGGGGAGAGCGCATCTCCCCCGCCAGGTCAAGATCGCTCTGTGGCACAAAGGTACCCAGGGACTCATAGAGGGAGAGCCTCTTTCTCAATGTTCCCCAGGGGGAGAGGTGGATGATGGAGTCGTTCAGGATCGATATCTTTCTCCCCTTGTGGTCCACAGGGAGCCGCTCCCAGGAGAGCGTGTAGATGTCGCCGTCTCCGGCGGCTGAAATCCAGTGATGGCAACGTGTTTCATAGCTCCATATAGGTCGTGATCCCCAGTCCAGCTTGCCGATGAGGAAGCCCACCTCGAGGAACAGAAGGTTCCCGTCAGGATCAACGGCGACGTTCTGCCATGGCCTGAGGGAATTGGTGCGCCAGGTATGCAGGCGCTTCCCCTCCATATCCATCAGGTAGGCCTCGCTTGTGGTGTTTGAGGCATAAAGATTGAGGCCCCCGGCGCAGGCGCCTCTGCGGAAGGCTACGACGCCCCGCTTGTTCAGGTCTTTTTTTGCTGAAGGCGCCCTGGTAAGGTAGGGGAGCGTCATGAGGCGGCTCTCATCATCGTCCTGAGGCTCGGAGGATGAGGCCGGTGCAGCCGTTGCCTCAGGTGACCGGCGAACATCCGGCGGCCCTGTGGCCCGTGCCGTCATCGCTGCCGCAGGAATTCCTGTTGGAAGGGGCTTTGCCATAGGCTCTGCAGGGCTTTTCCAGGGAGGCTCCCTTCTTTCCCCGTGAAACAGCCCTCCCGGCAGGCGCAGGGCTCCCGGGTCTCCCCCCGTGAGCAGGTAGGCGCCTGTAACCAGGCAGAACAGTATGAAGACCCAGAAGAGCACTTTCGCGGAGCCCTGCTGGAACATCGAGGCCATTGTTCTCTCTCCCTTATTCCTCAATGGTAATGCTCTCTCCCATGGAGATTCTGCTTATCCACTGAGGGTATTTGTAAAGCTGCTGCAGCACTTCGACCCTGGCGCAGTGGCAGAGCCAGAATTCAATGTCCGGCGCGATCTGCTTCGCGAGCTTGATGGCGGGATGGCGCTCCTCGTAGCCGCCGCAGAAGAGGTAAACAGGCTTCCCGGTTTTCGTCTGGGCAATATTAACGGCATCGTAGAGTAATGAGTGAAGGCAGGTGGTAAAGAGGGCATTCCCCTCTTTCGTGCGGACCACCAGGGTGTTTTCATATTCGGGGTAGTCCCTGTAAGCGCTCGTGGAGACCTGACCGTTCACCACGGCGATTGTCGGCTTGGCCACCCTGAACTGCCGGGTGATGACGGCAAGGTGCCTGGTGAGAGGTGTGTACCCGGTCTTCATCACGAGGGGGTATTTTGCATAGACTGTCCTTATCGTCTGGAACATGGGTGCCCCGGCCTGGTCAAAATCAAAGCAGAGGAATCCCCTCTTCATGTCCTCGGTGATGAGGACCGGCACCGAGGGGCAGTGCTTCTGGTAATACTCCAGGCCCCCGCTGTAGTTGGTCCAGTGGTTGTGCGTGATGATGATGAGATCGGGAGGGCCCGGGAAGTCAAGGGAAGAGGCATGGCTTTTTTCAAAGAGCTCCACGTTGTGCCGCCAGTATTTCGGCCTTGCGCCCATGTCCACGGCAATCTTCAGGATCCCCCGCGAGAGCTTTCCCAGGAGCTTTCCCTTTTCACCCGGGGGGAGGGGGAGTTTTTCAATCATCCTGTAAAGCGGATCGCCGGAGGAGACCCGCTCTTTAATCAGGAGGATGTTCCCTGCGCCGTTGTCGCGTTCATACTTCAGGCCGCCGTGGGAGACGGGCGACTGTGCCATATCCGCGATGATGGTGTAGGTGGCGAGGAGGCCTGCCTTCCGGGCCGGGGGAGAGGGTTTTTCCCTGCCTGCGGAAGGTCCCGCTGAGAGGAGCAAGACAAGGAGGGAAAAAAGAAAAAAACTTCTCACGACGCTCCTTTTCCGTGAACCCTCAGGCCTCTCTTTCAGGTCTTTCCACAGGCCTTTCCATTTTCCTCTGCCTTCCCCGCCTGCGGCCTGGGAAGATCCGCGGAGCCCTGCCAATAATGAGAAACGCCAGCTAGAAGGGCCGGCGTTTACGCGGGGACATCTCCGCTATGAGGCTATTTCCCGTCAATGGTCACTGAGCCCACCTGCACGGGGAGGTTGCTGTAGTTCACGATCTCTCCCCTGGGACCCTGGCCGGTAATCCTGGTGATAATGACTGTCGCCGTCTTCGGGGAGCTTGCGGTGCTCCCCCCGCCGGAATACAGGTCATAGTGGTCGATGTGGTAGCCGAAAGCACCGCCTCCCGCCGAGCAGCCTGAGAGGTTCCACGCAAGAATTCCTGCAACCATCAGCATCATCAGGCCCCTGCGGGTGCTCTTCGGAATGGAGAGGATCAGCATCAGTGCAAGCAAAGGAGAGCCTGCCTTGAAGAGCGTTGCGAGGCCGCCCCCCTTTGAAGGAGAGCCTGCCGCGATGCCTGAGCTCACCATGCTCAGGCTGATGGTGGCGACCTCGCCGGGTTGGAGGGTGAGCGGCGTGGGGAAGGTAAAAGTCACCGCGGGTCCATTAATCGTTGCCGTGACGATGACCGTTCCCGCTGAGGCCGTGGCCGTAAGGGTACCGCTTGCGAAGAAGGTGTGGTCCGATATCTGGATGGTCACCTCGTTAAGGGTCTGCATTTCCTTGCTCGTGTTGCCCACCTGGAAAGAGCCCACGTTGGCCACTCCACCCGAGAACGACACTGCTCCCGGCGAGGAGGAGATAACAGAAGCGCTTATCTGGTTCACCGAGAAGGGGTTGGTTGCCTGTGTTGAAGCTATGCCGTTCCCCGTGGTAACCACAATAGCACCGGTGATGGAGTCGCTGACAATGGCGGTGATGGTGTTGTCGTCAATGACTGTGAAGGAGGTGACGGGCATGTCGCCTATTGTGACATTGACGGCCCCTGTGAAGTTGGTGCCGGAGATGGTCACGACCGTGCCGTTCCCTCCGCTCTGGGGCGTGAAGGAGGTGATGGCAGGGAGGCCCGTCACGGAAAACGTAGAAGCCGTGACGGCCGTGCCGTTTGAGCACTGGACGGTGATGGCGCCGTTTGCAGCGCCGAAGGGCACGGTGACAACGATGGCTCCGTCATTGAGGACGGTGAACGATGTCGATGCCACGCCGCCGAAAGACACTGCCGTGGCTCCGGTGAAGTTGGTGCCCGTGATGGTGAGGGAGGTTCCGGGGGTGCCTGAAGCCACCGAGACGGTGCTTATCACGGGAGCGGTGGTGCTTACCGTGCCGCCGCCGCCACCACCGCCGCCACCACCGGCGCCACCACCGGCGCCACCGCCCGAGGGAGGAAGAGAGGCAAGCGAGAAGGTTGCGCCGGATGTGGCGGTGCCGCCGGGGGTGGTCACGGAGATCTTTCCATCAGTGGCGCCGCTGGGTACTACCGCGGTGATGGTGCTGTCATCGTCAACAGAGAACGAGGTGGATTCAGTGCCGCCGAACTTGACGCTCGTGGCGCCCGTTAAACTGCTGCCGGAGATGGTGACTTTATCGGCTGCCGCGGCGCTTGCCGGAGTGAACTTGGTGATGACGGGCGCGGGCACCGTGAAGTCGTCAGCCGAAATGCCTGTGCCTGCGAGGGTCGTCACTGAGACGAGGGCAGTCGTGGTGCCCGCCGGAACTGTGGCGGTGATGGTGTTTCCACTGATGACAGCAAAAGACTTGGCCTCAAGGGCGCCGAATTTGACGCTTGTGGCGCCTGTCAGGTCGGTGCCGTTGATGGTCACCAGGGTTCCCGGCACGCCGCTCGAGGGAGTCAGCTTGGTGACGGTGGGAGCCCCGATGACGGTAAAGTCATCGGCGGAGGTGCCGGTGCCTGCCGCTGTGGTGACGGAAACCTTGCCGGTTCCGGCGCCGTCGGGCACCTTGGCGGTGATGGTGCTGTTGTCCACGACGGTCATTGCAGCTGCCGCCGAGACGCCGTTGAACTTTACGTTGGTGGCGTCGGTGAAGTTGCTGCCGGTGATGGTCACCGTGGCCCCCACGATACCGCTTCCCGGGGACAGGCCTGTAATCACCGGCGCAGGCACGGTAAAGCTGTCAGCCGAGGTGCCGGTGCCTTCAGGCGTTATCACCGATATGGCGCTGGTGACGGCGCCGTCGGGCACAGCTGTGGTGATCTTGGTGGCGTCCACGACGGTGAAGCTGCCGGCCTCCACGGCGCCGAATTTCACCTTGGTGGCGCCGGTGAACCTGGTGCCGGTGATGGTGACGGCCGCCCCCCGCACGCCGCTGGTGGGAGTGAAGCTGGTGATGGTCGGTGCCCCTTCGATGCTGAAGTTGTCAGCCGAGGTGCCGGTGCCGCCCGGTGTGGTCACGGAGATTGTGCCGCTCCCCGCGCCGCCGGGAATCGTGGCCGAGATGGTGCTGTCATTGAGCACGGCGAATGTCGCGCTGGTGCCGTTGAATTTCACGGAGGTGGCGCTGGTGAAATTGGTGCCCTCGATGGCAACGACGTCGCCTGGAGCGCCGCTCGCGGGGGTGAATTTCGTGATCGTCGGCGCGGGAATGACGGTGAAGGACTTGCTGCCTGATCCTTTCGAGTTGGTCACCACCACGTCTCCCGTTGTGGCGCCGCTGGGTACCGTCGTCGTGATGGAGGTGTCGCTTGTCACGGTGAAGGTGCTCGCGGTGCCGTTGAAGGTGACGGAGGTCGTGCCGGTGAAGCCCGAGCCCGCGATGGTGACGGCAGCGCCCACCTTGCCTGATGAGGGATCGAGCCCCGTGATGTTGGGAGCCACAAGCTCTGCAATGGTCACAGATGCGGTGGCGGGGTTATTGTCGTTCGTATCCGCGGTCTTGTCTATCTGCACGGCGGGATCGGAAAGGATGGCTGACAAGCTTGCGCTCGTGGTATAGGTCCCCGTGGTGGAAGGCGCTGTGACATTGAAGGTGAGGGTCCTGCTTGTTCCCGTGGGAATGGTGAAGGGCCCCGTATAGGTGAGGTTCTGTCCGCTCAGCGCCGGGTCGCCGATGGCGGAGCCGTTATACTGGGAAGTGCCCGGAGCGTAACCGAAGCCGCTGCTGAGGGCAGCGGCGAGGGAGCTCAGCGTGGCCGCCTGGCTGCCCGAGTTGGTGATGGTCACCGTATAGGTCACGGTCCCGCCGGGCTCCAGCGATGTGGGACTTGCTGACACGGTGAGGGCCAGGTAGTTCACCACTGCGGGAACCGGCGGAAGGGTCACGAAATTTCCCGTGGAGGTGTGCTTTATCTGGGTGCCGCTGCTGATGTGGGCTATGGGATAGATGGGAGTCTCGCTGGAAGTGGTGCTCGTGGCCCTGAAGGTGTAGACCGCGCGGTAGGTGGTATTGGAAGTATTGGGAACGGTTATTGCAAGCGTATCGGTGTAGGTTCCCGTATTGCCTCCCGAGAGGGTGATGGTCGAGCCGGTCATCTTGAAAGCCGTGGCGTTCCATCCCGTTTTTGCGGCAGGTGTGAAGACCAACAGCTTTGAGCTTCCGATGGTGCCACTCTCCCCGTCTATGGTGAGAGTGATGGGCTGGCTCAGCTCGGGGGGGCTGAAGGTGACCGTTCCACCGGTCACCTTGTTGGCATTCGCCGCAATCACGTCAGAGACGGTGTTCAGGGTAAAGGTGCCTGCCTGCAGCTCAACGCCGCCTTTATCGGGGTTGCCACTGTAAAGCTTTATCTGATGAGTCTGCGCTGTGGAAGTTGTGGTGGCTGCCTTGAGGAAGAAGAATGCCGTCTTGGTTTCGCCGTTGCTTATGGCGCCTATCTGGTACTTGTTCGGGGCATTGTCGGAAAGCCCCACGTTGCCGGTGAAGCTTCCAATGGTGACCCACATGTCGGCGTAGTCTGACGAGCTTGTCACCTGGTATGAGGCATAGCCCGAGACAAGCCCATCGGCTGCATCTATGTAATAGTCCGATGAGGAGGTGCGGGTTATTGTTGAGGCATAGGCAGGTGAGGGCCCTGCGGTGACGGCTGACCCTGCCAAGGCAAGAATGATCAGCAGGAGTGCCGCAGCTCTGTGCCATCGGTAAGCATTCAGGCTGACCGGCGCCCCTCTTCTATCCTTCAGCCTTGTGGCGCTTTCTGCCGTCCTGGTGCTCCTGATCCCTTGGGTCCTCATTACCATGCTCCCTCCTCCTGCCTCTGTCATTGTCTATGGTGCAAGTGCTTCTGCAGTATGAAAAAACTCCAGTCCCGCTCTGGTTTTGGTTCGGGGAAATTGATGCGAGTAAAAATTTCCCATAAAAATTCAACGCTAATTAAGACTTATTCTCATTATACTATATTTTGCCTACAGCATACAATACCAAAATTGAGTAAATAATGGCCAATTTAACAAAGAGAGGTCATAGGATAAAAGTAAAAAAAGGCTTAAATACTATTGATATCTCATTAATTTTGTAGTATTAAAGTGTTATTTAAATATAGGATATACTATATAGGGTATTGTGCTTCAATGAAGGGTAAGTTTCAATGTATAGTGCGATATTGGAGAATTGAGGCAATAATCACCGAAATAGTGAGACAGCCTGCTGCTTTTCAAAGCAAGGGCTGACCTGCAGCAATGCGCTCTCCTGTGGGGGAAGCGGCTTTCAATGAGAGGGAAGGGCGACGTCCCGCAGGAACCTGGCGCATTCCTCGGGCAGTGAGGTGTTGATGAACATCCCCGACCCCATTTCAAATCCCGCGGGTCTTGAAATCCTTGGGACGATGGCGATATACCAGTGAAAGTACTCATCCTCTTTCTCCGCCAGGGGCGAGGAGCGGATGCAATAGTTGTAATCAGGGTCCCCGACGCCGTAATAGAACCTGGCAAGTATGTCCTTCAGGATGGCCGCAAGTCCCTTGATTTCTTCCTTTGCTATCTGCCCGAAAGAGGAGCGGTGCTTTTTGGGAAGTATCCAGGTGTGAAAGGGGGAGAATGAGGCATAGGGCTCAATGGTCACAAAATGGGCGTTTTCCGCCACGATCCTCTTCTTCGCCTTGAGTTCCTCGGCTGCCATTCTGCAGAACACGCACTCCCCGTTTTTACCGTGGTATTCGCGGGCGCTTCTGAGGCGCCCCATGACCTGGGTGGGCACAATTGGTGTCGCCACAATCTGGGAATGAGGGTGCTCAAGTGACGTTCCCGCCCCTTCCCCGTGGTTCTTGAAGATGATGATATGGGCAAGCCTCGGGTCCCTTGAAAGATCAAGGTACCGTGCCTTATACATTTCAATGATTTTCTCCAGATGGGAGGTGCGGTAATGGGCCGTCGTGAGATTGTGCACCGGTGACTCAATGATGACCTCATGGGCTCCCACGCCGTTCATGGTGTGATAGACGCCCTTGTCGATTGTTTCGGGCTCACCGGTGAAGGAGAGGGCGGGAAACTTGTTGGGCACCGATCTCACAAGCCAGTTCCCTTCGTGATCCTTTATTGAGGCGATATCCTTGCAGGTCTGTTCGGCTTCTGCTCCCGTGCAGAAAGGGCAGGTGGCAAGGAAGGGGGGGCAGTGCCTTTCCTCCTTATTCCCCTTGATAAACTCGTGGGGCCGCCTTGCCCGCTCGGTGGCGATAATGACCCAGTCGTTCGTGGCAATGTTCAGCCGCAGTTCCGGCATATTTCCCCCATTACCGCTTTCTGATGTCCAGCTTGATATCGTCTATGATGATCATGTCGTCATCCACTACAATTTCAGGTGCCGTCCCGTCGTCAATGGGCTTTTTCTCATCCTTCCTGGCGTAGTTCTCCAGGACGCTCTCGGGATCAATGATTTCGGCAAGGGCTTCGTAGGGTATGGTGACCTCGCCGTAGCCCGCGGCATGGCAGTAGTAGAAGTCCATGACAATGCCCTTGTCGGTGAGGGCGAAGAGATCGAATTTTCCCTCTTCCGGAGCGGCCACTTCCCTGATGAGCGATTCATCTATCTTCGCATCGTCAGGCCTGTCTTCGTTCTGCTTGATGAGATCCTTGATGCAGTAATCGGAGACTGTCCTGAGGATGAGTTTTTCCCTTTCACGGCGGGCCTGCATATTGTCCCTGAAGAGAAAGGACCGGTCAATCTCGTCATCGGGAAGGCTGAAGAGATCATGAAAGGTGAGGGAGCTCCCTGTTTTCGCATCGAAGTTGAAAGTAATGAGCTCATGGTTGGGATGGGCGCAGCCTGCCAGATAGGATGAGCACCCTTCAGTGAAGCTGATGAAGCGGTCATTGTTGGCGCTGGTGTTGAAGCCTCCCTCGATGGAGCTTCCAAAGCCCTCCCGGGGCCCGTTCTCTTTCACGGCTTCCTCGAAGTCGGAGATCTGCTTCTTCACGAAGGATTCAAGTGTTTTATTAATGGCCTTCTGCGACTCTTCGCTGAGTCCCCCCGAGACCTGGGGATATTCTATGGCAATGGTGCAGTCCTTTTCCTCTTTGGAGATGGGTGCTTTTGTTATCTGTGTCTTGGGCGCGGGCGGTGTATCCTGTGCTGGTGCCGCCTGACTGTCCTGGGCTGCCTGTGCCTGCGCAGCCTGCGCGGGAGCATCAGCCGGCGGGACATCCTTCATCTTTATTATGCTCACTATATCGTCTTTCGCCTGGCCGCGGTCCTCTGCTCCCGTGAGGGAGACCGAATCTGCCGCTGAAAGCCCGCTCTCGCTGGCGGAGAGATTCTGAAGGGATCTCATAAGGGTGGGGAAGGGGGTGACCCTTGTTGTGCTCATGATATTCATAAGTTTTCTCCTCTCCGGTGTTCCCGTGACACTTTCCTGCGTTCATTATAGTACATGCAGTACCTTGAAAGAAAGTGCCGTGAGATGACCGGCAGAATGGAGGGGGCACCATGCAAAAAAGTGCGGCCAAAAGTTTTGCATCCCGCGTTCACCTTGCCGCCCCGCCCCTGATGATGAGATGACCCTCGTGGACGCATTTTAAATGGTGGGCCGGGCATCCTGGCCTTGCAAAGGATCTGGCTCATGGAAAGTGAATCATAAAGTGATACCAGTTGGAGGTGGATGCCATGGAACAATCCGAAAAAGGACCAGGAGAAAAGACCGGGGCAAAGGCCGGAGCGAAGTCCGGGGCAATGGCCGGGGAAAAAGCCGGGAAAAAGCCCGGGGTAAAAGCGACAAAAAAAGCCGGCATTGAAGATCGCCTGAGGGACCTCTTTTCAAAGCAGAAGCTGGCGGTGCTCTCCACCAGCGAGGAGGGCCATCCTTTCACAAACCTTGTGGGTTTCACCGCTTCTGGTGATCTCAGGCACATCTTCTTCTCCACCAACAGGGCAACGAGGAAATACGAGAACATCAGCAAGGACCCCCGTGTCTCGCTCCTCATTGACAGCAGAGCCAACAGGGAATCCGATTTTCACCGCGCCATGGCCGTGACCATAATGGGGACTGCAGCAGAAATCCCCTATGACAAGCGCCCCGTGGCGGAGGAGGCAATGATCTCCCGTCTCCCCCACCTGAGAGACTTCGTGCTCTCGCCCACTACCGCAGTCATCGAGGTGACAGTCCACAGCTACTGCGTGGTGACGGAATTCCAGAACGTCCATATCATTGAGATGCCGCAATGAAAACCATCATAACCCTTAAGGAGGCCCTTGGGGCCAAAGCCTCAATGGTGGGAGGCAAGGCATCGGCCCTTGCGCGCCTTGATGAGGCCGGTGTGGTGGTACCGAGGACCCTTTGCATCACCGTGAGAGCCTATGAGCGTTTTCTCAAGGCTACAGGCCTCAGGGAGCTCATCCTTATGGAGCTTGCCAGGAAGAGCTTTGACGAGATGAGGTGGGAGGAGATCTGGGATGCTTCACTCCGCATAAGAAACTACTTTGCGAGGGAGCCGCTGGGGGCGGCGCTCGAGAGGGAGCTTTCCGAAACAATCGGGGAGGCCTTCGGCGATGCTCTGCTGGCCATACGCTCATCGGCGCCAGAGGAGGATTCGAAAGCCAGGTCCTTTGCGGGGCTCCATGAATCCTTTATCGGCGTGAAGGGTGCTGTTGCCGCGATTGAGCATATCCGCCTTGTCTGGGCCTCCCTCTGGTCCGATGCCGCCCTCCTCTACCGGAGGGAGTTCGGCCTCGACATAGAGCGGAGCGCCATGGCCGTCGTGGTCCAGGAGCTTGTCGAGGGTGAAAAATCAGGGGTGGCTTTCAGCGAGAACCCTCTCGAAGGCGCCCAGGCGGTCATCGAGGCAGTAAGGGGCCTCAACGAGGCTCTTGTGGACGGCGGGACCGAGCCGGATCGATGGATTCTCAGTAAAAAGGAAGGAGAGGTTCTCTCCTATATCCCGGCTGCCCGGGGGGAATTGGCTGAGGCGGAAGGCATCGCCGGGAAACAGGCCGGCAGCACCGCAGAGGCCGGGGGCACCACCGAGCCGCCGGGCCCCGTGCTGTCGCCGGGGGAGGTCCGCCGCGTCTTCAGCCTCTGCCGCAACAATGCCCGGATTTTTCAGAAGGAGCAGGATGTGGAGTGGACCCTCAAAGGCCCTTCTCTTGTCTGCCTCCAGTCAAGGCCCATCACGGCAGCGCCGCAGGCGGAGGGCGACGACAAGAGGCCCTGGTACCTGTCCCTGAAGAGAAGCTTTGAAAACCTGAAGAGGCTCCGCTGGATCATTGAGGAGCATATCCTTCCCTCGATGTCCGGTGATGCTGACGCTCTTGCCGGGGTCATACTCCTGTCCCATGATGACGGGACGCTGGCCGATGAGCTTGACAGGCGCCAGGCGCTGCTGGAGAAGTGGACCGCCACCTACTGGGACGAGCTGATACCTTTCGCTCATGGGATGAGGCTTTTCGGGCAGTTTTACAATGACAGGGTGAAGCCCGGCGATGCCCATGAGTTCATGGCCCTCCTGACAGACACGACCCTTATCAGCACGGACCGCAACAGGGAGCTTATGGAGATGGCCCGCCTCGTGAGGGAGAGCGGAAGGGAGGCAGCCCTGGAAAGCCTCGACAGGATAGAAGGATTAAGTGAGCGCTTTGAGGCCTTCCTCGGGCGGTTCAGCTTCCTCTTCTGCAAGACTCCCTGGTGCAGCGAGGGGCGTCAGGAAGTCTGGGAGTTAATCACAAGGCTTGCCAGCTCACCCCTGAAAGAGAAAGCCCGCCACCCTGACGGTGCCGGGAGAGAGGCACTGGAACAGAGGTTTCTCGAAGCTCTTCACGGCGATGAGAAGACCTTTGCCCTTGAGCTCCTCGATCTTGCCAGGGCCAGTTACCGCCTGAGGGATGATGACAACCTTTACCTTGAAAGAATAAGCTATGAGCTTGATCGTGCCCTTCAAGAGGGGAGAAGGCGTCTCGGAGCAGCGGGAGATTATGAGCCGCTCGAGATTGCCGCCGCCCTCAGGGGGGCTCCCCTTCCGGAAAAATCCTCACCGGGAGTTCCTGAAAAGGAGCCCAAGCCTGTAATGATAGCGCGCCAGCTCGTGGGCCAGCCTGCAGGCCCCGGCCTTGGAAGAGGCCGGGCCCGGGTCATCCACGGGCGGCCCGATCTCTCGAGCTTCCAGAGCGGCGAAGTACTTGTCTGCGATGCCCTGGACCCCTCGCTTACCATCATCATCCCCCTGGCAGCGGCCATCGTGGAGCGCCGCGGGGGAATGCTCATCCACGGCGCCATCATAGCCCGTGAATACGGCATACCCTGCGTGACCGGAGTTCCTGGAGCCACGGAAGCGATCTCGACAGGCGATGACGTCACGGTAGACGGCCACTTAGGCATAGTAATAATCAACAGGGCACATTCTTAAATAGTGCGTTGGAATATCCATCACCGGCCACCATCCTTGATGGATTCAGATGAAAAGGCAGGTGTACTATGAAGAAGAAGCACAGGGTCTCCCTTTGCGGGCTCTATGGGATTATGATTTTCCTTGTAACCGGCTTCATAGTAATAATCACGACCCATGCAGCAGGCGGTCCCCCCGGGTATTGCGACGATGATCCTCAAAGGATCGAAACCGGAGTTTTTAAGACAAGGGTAGTGCTTTCCCCATCACTGGAGCCTCAAAGGTCCGAACTGGAGAAGGATGTAGTAAATGCGCAGAGGAGAGTAAGAGAATTCGCAAGGGCTCATGGGTGGGAGAACCTTGTAAAAGACAGCTTTTTCGATAAGGTCGAAATCTATGACCTGAAAGATGCCTATAACAGGAGAATCATTGAGCTCTGCAAGGAAGCACCCTCAACAGAGATTCCTGCAAGTTTTTGCGCTGCACTGGAAAGAAGAGTGCTCGTGGTGGTCTCACCGCGGTTATTCAGAGAAGCCAACCCGAAGTTTGTGGAAGATGCCTTCTATCAGAAGGTCATGGCCCACGAGATTGTGCACCGCCTTCATGTGAGGATTGTTGCCGATGAGAATGCCATGGGACCCTTCTGGGTCTTTGAGGGATTTGCCATGTTCGGAGCAGACCAGCTCAAGGACACCATACCGGAGCTCAGCCGCGGAGAGATTCTGGAAATCATGAGGGGCAGAGAGAGAATCGACTACAGGAAGTATAATGCAGTATTTCGCTATTTTGTAAAGAGAGTGCCTCTCCAGCGGCTGATAAGAAAAGCCGGTGACGATAAGTACGTTGAGTGGCTGGAGAAGCTCGTGGAGGATCAGGGCGCTGCTGAAAAGTCCCTGTGAATGGAAAAATGCCTGTCATTTCTGTCGGTTTTCTCTGAAACTTCAGGCGGTGTACTGCGCCCAGGTCAGCAGCTTCCCCTGTTCCTCAGGCACTGCGCCGTTCCCGGCACATAGCGGCGGCAAGCCGCGGGCCGTGCTTCATGAATGCTGCAGAGGTGCTCCCTGCCTTTCCCCTTTTTCAGGAATATGCAGGGTGGCTTTTCACGGCGCCAGAGGGACTGATTGCTCTTCTTCAGCACCATGGCATCCTCGTTCCACGTGAAACAATCGGGCTTCAGGTAAGCAGCTTTCAATTCAGCTTCAATGATATTCAGATTCGTGGCGATGCGATCCATGTCCTCGAGAGAGACCACCACCTCAAACTGCCGGCAGCACCGGCCGCAGCGGGCGCATGTGAGAAGAGCCGCCAGGTCAGGTGTAGAGCTTCCTTGAGAGAGGGAAGGAGCAGGTGGTATTCCGGGGCTCTCCCTTGAGGGACGGTTCTTTCCCTGCGGCCCGCCGATGGCGGCAAGAAGATCTTTAAGACGGGCAGCGCGGGATGCCAGGGGCTCCTTCTCCATGCGCTCCCTTACAAACTTCTGCGATGAGGCAACGGCGGTTATCACGTCTCCCTGGAGTGTCACATAGGCCAGGTCCGCGATGAGCCGTCCGGGTGCCGCGGTGTCATCCATTGAAGGGAAAAGGATCTCTCTGAAGCCGCACAGGACGCTTCTCACAAGCTTCCTCACCTCGTCCCTCACGGGGGGGTAGTCGGCATAATAGAGGAGCACCTCGTCCATCTCGCCTTGATCACCCTGGAAGACCAGGTTCTTTACAGAAAAACTGTATTCATCGAGCTCTATGATTGTGCCGCTGTGTATCTCCACATCGACTCCTTTCTCACCGGCAACCTGCAACTCCTTCCCGGCTGATGGAACCTGCGGCTCCCTCCCGCGGTAGGGAGGATCGGCCGGCTCCGGTGAGAAATCTCTCCCCGGGAGAAGGAAAAGAGGAGCGGTACTCTAATTCATGGTAAAAGGACCCCTTCCCGGCAGGTTGCTCAGGAGTGCCTGCCGCCCGGAGCACTACATATCGAAAAGGCGCTGCACGGAGTCCCGGCACCCCAGGCACTTATGGCGAGGAGGTTACCATGAAGAAAAAAGAAGCACACCCTATAAAGCATATAGAAGTCCGCCCTGCGGAAGAATCAGACAGGACCTGGATGCGGGGGGTTATCAAGGCGAGATGGGGCGAGGAGCGTGTCGTCTGCCACGGATTTGCCTACAGGCCTGCAGAGCTTCCCGCTTTCATCGCCCAGCTGAACGGTGAAAAGACCGGGCTTCTCACCTACCACGTCGATCATGAGTCCGTAGAGGTCATCACCATAGACAGCCTCAAGCCCCGCCTGGGGATCGGCTCCAAGCTCCTGGATGCCGTGAAGGAATACGGAAAAACCATGGGCTGCAAGCGCTACTGGCATGTCACCACCAACGACAACCTTAACACCCTCAGGTTCTACCAGAAGAGAGGATTCGTGCTCTGCGCCCTCCACAGGAATACGATGGACCTCGCGAGAAAGATAAAGCCCATCATTCCCACGATGGGCCGCGACGGCATACCCCTGCGCGATGAGCTCGAGCTTGAATTGGTGCTGTAGGAGCCCTGCCGCTACTCTCTCTGCTCGGTGCAGAGCGCCGTGAGGTAATTCCCGAGAATGTGCTGCTGCTTTTCATTCATTTCAAGGAAGAGCACGCCGTAGATCCATTTTCTTGTGGACTGCACGTAGCGCTCGTGAATGATCCGCCCCTCGGCGGTAAACTGCTCAAGGTTGCCGAGAGGGCCGATGCGGAAGGTGAGAGTCTCTTTCATATGGATGTTCATGTCAGAGGAGATGAGCATTCCCCCAGCGCCCATGTCAATGATGGTCCCGGTAAAGGTCCTGAGGGCAATGGAGATACCGAGGGGCAGGTCGGCAGGGATGCGGATCTTTCTCCGCTTCTGGGGAGAGAGGCCCACCGAGATGCCGTAGAGCGAGAGGAGATCAGCCACCCAGGAGGCCTGGAGGTTCTTCTTTGAATCCTCGTAGTGGAGGCCAGCCAGGTAATCATGGGTCGTGGGCTTTTTCTTGCACCATATCACCTTCATGCGCAGGCCGCTCCCGGCGGTGACGGCTCCGGAAAAAATACCCTTCCCCGGTACGGCTTCGACGAAAATCTTCTGCTCCGGTCTCATTTTCCTGTCCGTATAAATTCTCATTCCGTAGATGCTTGCCTCGACGGCAATGGCGGAGAATTCCTCTCCCAGGTGATCAGTGCACTTTGTTTCCACGGCGCAGCGAATCCTCGGGAAGAAGCGCTTTTCCTTCATGAGCTGCCTGAGGTCCATCGCTCCCTCTCCCTTGATAAAGCTCTTGAATTTGATGAGAAAATCCATGGCCGTTCCTCCCCTTCATGTCCTGGTCTATAATATTCTCGTCTTTTCCCTCTTTCCCTTGCCCGGTAAAATCCGGCAGCGGTCTCTGGTTTTCCTCCTTTCCCTTGATCTCTCAGGCAGAGTATGCTACACTGATTCCGGAAGAATCGCTTCAGTGAAGCCCGTGGTGAGGTGATTTCCGTATGAAGGCAGTGAAGAGGGGAGTGCAGAGATTCTTTATGGTAGTGCTGGCGGCCTGTGTTATTGCCTGCCTGCCTGCTGCCTCTTCAGGCTGCGGTGACGGAGGCCGGAAAGCCGGAGTGAGCGCCCTCTGCGATGCTGCCGGCGAAAACGCTGATGTCGGGAAAGTGAGGGCTCTCCTCAAAAAAAATCCAGGGCTGATCAATGCGAGAGATGAAGATGGATACACGCCTCTTCACCACGCGGCAGCTTACAATCACAAAGAAGCAGCGGAGCTCCTGATAAGTCAGCATGCAGAGATAAACGTGCAGGGCGCGGACGGCCTGACACCGCTGCATTTTGCCGCCGGCAGGGGCTATGCGGGGATAACCGATATTCTTCTCTCAGGGGGGGCAGACCCCGGAATCAAGTCCGCAAAGGGGAAAACTCCAGAAGAGCTGGCAGCCGGCCTGGGCTGCGCTCAGGTCATTGAAGTATTCCGCTCTCATGAAGGAAAGAAGCACTCAGGCTCGAAAGCCCATGGAAACGAGAGCGGGAAATGAGAGCAGAAGAGAGCACCCGCAGGGGAACCTCAAAGATCTTTCTGAAAGTATCCTTTACGGTTCTGGCTTTTCTTGTGATGCTTCTTCTTGCAGAAGCCATTCTCAGCCTCCTCAATTACCACTATTCTCCCATCAGGATCCAGGTGCTCAACAGAACAGACAAGCGGCACCAGCTTGCATTCAAGGAAGTCTTTTATGTGTACGATCCCGGGCTCATCTGGCGCCCCCGCAGGAGCATAGGTCCATTCAACTCACAGGGCTACAGGGGGGAAGAGCTCCCGGAAGAAAAGAAAAGCGGCACTTTAAGGATATTTGCCTTTGGCGACTCCAATACGATCGGCTGGCTCTGGCCTGCTGATGCCCCCAATTACCCCCTGTTCCTGGAGAGGCTTCTCAATGAAGGTCTGAGCGAAAAGAAGTATGTCGTCACCAATGCTGCCGCCCATGGCTACAGCTCTTACCAGGGATTGAAACGGTTCAGGGAGTCCCTGCGATTCAAGCCGGACATTGCGCTGATCTCTTTTGGAGCCAATGATGCCACCGAGCTGGGCATCACTGATGAGGAGTTCTGCAGGAGAGATGTCAGGAAACTGCATATTGACGAGCTGCTTATCAATTATAAGACGGGGCAGCTCGTGCTTTCATTGATGGACAAGCTGCTGGTGAAGAGGGCAAAGCCTGTACCGCGGGTGAGTCTTGAAGATTATGAGAAAAACATCAGGGAAATGATAAGGCTCGCCCGGAAAAGCGGCATTACGCCAATCCTTCTCACACGGCCTTTCAGGCTGCAGGAGAATGAGCAGGACCGGAAATTTCCTTATAATGAAGCGACGCTAAGGATCGGAAAGCAGGATCATGTGCCCGTGCTCGATCTTTTTCTCTATTTCAAGGATAAAAGCAGCTGTTTCATGGACTCAAACCACTACAATGAAGATGGCATGGAGAAGGCCGCGGCGCTCATATCATCGGGTATCAGGCCCTCTCTGAAAAAATGAGGCTCTCAGGTCTCTCTTTTTACAGAGGAGCGCGGCAGATTCGCTTCCTTATCTGTTTTTGTAAAGACCGGCAGCGGTCCCGCAAGAAAGGAAAAGACTGGCGGAAAGGGAAGATTATGGAGGGTGAAGAGAACCGATGAGCGTCCCTTTTGATGAGTTCATGACCAGGGCCCTGGAGCGCGCCCAGGAGAAGTCCCGGGAGGTGCAGAACGGTTATGTGGGCACCGAGCACCTCCTGTGGGGCATTATCGAGGAAAAGGGCGATCTTGCCGCCATTCTGCAGGAGCACAGTGTCAATGTGGAAGAGCTGCTGAAGCACCTTGACACGGCCATGCGCGATTATGAAGGCCTCTCTAAGGAGCAGGGCCCGAGAACGCCAAGAATGCGGAAAGTGCTGGCGGCAGCCCATCAGCTTGCCCTTCAGCTCATGGAGTCCCGCGTCACGGAGAGGCTCATCCTCCAGGCCATTCTTCAGGGCGGTACCGGTACTGCGGTGAGGGTCCTTGACACTTTTTTCCCCAACAGCAGTGATCTCCTCGGTTTTATAGAGGCGCAGTCCCGGAAAAGCCTCAAGCAGAAAGCCCAGTGGCTTGTGCCTGACAAGATGCCCTACCTGGGAGCACCCATCCCCCGCCAGTTTCTGACCCCGGCAGGGATGCCGATAGCTCCTCCCCAGAATGTGGAGATGCCGCTTAAAATGGCGCCGCCGCCTCCCATGAGAGGCGATCCGTACCCAGAGGCCGTGGGCCCCTTCGGCCGCGACCTCTCGGGGCTTGCTGTGGCAAGGAAAATCGGCCCGGTCTTTGGCAGGGACAAGGATATTGAGGCACTCTGCCTCTGCCTGAGAAGGGCCACGAGCAACAACCCCGTCCTTGTGGGGGAGAGCGGCATCGGGAAGACGGCGGTAGCGGAGGGCCTGGCACTCTTTGTCACCAGTGCTGATGCCCCCGATTTCCTCAGGAGCACCAAAATTCTCGAGGTCTCAAGGGGCCGGTTCCTCCAGGCCCTCAGCGCCTCCAAGGAGGCCGAGGGGAAGTTCAAGGACTTCGTGCAGCACTCCACCTATCCCGGCGCCATTCTGGTCCTCGACGGCATCCTGGAGATCCTGGACGAGGAGAGGATCCCCTGGGCAGTGGTGAACTCTCTCAACTACCTTAAGGAGATGATGGAGGAGCGGAAGGTGAGGGTCCTTATCACGACGGGGCCCAGGACCTATGAGAAAAGGATAGCCGCCGACGCCGTATTCTCAAAGCACTGCCAGAGATTTGATCTGAAGGAGCTGTCGCCCGCTGATGCGGAAAAAGCCCTCGCAAGCGCCGGGGCTCACTTCGCCAGGCATCACCAGGTTGCCGTTGCCGAAGCCCTTTACCCCGTGGTGGTGGAGATGGCCGTCGAATATATCAAGGATGGTTTTCTCCCCGGGAAGGTCCTTGACATACTCGACGAGGCCTGCGCCATTGCAGGCCTCAAGAAGGCCTCCAGGGGCGCAGCCGAGCTCGCGGAGGAGGACCTTTTCCATGCCATCTCCAAGCGCTCGGGCCTCCCTTTCGAGAAGGTGAGCCGGAAGGCCGAAAAGTTCAGAACCATGGAAGAGGAGATCCGCAAGAGGATCATAGGCCAGGATGATGCTGTTGCGGTGGTCTGCGACAGGATCAAGCTCTTCATGACGGGGCTCCATGAGGGGGACAGGCCCCTGGGAGTCCTCTTCTTCGCAGGCCCGACAGGTGTGGGAAAAACGGAGCTTGCCCGCGTCATTGCCTCGTATCTCTTCGGAACTGATGATCACTTCTACCGCTTTGATATGTCCGAATACAGCCAGGCCCATGAGGTCTCGCGCCTGGTAGGGGCACCGCCGGGCTACATCGGCTTTGATGAAGAGGGGCAGCTCACCGGCAAGATAAAGCGGGATCCTTATTCGGTGGTGCTCCTTGACGAGATGGAGAAGGCTCACCCCAGGATCTTTGACATCTTTCTCCAGGTGTTCGATGCAGGGAGGCTCACCGACGCCAGGGGGAACACTGCAGATTTCAGGAATGTACTTATCATCATGACCAGCAACCTGGGGTCTGAGCTGTGGGACGAGGGGCGCTCACTGGGCTTCAGGCAGAAGGAGGCCGAAAGCCCCGACAGGAAGGAGAAGCTCATGGAGATCCTGAAGGAGCGCTTCAGCCCAGAGTTCATCAACAGGCTTCATGAGATCGTGCTTTTCAGGGCCATCTCCCGTGACGACATCCGCGCCATCGCCGCCCTTATAATCGGCGAGTGGAAGGAAAAGTCGAAAAGGCTCGGCATCACTCTCGAGGTGAAGGAAAGCCTGCTGGAGCACCTCTGTGATGCCGGCTACAGCGCCAGGTTCGGCGTCAGGAACCTGAAGCGCACCATAGAAAATGAGCTCATCGTGCCTCTCTCCAAGAAGGTGCTGGAAGAGCAGGTCCCCCAGGGGACCCTGGTGAATGCAGACTATAAGGACGGTTGCCTTGTCCTGGAAAGAGAGGGAAGCCAGTGAAGAAAGGAGTCCTCCTCCTGTGTGCCCTGGTGCTTGTAGCTTCTCAGGCCTGCTGCACCGCGCCCGCTCCCGATGCCGGGCTCACCCCGGTGCCGCCATCCTCCTCTGATGCGGTGCCATCGGTGCCCGCACCGACCCGGAAATCCTCCCTTTCAGGCAGTCCCCTGAAATCCCCGCCTCCTTTCGTCACCACTGTCAAGGGAGGCGACACCCTCATTGTGCCGGGAAAGCGCGTGGGGGCCATCGCGCTCGGTGAGCAGATCGACAGGGTGGAGTCCAGGATAGGGAAAGCCGAGATAGTACCCAGGGAGGACTTCCAGATCTATTCCTTCGTGCAGTATCTACTGGACCTGGGAGTCCAGAAAGACTCTGTCATGATAATCCTGGTGATGAACCCGGCCTATGCCACTTCCGAGGGAATAGCCGTCGGCAGGGGCATTACGACCGTCATAAGGGCATACGGGAGAAACTACGAGTATGAGGAGATAAAGAATGCCGACGTGGAGTATCTCATCAGCTACCCTGCCCAGGGCATCTCCTTTTCGGTGTGGAAAGAAAAAGTGGTGAAGATAAAGATTTATAACCAGAAGCTCACCATCAGGCACATGAAGCAATGACGGCGCGCCGGCGCTGAAAGGCCCTCCCATGATCACCAAGAACTATCTTGAGGTGACCTTCTGGACAGGGGTAGCCATCGTGATCATGGTGGCCCTCTCGCCTCTGGTCTATTATGCGGCGGCAAGGAATGAAAAGCATGGCTCCCGCAGGCTCATCTATCTCGCCATAGTTCTTGTCTTTGACATTGGCGCATGCCTGTGGTTCCTTGAGCACCTCCACAGCTCCAACATCACCCTTCCTACCCTCATAAAGTTCTACCTGCAGTGGCATTAACGGGGATGAGGTCACCTGAGCGACTTCATGTGCTCCCTGAGCTCTTTCTCATCGGGGGCGCCGGGAGTGCAGCGCAGGTATTCCTCGTAGCAGCGGAGGGCCTCGGCCAGGTTCTTTTCCTTCTCATACCCAAGGGCGAGATAATAATAGGTGATTCCGTCGGTAGGTTCATACGAGAGGGCTTTCTCAAGGAATTCCCGGCTTTTTCCGGGATCGTTCCTCTTGAGCGAGAGGTAGCCAAGCTCCCTGAGGGCAGGGGCGCATTTGCTGTCGAGCTTGAGGGTCTTGTGAAAGGCCGCCTCGGCCTTTTCAGGCTCGGAGAGCTTTGAGTGCATCAGGCCCACGGCGTACTGGGCCATGATGTCGTCCTTGTAGTCCTGGAGCGCCAGCTCATATTCATTGAGGGCCTCACGGTATCTGGAATGCTCCTGGAAGTGCTGGCCTCTCAGGTAGTGGCCCCTCGCGCGCCTGTGCTCCTGGCTCTCCCTGTAGTGGGAGTAAAGCTTCACCGAGTCCACCGCGAGGGCGATTCCCAGGATGAAAAGAAGGATAAAGAGGACGGCTACTTTCTCCCTCTGGGCCGCAGGATTCTCGAGGAAGCGCGCGGTGAGGGGGGAGGTCAGAAATTTCCTGGTGAGGGCGTTGTTCCAGAGGATCCCTTCATCCTGCTGGAGGGCCTCCTTCATCTCGGCCGCCGATTCAAAGCGGCGCTCCTTCTTGTATTCAAGGGCCCGCATGATGATGCGGTCGATCCTGGGCGAAAGCGATGAGTTGAGGGTTCTCGGCGCCGGGAAGGAGAAGGGCGCCTCCTCCTGGGGATCGCGGTTGGTGCAGAGGAAATGGAGGGTGGCGCCCAGGGAGTAGATGTCGGAGCGGGCGTCTGTGGTGCCCTTGCCCCTGTACTGCTCGGGCGGCGAGAAGCCCACGGAGCCCATCTTGAAAGTGTCGGTGGACTTGCAGGGATCAAAGAACCGGGCGATGCCGAAGTCGATGAGCTTGATCTGGCCGTTCTCCCGGACCATGATGTTTGACGGCTTCAGGTCGCGGTAAATGATGGGGTGCGGTGACTGGCTGTGGAGGTACTGCAGCACGTCGCAGATCTGTGCCGCCCATGAGGTCACTTCCGCTTCCCTGAGAGGAGTGCCGGCTTCCTCAATCTTTTCGGCGAGGTTTTTCCCCTCCACATGCTCCATGACCATGAAGTATTTGTCGTTTTCCTGGAAAAAGTGGGAGATATGGGGGAGGTTGGGGTGGTTGAGGGTGGCCAGGATCTTCACTTCCGTCTTGAACTGCTCTATGATCTGCTCCCTGAGAAAGCCCGGGGCGAAGCGGAGGCTCATCTCCTTGAGGGCCCATACCTTTCCCGCAAGCTCATTATCCTCGCAGAGGTACACGGCGCCCATCCCTCCCCGCCCGAGGAGGCGTATGATTCTATACCTGTTGTTGACCAAGGTCCCCTCGCTCAGAAGGCCGTCCATCATTTTCCTGCCATTATGCTCTGGAGTATAAGAGTTCGGCCCCGCTGCGGGCCTCCCTATGTATATTTCGCACCGGGGAAGGAAGGTCCTCTCCCGGGGAGGGAGTAGTTCTTCAGTAGTAGTCCTTCCTGATAACGCCCTGGAGTCCCCTGAAAAAATTAGCCCTTAAAGCCGATTGTATCCATGGGGGAGAAGAGCTATAATCATAGTAGAAAAGGTTCCAGCGGAGTGGGCAGAAAGTAGCAGCAGACCAAGCAGACCAGAACCAGCAGAAGTGCCCAGACGTAGCAGCAGACGCAGCATAAACGAACCAGGAGAGGTAGCAGACGCAGCAGTAAAAGCAGCAATCAGGTAACAGTAAACAAGCGTGTTCACTCCTAAGGTATAAGTCGTAGAAGGTTGGACCCCCCACCCCCCCCTTCTGCGGCTTCTTCTTTTACGCCCCGGGGAGTATAATTTTTTTTCAGGCCGCTGAACTCCGGCCTGGCCGGGAATAATCCTCATGGGAGGAGGCCCCTCGAAGGCCATGAAAAAACTTGATAAAAAAGGCTGGCTCCATAAACACATAATCCTTCTCGGCATTGTGTTCGCGGCCCTTTACTGGCTTCTCCAGTCAGCGATGAAGGCCTTTATCCTGTACGAGGACAGCTTTGCCCGGGAGCTCTGCCCGTCCTCCACGGAAGAGCTGTGGCTGAGAACCCTGGTGGTCACCCTTCTTTTGATGTTTGCCACCTTTGTGCAGGTCATCATCACGAGGCTCAACAGGGCCGAGGAGGCCCTGAGGCGCGCCCGCGAGGACTTTGTGGCCATCCTGACCCATGACCTCAAGGGCCCCCTCTCGTCAATAATGGCTTACACGCAGCTCATCATCAGCCCCAAGGCCGGCGGGATCTCCGCCGAGAAGATCTCCTTTGCCCGTTCAGTCCTCTTCTCGAGCGAGGAGATGATGGGCATGATACAGAACATGGCCAATGTCTCAAGGATTGAAGGCGGATTCGCCGTGGAGCTTCACCGCGAGCCATTCCCCCTGAAAGCCCTCATTGACGAGATGGAGAAAAACTACGAGCCTCTTGCCGAGCAGTCAGGCCTTTCCCTGGAGTTCCTCTGCCCCGGCGACGTCGTCGTGGACGGCGACAGGGTGAAGCTGCGCCAGGTCTTTCATAACCTTCTCTCCAACGCCCTGCGCTATACCCCGCGGGGCGGGCAGATCTCCGTGAAGGTCTCGGCGGATAACGGGAGGGCCGACGTTGAGGTAGGCGACACAGGAAAAGGCATCCCCCGGCGAGAACAGAAAGGGATATTCAACAAGTACTCGCAGGTAAAAGGGGACAGGCGCAGCACAGGACTGGGACTTTTTATCGTGAAGTCCTTCCTGGAGAGCCATGGCGCGGAGATAACCCTTGAAAGCGATGAGGGCAGGGGCACGAAATTCTTTTTCAGCCTCCCCATGGCCTGTGGAGAAGGAGGGCGCGATGGACCAGAGCGCAATGGACAATGAGGAGAAAAGCCTCCTTGATGCCGTCTTTTCCTCCATGGGAGACGGCGTCTATTATACCGACGGAGAGCGCCGCATCCTCAGGTGGAACCGCGCCGCCGAGGAGCTCTCGGGATACCACGAGGATGAGGTCCTCGGGCGTCCCTGCAGCGAGATCCTGAACCACACCAGCAAGTGCGGCAAAGAGCTCTGCACCGAGGGCTGCCCCCTTGTGAAGGTCATGGAAGGCGATACCAGCGTCTTTGTCGAGGAGGTGTGGCTCAGGAGAAAGGATGGGAAGCGCGTGCCCGTCGAGGTGAACTGCACAACGGTGAGGGATGAGGGGGGAAACCTGCTGGGGATGGTGGAGATCTTCCGCGACAGGACAAAGCAGTGGGACCTGGCGCGCCTGCGCGAGGAGTTTCTTGCCGCCATGACCCATGACCTCAAGAGCCCCATGAGCGCCATCATAGGCTTTACCGATCTGCTGGCCGACCCGCGCCTCGGCGAGATCCCCGAGGCGAAAATGGAATTCGTCAGAATGATCCAGCACTCGAGCACCATGGTCCTCGCCATGATAAGCAATATCCTGGACAGCGCCCGCATAGAGGCGGGGCAGATGCTCTATGCCTTTGACACCTTCCTGCTGAACGAAGTGCTTGACGAGCTGGGCAAGGTCTTCATGCCCCTTACCTCAAAGGGGGGTATTGCCTTTGATTTTCAGTGCCCTCCCTCAACATGGGTCTATGCCGATTATGGAAAAATTCTGCAGGTCTTCCACAACCTGATAAGCAATGCCCTCCGTTACACCTCTGAAGGGGGGAGGATCAGCATTGACGTGACCGATAGAGGGGATAACGTAGGCGTGGCGGTGGCCGACACGGGGAAAGGCATCGCCCGGGAGTTCCATGACAGGATCTTCCAGAAGTACGGGCAGGCGAAGGGCGAGCGCCGCGGGAGCGGCCTCGGCCTCTTTATCGTGAAAAACATCCTGGAGGGCCACGGTTCAGTGATTACCCTTGAAAGCGATACGGGCATGGGGACCCGGTTCCTCTTCAGCCTGAAGAAGGGCTCGCCTCCCCCCGAGGTGCCGTCCCGCCAGGGGAGCCTCATGCTGGTGGGCTCAGAGTCGGGGAGCATCCGCCTTGTCAGGCTCTTGCTGCAGAAAGAGGGCCACGAGGTGGAGGTCTTCACGCGGGGCGCAGAGGCTCTTGCACGCCTGGAAAAGCGCCTGTGCGACGTCATCCTGCTCCACAGGCCCCTCTCGGATATGCGGGAGGAGGACTTTGCCTACCAGGTGAAGAGCAGACCGATGCTTGGCGACATTCCTATTATACTGCTCTCGGCCCTGAGGCTCAAGGAATGGGAGGGCCGCTTTGACCTCATAGTCCCTCTCCCCGTCACCAAGCAGATTCTCAGGAAGGCTCTGGCGGGGCTGCTAGACACTCGCCGCTGCAGAGAAGCATCTTCACCGTCTCAGCAAACTCCGTGATTTGAAAGGGCTTGGGAAGGAACATGTCGGCCCCTGCGGCGAGGGCCTTCTCCCTGATATTCGCGTCGGTGATGGAAGAGGTGACCAGCACCGGGATATCCCGGTAAAGATCGTTGAATTTCACGAGCCTCGACACTGCGAGGCCCGAGAGGGAAGGGAGAATAATGTCCAGGATCAGGAGGTCCGGTTTTTCCTGCTGGACCTTCTGGTAAATCTCGAGGCCGTCGCCGAAAAAGAGAATCTCCTGGTCCTCACCGGACTTCAGGGCCGCCTTCAGCAGCACGACCTGGAGAGGATTGTCTTCTGCCACGTAGATTTTTTTCTTTGCCATTTTCACCTCTTACCAGCGCGACAGGATATTGAGGCCCGAAGCCTGGGGCCCGTCGGGGCTGTTGAGCTGCAGATCGTAATGGAGGCCGTTGCTCCCCCCGATGGTGAGCGTGTTGGATGCAATGGCACCATGGAGGGCCACGCTGCTGTTGCCCCCGATCTTCACGTCGGAATGGGGGGCGTAAAGGGCGAAATAAAGGCCGTTGCTTTTGCTTCCCACGCCGTTTATCTCAAATTCCTGCTCAGATGACCCTCCGTAGATCAGAAAATTTCCCGGCTTCGGGTTCGGGTTTGCCGCCGTGGTCCCGTTTATCGTGCTGTTGCCCGATATCTTCGTATCCCCGAGGATATAGATGGTGACCTTGTCGCCGTTGGTGGGCGCGAGCAGGTTGGCGCTGCCTGAGAGCTGCACGTCGCCGGTGAACACGTAGGTCCCCCCCGCAAGCTGCAGGGGGCCTTTCAGCTCAAGCTCGGTATAAATTCCGGGATTAAGGGTCCCTGAGGAGGGAGCTTCCCCCAGGTTCGTGCCCTCGGGGGGAGCGGGCGGCTCCGCGAGGGGCTTGTTGAGGCTGGTGGCCTGCGTGCCCAGGACGGTGGGCCCTCCGTTCAGCGTGATAATATCGGCGTTGGTGGCCAGGTTGCCCTGGTTGTTATTGGGGTTGCCCGGCGCGTAAGGCCCTGCCGCCGAGTCATAGCTGTCCACGAGGATCTTGTTGCCGCCCAGGGTGATTTCTGTATCGGTGAGCGCGGCGAACTGGAAAAGGGCTCCCCCTTTTACCGACACCAGCACCTCTTCCAGGCAGGTGGCGCTCCTGAAGCGGCCTACCGACACGAGGTGGACCGACCCTGCCGGCACCTGGCGGCCCTTGTAGCCCGTCACGGCGGCGCTGCCGGCGCCGTTGTTGGTGGAATAGGGCTGGGTGCCTGCGGTGAAGGTCATTTGGTATGTCGCGGGGGCATGGGGGAGCCGGGGATTATTCGGGTCATATGGAAAACCGGCGTTCCAGGCGGGGCTGCTCTTGAGCTGCAGCAGGGCATCCTGGATCCCCCCGTCGGCGGCGGCGTCAGCCACCACCTGCTGCTCCCTCATCTGCGCCATCCCCTTTTCCTGGCGGTAGTAGTTGGCGTAGGCGATGCCGAAGACAAGAAGTATCACCATCACTATAATGGTGAGGACGAGAATGTAGCCTCTGCTCCTTCTCATGGAAAACACCTCCTAGTTGGCCGGGTATATGACGGCCTGCTGCGTCTGTTCGTCGATGGTGCCGTGCCGGCTCGTGTTCCTGACCGTCACGGAGAGCGTCATTGATTTATTGATAGCGTCGGTGGCAATGCTCAGCGACAGCACATCGGAAGCCACAAGCTTTCCTGTGCCATTGCATTGCGCCGTCAGCTCATCTGCCGTGAGGGCGGCGGTGAAGGTGCCGTAGACCTCACGGCGCATCAGATTGGTAGTGCCGGCCTTGAGATAGTACACGACAAACTTTTTCCACACGGGAGCCCCCGTCACGGTATCGGTGGTGAAAGTCCCGGATGTGTCATAGGCCGAGATGGCGCTGAAGGCCCTGCGGTCCGCTGAGACCGTGACAAAGGACAGCCTGGTGTCCTTCAGGTCCTCGGTGATATTATACATTGCTGCGGTGAGGTCCTGGCGCCCCTTGCCGCGCGCCACCGATGCCTGGTAGGTCTTCTTCCCCGCAAGCAGCATGACCACGAGGATGCCCGACAGGAAGGATACAATGATCATGGCTGCAATCAGCTCGGGAAGGCTCATGCCCTTCAGAAACCAGGCCTTTCCTCTCTCTCTCATTTCAGTCACCCTCCGATTTTCCCAGGCGATGAGCCCGCCCTCTTCTCTCACTCTCCTTGGATTCCCCCCCCGGCCGGGAGATTCAAAGACCTTTATTTCAGCCTCGTGAAGACCGTCTCCACCACCTCGTGCTTTGTCTGGAATGCCGCCGACCTGCCGCCTCTCTCGGTCCACGACAGATCGACCCATACGATTTTCTTGTCGGCTCCCTGGGCCTCTACCGATACGTTGTAGAGGATCTCGAGCGTATGCACTTTATCCTTCACGCCCTGTGCGCTGTCGTCGAGGCCCGTGTAAGTCACTTTGCCTGAGTACGCGTAAATATCGTCAAAGGTCCTGGTCTTCATGCCTTCCAGCACGCTCCTTCCCAGGAAGGCCGCCTTGACCCTGTTCTCCGATGCCTGCATGCCCCTGCGCTGCATCGAAAACACTGACACCAGCGTGATGATAAGGATGGCGATGAGCACAAAGGCTATCAGGCTCTCGATGAGTGTGAATCCCTGGCTTTTTTTCATGGGCTTTTCCCCCTGTCAGTTGATGAGCGTGCTCACGGTGAGGAACGGCAGGGCAAGCGTGATGATGACAGCTCCCAGCCCTATGCCGATGAATATCATGATAATTGGCTCAACGAGGCCGGAGAGAGCCTGGAGCGATATCTCCACCTGCGCCTCATAGAAATCAGCGAGCTTTGCGAGGATGGTGTCCAGGGAACCGGTCTCCTCGCCGGCGGCGATCATGCTGATGGCCATTTCGGTGAAAGCTTTGCTTCTCCTGAGGGGATCGGCAAGCTGCTCGCCCTCGCGGAGGTTCTTGAGGGCCCCTTTCACCACGTTTTCCATGACCCTGTTTCCCGTGCTTCCCGAGACGAGCTCCATCGCGTCAAGGATGGGCACGCCGCTCGAGTAGAGCGTGGCGAGTGTGCGGGCGAAGCGCGAGATGGCCACTTTCTGGAAGAGCTCCCCGAGGAGCACCATGTTGATCTTGAAGGTGTCGATGGCAAGCTGGCCCGCCTCGGTTCTCGCGAATCTTACGAAGAGGTAGATGGCGACGCCGATCAGGGGGAAGATGATATACCACCAGGTCCCCAGGAAGCTGCAGAAGTTTATCAGCGTCTGCGTGGTGAAGGGGAGCTCCCTTCCCAGCTCGTCATAGATGCTCTTGAGCCTCGGGATGCCGAAGGTGAAGAGAAAGACCATGACCAGGACGGCGAAGCAGACCACTATCGTGGGATAGTAAAGGGCCGCCTCCACTTTTCTCCTGAGGTACTCCGAGCGCTGGATATAGTCCGAGAGCCTGTTCAGGATGAGGGGGAGATTTCCCGACTTCTCGCCGGCCCCGACCATTGAGACGTAGAGCTTCGAGAAGACCCGGGGAAACTGCCTCATCATCTCCGAGAGGGATTTCCCCTGGGAGAGCCCCGTGGCGAGGTTGGTCACCACGACCTTCAGGCTGCGGCTTGAGATGTCATTGCCCACCACTTCAAGGGAGCGCTTGAGGGGAATCCCCGCGTCAAGCATGGAGCTGAGCTCCTGGGTGAGCAGCAGAAGGTCTTCAGTCTTCACCCTGAGGTTTTTGTAGGCCGCCGCCGATGATGCCATGGTAGCGGTGGACGCCGTCATCGTGAGGCTCGTCACGATGAGATCCTTTTCCGCAAGCACCTTGTGAGCCGCATCGGGGCTGTCGGCCTCAAGCATCCCCGAGACTTTTTTCCCCTCGCTGTCCAGTGCGGAAAATGAGAACTGTGGCATAGCCCCTCCTCTTTCTCCGTGATCTTAATCACCCTCTGCGGTGACGCTCAGCACCTCTTCTATGCTTGTTTCCCCCTCAAAGAACTTTTCCAGGGCGCTGTCCCTGAGGGCTCTGAAGTAGCCGTCAACGGCAAGCCTTTTAATCACCTCGGGGGTCACGTCCGAGGCAGGAAGCCTCCGCATGGCATTGGTGATCTCCAGGTACTCATAGACTGCCAGGCGCCCCTTGTATCCGAAGCCGCCGCAGGCCTGGCACCCTGCCGGCTCGAACACCTCGTACTCCTCGGGGATGTAGCTCACTCCGTAAGCCTGGAGCTCATCCCTGGTAAGCTCCGCCTTTTTCCTGCACTTGGGGCAGAGGCGCCTCACGAGCCTCTGGGCCAGGACTCCCAGCAGCGACGCGAAGATGAGGTACGAGGCGATGCCCATGTCCAGGAGGCGCGTCACCGCCGAAGCGGCGTCGTTGGTGTGGAGCGTGCTGAAGACCATGTGGCCCGTGAGTGACGAGCGGATGGCTATCTCTGCCGTCTCAAGATCCCGGATCTCGCCGAGCATTACGATGTCGGGGTCATGGCGCAGGATGGACCTGAGGCCCCGCGCAAAGGTGAAATCGATATCGGAGTTCACCTGGATCTGCGTGATCCCTTTCAGCTGGTACTCGACGGGGTCCTCGATGGTGATTATCTTTTTCTTGGGAGTGTAAATATGTTTCAGTGTTCCGTAGAGAGTAGTGGATTTCCCCGACCCTGTGGGGCCTGTCACGAGAAAGAGGCCGAAGGGCCTTTTTATGAGCTTCTTGTAATGGTCAAGCATGACAGTGTTGAAGCCAAGGTCCTCCAGGTCGATGGAGCGCCCCACCGTTGCCAGGATGCGGATCACGATGCCTTCGCCATGGACGTTGGGGATTATCGAGACTCTCAGGTCATAGACATCATCGCCGATTCTGAAGGAGGCTCTCCCGTCCTGGGGCATCCGCCGCTCGGCGACGTCCAGGTTGGAGATTATCTTGAAGCGCGACACTATGGCCCGGTAAAGGTGCAGGGGCGGCGGCGGGAACTCGTAGAGGATGCCGTCCACCCGGTAGCGGAGGAACACCGAGTCGGGAAAGAGCTCAAGGTGAAGATCGCTCGCGCCGAGGTTCACCGCCTGGGAGATCATGTAGTTCACCAGCTTGATGACAGGGGCGCTCTCGTCCTCAATCATAAGGGCCTCAAGGCCCTCGGCATTATCTTCCTCTTCCTTTTTCTCGGCGAAGGTGCCCATGGCCTGGGCTGTTTTCTCCTCGGTGAGGAAGATCTTGTTGATGGCAGCTATGATGGAGTCCTTCGTTGCGATAACGGGCTCAACGGTGAGCCCCGTCATCTGCCTGAGGAAGTCGTGAATGGTGAGATCATCGGGATCGGTGACGGCTACAAAGAGGTGGTCATCAAGCTCAAAGAGCGGAATTGCAGTAAAGCGCCTCATGACGCTCTCGTTCAGCCTGTCAACGGAGGCCTTCTGGGGATGATAGAGCTCAAGCTCCACGCTGGGGAGGTGGTAATGGCGCGAAAGGAGGGAGAGGAGAGATCTTGACGGGATGAGGCCCTTTTCCACAAGGAATTCAGCGGGGTTTCTTCCCCCGTGCGCTTCGTTCCGGGCCTGAAGGATCACGTCGGGGCCGAGGTCCTTTTCCAGCTCATCAAGCCATTCATGCATAAGTGGCTTTTCTCCCTTTAGTCAAAAGTCAGTCCCATGGCTACACTGAAAGTGCTGAAGCCGTCGTCGCCCTCTGCGGAGCCCTCGCCCTGGACGCCAGACCGCTTGATCCTGTCCCACCTGTCGCTCTCCACAGGGAGGGCAATGAAGCTGGAGAGCCTCAGGTCCAGGTTCTTCATTGCCGCGGTGCCGCCGGTGATGAATATCTTCTTGATGTCGAAATTTTCGCCAGGGAACTGCTTGACAAAAAACTCGATGGATCTCTTTACATCGTCAAGCCACCGGGTGATGAAGGGCTCTATGGCCGTCTCTTTGGCCAGCACGTCGTACTTGAGCTTGGTCTCCTCGGCTTCTCTCCAGCTGCACTGGCCCCCCATCTGGAGCGCGTAAGTAAAATCCCTCCCCGAGATGGAGAGCTCTCTCACGAAGTAGGGATAGCGGTCCCGTAAGACGATAAAGAATGAGTAACGGAAGCCCATGTGGATTATGGCGAAAAACTCATCCTTGGGAAACCTGTGGTTGAGGGCGAAGAGGCGCGAAAGCGACAGGACCGGTGTCTCGATCCTGTTCAGGTTGAGGCCCGTCGCTTTCATGATTGCCTTGAGCTCCTCGAGTGTCTCGTTCTGCTCGGCGATAAAGAATACGGCGCTTTTTTTCTTGGCCGTCGAGAGCTGCGGCACGTTCACGAAGGAGAGCGTCATGTCTTTCAGCGGGAAGGGCACGTATTTTGATGCCTGGGAGTTCACGGCGACGGAGAGCTCCTTGGGCTTGAGAAGGGGAAGCTCAAGGTAACGGGCCACGCTCCCGCTTCCCTGCACCGAGGCACTCACGTGCTTCCCGAAGCCGGGGACCTCCTTCTGGCAGACTTTCACCAGCTCGTTGACGCAGCGGATGAGCTCTTCCCTCGAGGCGAGCTGATCACGGGTCTGACGGTCCGCCATGGTAGCGCAGAGCCTCATGTCCCTGACAAGGTATTTGTCAGACAGGGAGGTGGCGCATTTCACGCTGTCCTGGCCTATGTCAAGACCTGCGGTGACTTTTTTTCCGAACATCTCTTACCTCGCTGCAACCCGGGAAGACTCTCATCTTTTTACGTCAATTTTGACTTTCGTCTATTATTGTTCAATGAGAGGCCAATCTCCTTCTCACCTTCTGGATGCCGTCAGACGGAGAAAAGATGGAAGGTGATTTCCTCCCGGAAGAGAACAGTATGATGAGGCAGAAGGCGCAAGGAGGAGTCCATGGCGAAGGAAATGATCTTTGTGGCAGAGGATGAGCAGGATATTCAGAAGGTAATCAAGGTCACGCTGAAATACAAGGGCGGCTTCGAGGTGAAATTCGCAGGCAACGGACTGGAGCTGCTGGACCTGGTGAAGGAGGAGAAGCCGGCCCTCATCATCTGCGACGTCATGATGCCCAGGATGGACGGCTACGAGGCCTGCAGGACCCTCAAGGCCCAGCCTGACACTGCTTCCATCCCCTTCGTGTTCCTCACGGCGAAAGCCCAGGAGAAGGAGATCGAGGAGGGCCTGGCCCTCGGAGCCATTGACTACATAAAGAAACCCTTTGAGCCCGACGAGTTTGTGGCGAAAGTGAAGGGGCTGCTGGGGAACGCTTCTCGGAAGGAGTGAGCTCATGGCTGAAGCCGACAAGGTGGCAAGTTTCGGGAAAATGCTCGTGGAGTCGGAGACCATCACGGAGAACCAGTGGAAACAGGTGATGGACTTCTACAAGACCACTCACAAGTCCATCGAGGCCATCCTCATCGAGCAGAAACTGGTGGAGCCATCCCATCTTGGCGATCTGCTCGAGTTCTACTACCAGGTGCCTGTCGTGAAGCTCGAGGAGTTCATCATCTCAATGGACTCGGTGCACCTTATCCCCGAGAATATCGCCCGCCAGTACTGCTTCATGCCCATGAGCCTCAAGGGAAAAGAGCTCACGGTGGCGATGGCGGATCCCAACGACATCGTGGCCCTTGACACGGTGAAATACATGCACAGGGATTTCACCCTCAAGGTGGTCTATGCCACCCGCGAGGATGTCGAGAGGGCGATAAAGACCTATTACGGCGCCGGCGACACCTTTGAGGACACCGTGAGGGAGGTCTCAAAGAAGGCGGCCGAGGCAAAGCATGAGTTCGGCTCCGAGGAGAAGGCCCTCGAGACCCTCAGCGAGGAGACACCTGTGATCCAGCTGGTGAACAGGATACTCCACGCCGCCGTCGATAAGCATGCGAGCGATATCCATTTCGAGCCCACGGAGAAGAAAGCCGTCATCCGATTCAGGATAGACGGCATCCTTCACATAGAGCTCACGCTCCCCATGTCAGCCTATCCTTCCATGATATCAAGGCTCAAGATACTGTGCGGCATGAATATTGCCGAGAGGCGCCTCCCCCAGGACGGGAGGACCCGCATCAAGGTGGGAGAGCGCGAGGTTGACATCAGGGCCAGTGTCTTCCCCCTCGTCTTCGGGGAAAAAATGGTTCTCAGGCTCCTGGACAGGAGCACGACGCTTGCCAACCTTGACAAGCTGGGCTTTTCCGAAGAGAATTACAGGAAGTACTCGGAGATAATCTCCCAGCCGTACGGTATGATGCTCATCACGGGACCCACAGGGAGCGGAAAAAGCACTACCCTCTTTGCGACGCTTAACAAGGTGAAGTCGATTCATCATAATGTTATCAGCGTTGAAGACCCTGTCGAGTACCAGATCGACATGGTAAACCAGGCGCAGGTCAACGCGAGAATTGGCCTCGACTTCGCCAACTGCCTCCGCTCCATCCTCCGCCAGGATCCCGATATCATCATGGTGGGCGAGATAAGGGATAAGGAGACCGCCGAGATCGCCTTTCATGCCGCGATGACAGGCCATTTTGTGCTCTCGACGCTCCATACCAACGATTCCTGCTCTTCCGTCACGAGGCTCGTGGAGATGGGGATCCCCGCCTACCTGGTGGCCTCGGTGGTCTCGGGCGCCATGGCCCAGAGGCTTCTGCGCTGCATCTGCATCGAGTGCCGCGAGGATCAGGAGATTGATGACCGTGTCTGGACCGAAATATTCGGATCGCCGAAGGACAAGCCCGAAAAGGTGTACAGGGGCGTGGGCTGCCCCTCGTGCTATAACACGGGCTACCTCAGGAGAGTGGCCGTCACGGAGGTCATGAAGATGACTTCCCGCATAAAGAAGCTTGTCTCTGTCGGTGAGCCGCTGGAGAAGATCATTGAGGCGGCCCGGGAAGAGGGCCTCAGGCCCCTCAGGGAGGACGCGATGATAAAGGTCATCCAGGGCATCACGACGCTGGAAGAAGTGCTTCGCACCACAGTAAAGGAGCTATAGATCATGGGAGAGCATCTTTTTCTCACAAGCCTTAATAAGCCCCCCTTTTTCAGAAAGGCCTTTCATGACCTCAGGAACCCCCTGGTGGTCATCAAGGGATACCTGGCACTCATGCGCGAGGGCTGCGGCGGTGACCTCTCAGAAGAGCACCGTGAATGGGTTGACGATATGCGGAGCAACTCGGAGCACCTGCTGGATCTTGTGAATACCCTGGCCGATCTCAGCTTTCTTGAATCAGGAATATGGGAGGAGAAGAAGACCTCCCTTGACATGAAGGAGATCGTGGCCCGCTCTCTGAAAGAGCTCGCGCCCATGAGGAAAAATGTCTCCACCGCCGCCTCATTCCCCGAGAAGGCCTGTTTTTACGACGGCGACGAGCTCTATATCACGAGGGCCTGCCGCGGGCTCATTCACCACGGGCTGGTCTATGGCCAGGAGGGCGCCGCGGTGCCGGTCAAGCTCAGGGATGACCCCCATGCCCTCTCCCTTGTCGTTGAGGTCCCCGGCCTTGTGCTCGCAGAGGATCAGCAGAAAGCCATCTGTGAAGGCTTTTTCTCCGGCGAGCCTGCCGGTGAGGCAAAAGCCACGGGGCTTGAGCTTCTGATAGCCCACATGGTGGCGGCCAATTACGGAGGCGGTCTTGTCGCGGAGAGCGCCCCGGGGAAAGGAACAAGCTACACACTCACCTTTGTAAGATTTTCGCATTAAAGGAGGGATTTCATGACCCATCACATACTGATTGTCGAGGACAACGCATCCATTGCCAGGATATGGCAGCTCAAGCTCGTCAAGGAAGGCTATGAGGTCACTCATGCCAAGACCGGCAAGGAGGGCCTTGACAGGGTCAAGGAGAAGAAGCCCTCCCTCATTCTGATGGATATCATGATGCCGGGGGACCTCGACGGCGTAGAGGTCTTCCGCCAGCTCCGCCAGAACGTCGAGACCGCCGATATCCCCGTCATATTCCTGAGCTCAAGCGTGAAGGACAAGCAGGAGATCCAGAAGATCCTGGACATGGGGGCCCTGGATTTCATGGCCAAGTTCCAGATCACGCCCGACGAGCTCGCCCAGAAAATCAAAGTCCACCTCGCGGGAGCGTGAGGCAGGAATGATAGGGCGCAGTGTCAAGCTTCAGAGAAAGCTCATTGGGTTTCTTCTCATAGTCTCCCTGGTCCCCCTTGCCATAATGGGGGTTTACGGCATCTTACTCAACAGGCGCCACCTCATCTTCTCGGAAAAGTACAAGGTGGCCTCCATCATATCCCTTCACAACGTCATGTGCACGAAGATGCTCAATTCTTCAGGTGACAGCCTTATTTTCCTCTCGCAGGAGGCTTCCCTTCCCCGCCTTCTCAGCGGCAGCGCAAAGGCCGGGGACAGAGAGGCAGAAGTCGCCGTCTTATCCAGATTGCTCACGGAGCAGATGCGTCTCCGTGCCGAGAAGTTCAGCCGTCTTTCCCTGCTTGACGGTGAAGGCAGGGAGCTCTTCAGGATTATGAAGGATCCGGCCCTCGGCAGTTATCACCAGTCACTCCAGAGTCCGGTATCTTATGGCGATGACCCCCTGGTGCAGAGGGCCATCGCCCTCCAGGTGGGCCATATCAAGGGAGACCCCTCCTCGGCTTTCCCTTCGAGCGCCGTGATAACAGGCACTGTTTTTGACGGCGCTTCCTGCATCGTGCTCCTTACCCCTTTCTATACACCGTCGGGGAATTATCGGGGCGGGCTCATCGCGGTGCTGGACAGCTCCTTTATAAAAACATCTCTGCTGTACAAGCACAGAAACGAGATGATCCAGAACTTCAACGAGTTTACCTACCTTGCCACCGATGACGGTTCAGTACTTACCTCCACCGATCCCTCCTTTGCCGGCAGCGGAAAAAGCTCCCCTGAGGCGATGAATGTGAAGAGGCTTTTCAGCAAGGCAGATTTTGACGCCATCACCGGTAAATACCAGGAAAGCAAATTTGACAAGGGTGAATGGGTCTGGTCTTTTGACACTGTCTTCCCTGCCATCCCCGCCATGTATGAGCGCCCGGGCGGCAAGGTCAGGGCCTCTCTGAAGACAATTGTGAGAGTGAAATACGATGATCTTTTCAAGGTGCTCAAATGGCATCATAATATCATTGCGATTCTGCTGGGCGCCTCGACGATCATGAGCCTTTTGTCAGGGGTGTACCTCACCAGGAAGTTCCTGATCCCCATCAACATCATCATGAAAGGCACCGAGGAGGTGTCGGGGGGGAACCTGGACTATGAGATCACCATCAGGAGCGACGACGAGTTCGAGGCTCTTGCCAATCGTTTCAACAGCATGACGCGGAGCCTCAAGGAGATCTATGCCAACATAGAGCAGAAGGTCGTGGAGCGCACCGAGGAGCTTGCCCAGGCCAACAGGCTCCTCGGCGACGCCAAGGAGCAGACGGCACGCGATAAGGAACGCATCGAGGCGGTCCTGAATTCCACCAAGGAAGGGATCCTGATGGTGGACAGGGAGGGGAGCCTCATCCTGTCAAACCGCGCATGCCTTGAGCATTTCTCGCTCTCCCTCGCCCCGGAAGGCCAGGGAAAGCCATGGAATCTAAAGGATCTCATCACCCCTGCGGAGATTTTCCAGGACCCGGCGCGGTACTCATCTGATATGGCCGCGCTCGTGGAGCACATGGACGAGGTGCGCTCCGGCCATTTCATAAGGCTCAAGCCCTTCCTTCAGATCGTGGAGTGGTTCAGCGCCCCGGTCGTCCACAGCACAGGCTCCGTCCTCGGGAGGATCATCGCCCTGAGGGATATCACCAGGGAGAAGGAAGTGGAGCGCATGAAGGACGAGTTCGTCTCCATCGTCTCCCATGAGCTCCGCACACCCATGACAAGCATATCAGGCTCCCTTTCGCTTGTGCTTGACGGCACCGTAGGTGAAATCAACGAGGATCAGAAAGAGCTCCTCGATATCGCCAAGAACAACACGACGCGCCTCATCAGGCTCATCAACGACATCCTGGACATCTCCAAGATAGAGTCGGGGAAGATAAGGATGAAGAAGGAGCCTGTCGATATCAACAAGGTGGTGGAGGACTCCGTCGGGGGCATCGGAGGCTTCGCGGAGAACTATGGCGTAAAGCTCTCAAGCGATCTCGGAGAAGACATCCCCTCTTTTGCCGCCGACCGCGACAGGCTCATCCAGGTCGTGACCAACCTCCTCTCCAATTCCATCAAGTTCAGCCCCCGCGGCGGCACTGTATTTACGAAGACATGGAGCGGCGAGGGAAAGGTCTTTGTCTCTGTCCGCGACGAGGGCACAGGGATCCCGAAAGACTACCATGAGAAGATATTTGAAAAGTTCCAGCAGGTTGACAGCTCGACGGTAAGGGAAAAGGGAGGCACGGGCCTGGGGCTCCCCATATGCAGGGCCATCATCCAGGAGCACGGGGGCTCCCTCTGGGTCGAGAGCGAGCCCGACAAGGGGAGCACCTTCACGTTTTTCGTGCCTCTTGCCGGGGAAGCTTCCGACAAAGCCTGAGAATCACAGGCCTCTATTTTTTCCTTAAAGTGAAGAGGGCCCACCGCGCCGATTTATCTGTCTGCTCATAATGGCTTTTTATATAACTGCCGTAAAGGCGCGCAAGGGGTGCCGTAGAATTGGAGTCCGCCTCGATTTTCACCATGATATGGGTCGTGTCGCTGAAAAGCTCTTCAGGCTGCCAGTGCACGCGGTCGTTGAAATTATACTGGTATTGGTAAAAGATTGACTGGTGAAGGGGGCTTTTCAACCCGAGGGCCAGGGGGAAGGGATTGTCAAACCACAGGGCGGCTATCCTCGAGTCGCTGTCAGTATGTTTCCTCAGCAGTGCAAGCCCGTCATTGACGATTGCGGCATAACTCCGCATGTCATAAAGGATGAGCCTGGCCGGGTAATCGGAGTCGGGGATATCTTTCACGATCTCGGTAAAACGCTCCGGGTCATGATCTCCGCCGCAGAACACGTAAAAATTGCATAATGGAGCGGATTCTATTTTAGGGAGTCTCTCAAGAAACTCTGCTTTCAGCTCCAGGGAATATTTCAGGCTCTGCAGGTTCTTGACTATGAACATACCGCTGCTGAGGGCAAAGAGCACGATGAGGATGGCGAAAACCCTGCCTGCTTTCCTTTCGGTGAGAGTGCTCCTCCTGAGGAAATATTCCAGGGGAACGAACGATATGAAGGCATAAAGCGGCAGATCCACGTAATTGAAGCTGAAGTTGGTAATATTAAGGAAATGTGCTGAGAGCAGGGCTCCCACCAGCAGCAGGGAGAGAGAGTTCTTCGAGAGCCGCTTTTCTTCGCCTTCCCCGGAGAAGGCGGGAACGAAGAGCCATGAAACGAAGAGATAGACACAGGGCGCCAGGTGATGCATGAGTGATTTGTATAACGTGTCTGCCTGAAAAACCGCTTCACCCCGCACTTTCGACATCATCCCGTAGTCTCTGAGCACCGCCATGATATTGAACCTGATGAATACCAGGATGGGCAGCAGGCAGAGCAGCGCTCCCGTTGCCGCCCCGATGAGCCATTGCCTCGATGCCCCTCTCATCCATATCCTCATGCAGATAAAGAGGGCAGCCACTGTTGAATATGTGGCCTTCACAAAAAAGAGAGCCGTGATGATAATACCGGTGGAGAGCCCCCCCGCCACCTCATCAAAGGCGGTCTTTTTACGGGGGGGGAAAACCTGCTCGCAGAGCGCAATGAAAAGCAGGGCATATCCATAACGGTTGTAAAGATTACTATAGGTAGCCACCTGGTATTGAAAGCCCAGATGGTAGGTCCCCGCGATAAATGCTCCCACCGATATTGAAAACAGCAGGGCAATCAGGGAGTGCATGCGTCTTATGGCAATAATCCAGGCCCACAGGGTGATGAGCACGAAAAAAAAGCAGTTCATCACGGTGATGGACCAGAGGGAGAGTCCGACCCATTTCATGGAGAGGGCAATAAAAACGAAGGTCAGCAGCCCGAGTCCCGAGTGAAAGTCCCCATGGGGTATCTGGCCGCACAGGACTCTCCAGCCACCGTCCATGAGCAGGACAGTGTCTATCCAGAAAAGGGTGTTGATGAGAGGTCCCACCCTGATGATGAGACCAGCCACCACCGCAATGAAGAAGGCAAGGAGCAGGAACATGCAGAAGGAAGAGGGCTCCTGTCCGTCCCTTGCCGTGAAGAGCTTTGAAACCGGGAGCGGGAATTTCATCTGCCGTGAGCCCTCTCCTGGTTTACGTGTAAAATCTCCCCAGAAGCGAGGGCATCTGCTTCTTCCACCAGTACTCATGGTGATCCGCGGGGGGATCCCATATCTCGTAATGGTGCACTATCCCCTGGCGCGACATGATGTTGTGGAGCTCAATGGTGGCGCCAAGAAACTTGTCGTAGGAGCCGCCTACGAGGACGAGCCTGCTGTGGTGGCGGAACATGTCCAGGTAGTAAGGATCGTTGAGGTTCGCGAGGTACTCCACGGGGTTGTTGAAATATACGCTCTCGTCGTGGTAGCCGTCGGTGAAGTCCCTGATGTCGAACACGCCGCCCAGGGAGACGGCAAAGCGGAAGAGATGGGGGTACTTGCAGGCCATGTTGAAGGAGGTGTAGCCGCCGAGGCTGAAGCCGCAGCACCCGACGAAATCGTTGTGGGAAAGGTTCCTTGCAAGCGGGAGCACTTCATCGAGGATATAGCTCTCATAGGCCAGGTAGCCCCTCACGCGGTCGGCGGGGTGAAGGTAGTCGTTGTACCATGTGTCGTTGTTGGTGCTGTCCACGATGAAAAACTGTATCTTCCCCGTCTCCATGAACCACCAGAGGTCGTCCTGGAGCCGGTAATATTCAAACTCCGTGTGGCTTCCCCCGCAGGTGGGAAAGTAGATCATGGGAGGGCCCCAGTGGCCGTAGCGAAGGACGCCCATCTCCCTTCCCACTCGGTGGCTGTACCATTGATGATATTCTATATGCGCCATGTTCTGTTCTCCATTCTCTCGACCTATAGTGCTTACGCATTTCTCTTCCAGGAGACATTTTCCTCTAAGCCTGAAACCCGGCGAAATCCGGGACAGCTCCCATGGTTCTGTATCGTGAGGCCAGGGGCCATTCTCCCGGCAGGCAGATTTTGTGCGAATCCTATGAGCAGGCTGTCCCTGATTTCTGGTAGTCCTCGAAGCAGAGCTGCATGTATTCCCTCCGCTCCTCGTCCCAGACCGAGAAGAGGCTCTCGACGGCTTTCCCGCACTTTTCGCAGCGCGGCCTGGCAAGGTCCCGGGCATGCCGCACCTGCTCCTCGACCTCGCGCTCCACCTTCTCCCAGCACAGGCGGAAGAAATCCTCTTCACTGACCCCGGGGGGGATGTCGTTCTCATAGGTGGCCTCGTATTTCACCTCCGGGATCTTGCCCATGGCAATGGTCTTGCCATATGATACCTTAATTTTCGCCATTCTGCCTCTCCTTTCCAAGGATCTCCTCCCTGCCCACCAGGCGGTATTCGCCCGGGGCAAGGTCGCCCAGTTCCAGGGCCCCGACCCTCACCCTCCTGAGGGACTCCACCCTGAGCCCCAGGGCCTGGCACATCCTCCTGATCTGCCTGTTCCGCCCTTCCCTGAGGATGAGGTGGAACAGGGCGCCCCTCTCGTCAAGCCTCAGGATGCGGACTTTTGCCGGGGAAGTGACGCCCTCTTCCAGGGCGACGCCTTTCTCCATTTTCCCGAGAAGGCTTCTGAGGGCTCCCCTGCCTGTGCCCTTCAGGCATGCGGCGTATACTTCGTATTCCTTTTCGTGGCCCCGCGAGGGGTGCGTGACAGCCTGGGCCAGGTCACCGTCATTGGTGAGGATGATGAGGCCTGACGAGTCCCTGTCAAGCCTTCCCACGGGATAGACCCGGGGGTATGCCGGTACAAGCTCCATGACGGTTTTCGCCGCATGGGCATCCTGGACAGTGGTGGTATAGCCATGGGGCTTGTGGAGGGCATAATAAACCGGCGCTGCCGGGGGTTCCACCGCCGTGCCGTCAAGGGTCACCCTGTCCTCCAGGGGATCTATCAGCATCCCGCCCGGGGGGGCCACCTCGCCGTTCACGCACACACGCCCCTGGCTTATGAGGGCCTCCGCCTTTCTCCTTGACGCGAGGCCGCAGCGGGACAGGTACTTATGGAGCCTCTCTTTCATTTTCTTGATCCGGGGAGGCCCTAGTCCTCTTCAAACTCCATCTTCCATTTCCCTTTCTCACAGACCATGACGGCCACCTCGTTTTTCCCCTTTATCTTCAGCCTTGCCTTGTTCTCCTGGACCTGCGCCTTCTCCACCTGGTCACCCCCGGCGTTTTTCATGAACTCCTTGGAGGCATCGGTCTTTTTCATGATGAGCTTGAAAAAGTCCTTGGCGCTCATCTTCTGGAGCTCACCGTTGGTGACGCCAAGCTCGGTGATCTTCTGCTTCTTGAGATCCGAGGGCATCGTGTCCAGAATTTCCTTCATCTTCTTATAGCCCTCTTCCTCAAAGGCTTTCTGGGATTTTTCTGACAGCATGTCCCACACGGTGTCCCAGTTCCCCTCGCGCATTGCACTGGTGAACTCCAGAAAAGCCTTCTTCGGGGCGGACTGGTTGCCGCAGCCCCAGAACGTTGCCGTGATGAGGACGAGAACTGACAGGAAAAGGATCTTGCTTCTCATAATCTCACCTCTCCTTTGCCCTTTCTATTCTTGGGGGGATTTCCTTATTCCTTCCTCGCCGCATGGGAGCACTCCTCCGCCGGTTCCGGCCGGGGAGACCTTTCCCCCCAGGGACAGGATGACGTTGAGGATTATGGCGAGGACCGTTCCCAGGGCGATTCCCGAGAGAGCTATCCCCGAGATGAAGATCCCCTTGACGCCAAGCCCTGTGGCCACTATGAGGGAGGTTCCGGCGACAAGGAGATTCTTCTGCTCATAGAAATCAATGCCGGCGTCAACCCAGATCTTCACTCCCATGAGGGTGATGAGGCCATAGAGGATAAGGGTTATCCCTCCCAGGACAGGCTCCGGTATTGACTGGATGGCGGCGCCGAACTTGGGGCAGAGCCCCAGGATGATGGCGATGACTGCAGCCGCCACGAAGTTATAAGTGCTGTAAACCCTCGTGATGGCCATCACGCCCATGTTTTCTGCGTAGGTGGTCTGCGGCGTCCCGCCGCCCATCGCAGAGACGAAGCTCGCCAGGGCGTCGCCAAGGTAAGCCTTCCCGAGGTGGGGGGTGAGGTCACGCTTCATGCAGCTTGAAATGGCGGCAATGTGGCCCTTGTTTTCTGCGACGAGGACCACGAACACGGGGGCGATTACCAGCATGGCCTCAATGCTGAATTTGGGCATCACAAAGGGGGGAAGGCCGAGCCAGGGTGCTGTGGCCATTTTGGCGAGCGCTGCAGGATCAATGGCGCCCAGTGCGAAGGCGAGGGTATATCCCACAATGACGCCGATAAGAATGGGCAGGAGCCTCAGGAAGCCCCGGAGGTACATTGCCACGAAGGCTGCCGTGAGAAAGGTGACCGATGCGATTGTCAGGTTGGTCACGTCACGGGCAGAGGTGATGGCAAAATCGGGATTGATGGCGTTGGCCATGGACGATGCGGCCAGGTTCAGGCCAATGATTGCCACGACGGTCCCTGTCACCACGGGCGGCATAAGGCGGTCTATCCAGTGTGAGCCCCATCTTATCGTGGCAAGGGCCGCGATGCCGTAAAGGATGGCGGCGGCGGCAATGCCAGACTGCGCATAAGGGATATTTGCAGCATTTCCCCCCGTGATTGCCAGCACGGGGCCTATGAAGGCGAAGCTTGAGCCGAGGTAGCTCGGCACCTTGAAGGAGGTGACGGCGATAAAGATGAGAGTGCCGATGCCGGAGAAGAAGAGGGCAATCTGGGGGCTGAAACCCATCAGGAGCGGCGCCAGGACCGTGGCGCCGAACATGGCCAGCACATGCTGCAGCCCCATGGGGATGAGCGTCGTGAGGGGAATCTTGTCTTCAGGGTAGAGGATTCTGCCCTCTTCCATTGTGGTTTCCTCCGTTGAAGCCTTCAGTTGGTCTTTAAAAAGCGAATTGATCACCTGCCGGAAAGAGGGGACGGAAACCCGCCACGTTCAATGGAGCTTTTCCGTTCAAAGCCTTTTATCGGCGCTCTCCTTGTTTTCTCTATACCAGGCAATGGTCTTTTCAAGACCCTCCCTGAGGTTTGTAGGCGGCTCCCAGCAGAGCGCCTCCCTCATCCTGCTCACATCGAGGATCTTCTTATACTGCCCGTCAGGCTTCTCCGTATTCCATCGTATGGCTCCCCCGAACTTTACTATCTCCCTGATGGCTTCCACCAGTTCCCTTATCTCTGTGCCGATCCCCGTGCCGATGTTGAGGGGCACCAGGTCGTCATAACGCTCTGTGGCCAGTATGATTGCCTCGGCACAGTCATCGACATAGAGAAACTCCCTGATGGGCTTTCCTGTTCCCCATACCTCCACCTCGGGAGCCTTTTCAATATCGGCCTCGACAAATTTTCTTATGAGGGCCGGCACGACATGGGAGCGGTCGGGATTGAAGGTATCGCGGGGGCCATAAAGGTTTGTAAGAATGAGATGGAGGGAATTGAATCCATATTGCTTTTTGTATGCCCATCCCTGGACTGCCATCATCTTTTTCGTGAGGCCATAGTTGACCACTGATTCATGGAGAGGCCCGTCCCAGAGGTTTTCCTCCTTCAGGTAATTTTCCAGGTAGCCGGGGTATGAGCATGCCGTGCCTATTCCCACGAATTTTTCCACGCCGCTGAGCCTTGAGGCTTCCATGAGATGAGCGCCCATGACGAGGTTCTCATAATAGATTTTTCCGGGATAGAGCTGGTTTATCCATATGCCGCCGTAAAATGCGGCGCAGTGAATGACGATATGAGGCCCGAAGTGCTTGAAATACTTCTCAGTAGCATGGCAGTCAGTGAAATCCCAGTCCTTTTTCCTGGGTACAAGCACTTCACAGCCTTTGTGCGCCAGGCGGTCCACGATATGGGAGCCCAGGAAGCCTGCGCCGCCCGTCACCATTACCTTTTTCCCGTTCCATATGCTCATTGCTCACCTCTACACATTGGAAAACTCGTTGCTTATGTCAATGACATCCATAGCCTTTATAAGCTCGTCGATTCCCTCCTCAACGGAGATTGTCGTGGTGTATCCCGCGGTGCTTATCTTATCATAGCACACTTCGTAGTTTCTCTGGTCCTCGTCCTTTCCCACGTCGGCGAAATGAAGGTAAAAATCAATTTTCTTTCTGATCAGCATCGCCACTTCCTCTTTGCTGAGGTTCATTTTCTCCGAGCCGACGTTGTAGACGTCATCCTTCACCTTTTCGTAGTGGTCAACAGCGAACATGAAGGCCCGGGCCATGTCCCTCACGTGAATGAATGTGCGCCTGAAGGACTTCTCATAGATGATGAGGTTGCGGATTTTCTTCGCCTGATAGACAAAGTCATTGATCAGGAGATCGAGCCTCAGTCTGTTTGAAATGCCAAAGGCAGTGGCGAAGCGCATGCATATGGTATTTTTTGAGTGCATCAGGTGATTCTCCGCGTCGGTCTTTGTTTTTCCATAAATGGTGAGGGGACTCAGCAAGGTTTCCTCCTTGCAGATTTCCCCGATGATGGCGCCATAGTTGCTGCCCGTGGAGGCGAAGATTATCGGGACCCTGTGATCCCGTGTTCTCTCGAGAAGCACGGTGCCATGAAAATTTATGTCCTCGGCGAGCTGGGGGCTCTTCTTGCAGGCAGGGTATCCCACTATTGCGGCAAGATGAATTATGATATCTATCCCGCCGAGAGATTCCTTGAGCTTCTCCCTGTCCCTGATGTCTCCCCGCAAGAACTCGAATTTCCTGTGCGAGAAGAGGGGCAGGAGCCCCCTTCCGCCGTGAATGAGGCTGTCAAGCACCCTGACGCTGTGCCCTTTTTCAAGGAGCAGCGGAATCAGCGCGCACCCTACATACCCAGCACCGCCCGTAACAAGTATCTTCATGAAATGTCTCCTTTCTTCAGCAGCTTCTCAGGTTTTGTCCCCAGCACCTCAAGGGCAAGCTTCACATAGCGGAAGTTCCTTGTGAAGTTGTTGGTCGAGGACCCGGCACCCCGCTTTTTCCACACTGTAGGGACCTCTTCGACGCGGAATCCCGCACGAAGGGGCTTCACTGTTGTCTCTTCACCGATGTCCTGGAATGGCGCCTCCCAGATTATCCCCTTGGCCACTTCTTTTTTCATAAGCTTGAAGCCAAGGGTGAGGTCATGAATCTTTGTCCTGAAGAGCACTCCGAATATCACCTGGAAGCCCCGGTTCAGGAAATACTTGAGCGGGTCGTATCCCTCGGCGCCTCCCCCGGGGGCCCAGCGGCTGGCCACTACCATGTCTGCCCCGGTCTCTTCAATTTTTCTGACAAGCTCCGGCACAGTATGGGGATCCATCTCGCCGTCGCCGTCCATCATGAGGATATAATCACCTTCCGCCATGCTGAACCCTTCGCGGAAGGCGAGGCCGTTTCCCGGGTACTCTCTCTGAACATGCACCTTCAGGAAGGGATACTCGTTCTCAAGCCTGCTGCAGATGTCTTTGGTCTTCTGCGGCGACTTTGGGGAAATCAATATGATTATCTCGAATATCTCCTCTCCGAGGAGATCTGCAAGCTGTTTCACCAGCTCGGCAACGACCTCTTCTTCAGCGAAAACGGCCAGTAAGATCGATAGTTTCATAGTTTCTGCGGCACCAGATATTCTTATAGTAATAATTTGATTATAGATTCTTTTTTCCTACCTGGAAAAAGGCAAGAGCTGAAATGGACAGGCAAGGGGCATTCCAGGGTTTTCCGGTTTTCAAGGGCAGTTGATCAAGGCCCCTGTTCCTGTTATACTCAAAAGTATACCAGGCGACAGAAAGACAGGCACCTGATGATCATACACTCGAGAATGTTCCTGAAAGGCTCCGCGCTCCTGGAAAAGACCGGAGAGGCCGATATTGTCGTGGGCATCATGTCCCGCAATGACAGCGGCACTGTCCGCCATGTGGCGGAGCAGGCGGCTTCAGGCCTGAGAATGTACCTCCGGGACCTGAAGGCTGTCATGGTGAACATGGACTGCGGCTCCACAGACGGCACCCCTGAGGAATTCCAGCGCGCCGACATCCACCGGGCCGTCACTTTCCTCACTCTCGACCATGGAAAGGATCACCTCCCGCCTGCCCATCTGCTCTTCAAGTGCGCTGAAGTTCTCAATGCCTCCCTTGTCATTGTGCTGAGCGGCGCTTCCCCTTCAATAACTCCTCTCTGGCCGCTGAGGCTTGCCTCGCCTCTCCTGGAAGGAGGCTGCCAGTACGTGAGTCCCCTCTACTATGAGAATCCCTGCCACCATGCCATGAGGGATTTTCTTGTCTTTCCCCTTTTCTCTTCCCTTTACGGTGTCAGGGTGAGGAACCCTTTTCCCGGTGACTATGCCGTCAACGGGAAAAGCCTTCCAGAGCTTCTCAACCCCGAATGTGAAGAGCTTCATATCACAGCAGGAGCAGCTTTTCCCCTCATGAGGGCTCTCCAGATGAAATGGGATATCGGCGAAAGCCTGCTGGGAACAAGGAAGGGCCGCCAGGAATTTTTCCCGGCCCTGGAAAGGCAGGCAGAGCACTTCACGGGGACTTTCGCTGTATTGCTGGACCGCACGGAGAAGCTCTTTTCGGAGCGGGGAGCTCCAGAGGCGCCCCGCCAGTTCGGTGAGGCCCGGTCGGAATATCTTCCCTTTGAAGGCGTGACGGCAGAATCCCTCTGGGAGCATTTCACGAAGGGCCTCAGGAACCTTGAGCACATGGCCTGCGAGGTCTTCTCCCGGCCCTCAATGAGAGCCATTGGAGAGCTTGCCGCCCTGCCCCTGAGGCTTGGGGCATTTCCCGGGAAGCTCTGGGCAAAGGTGGCTTCTGAGCTTATCCTTGCCATGATGGAGAGACGTGACGGGAAGGGGCCTGAAAGCGAGAAGTTTCAGGCAGGGGCAGCTTCGCTTCTGACAGCACTCCTCTGTGCCAGGCTCATGCCGGCGGTGAGGGATTCCACATGCCACTCTGTCGAGGCGATGGAGGAGATAGTTGCCGGCGGGGCCGGTGAGTTCCTGGAAGAAAGGCAGCCTTTCCTGGAGCGACTGAAAAGCTGCTATTTCCCCGGCTGAGGCGTCTGCTGCGGCGCCTGGGCCCCCGGCATATACTTCCCCAGCTGCTCTTCCAGGAGCTTTTTCAGGAGATCGCCTGTCTTGCCTGCTTCCTTGCTGCCCTCCTCCTTGGGAACGTGCTGAAGCACTTCCATGTAGGCCTTCACGAGGTCGTCGGCACTCTTGATCTCCCGGGCTTTCCCTTCTTTCGAGGGCTGGAAGTAGAACTTCCCGCCCTTTGAGAGCATGTCGTAAGCGCCGAGGGGAGAGAGGGGCGTCTTCGCGCCGTCCTGGCCCGCCGTGTACATGCTGCCGCCATATCTGGTGTTGAGGTCTGCAAGGTGGATCAGGAGATCCTTCGTGGCCTGGCTGTCCTTCAGGGCATCCTTGGCCCATTGGACGCTTTCCTGCATGCCTGATTTGGCAATTTCACCGGTAATTTCCTTATAGATGGTGCCGAGCTGCTGGAGATTCCTGATCTCGACCGGCTTTGCGTTCTTGCTCCCTTTCAGATAGATCCCTTCGCCTTTGCTGAGGCTCTGGTATGCCTCCATAGGGCTGAGGGGCTTCTCCGAGGGGCCCTTATCAGTTTTGCCGTAGATGTTCCCGCCGAATTTTCCCGTTATCTCCTGGAGGTGCGACAGGACCTGCTGGCCCTGGGTGCTGTTCTGGAGGGCATCCTGGACCCAGGCCATCCCCTGGTCCTTCACGGCTTCAATGGCGCTCTCCTTGATGACCTGCTGGTAGACGGTCCCCAGGCCCTGAAGGTTCTTGATCTCCAGGGGCTCTGCATCCTTCCCCCCCTTGAAATAGACTGTTTTCCCCATCAGGACGTCCTTGTAAGCGTCAAGAGGGGTGAGGGGCGTGAGGGAATCTCCGCTTTTCCGGTAGATGTCGCCGCCATGGGATTTGGCAAGCTCCCCGAGGTGGGCCATTACCTTCTGGCCGTATTCGCTGCTTTTCAGGGACTCGGTCATGGAGTCCAGGACGCCTGTGGCCTCCTGCTTTGCAGCCTCTGCGATTACTTCCTTGTAAAGGGTGCCGAACTCCTTGACGTTTTTCACCTCGATATAATCAGTGGCCGATGACCCCCTGAAGTAGAAGCTCTGTCCCTTGAGAAGGATGTTATAGGCATCCTTGGCGCTGAGGGGCTCCGTGGAGGGGCCCTTGTCGGTCTTGGCGTAGATATTCCCTCCGTAGCGCTGCGCAACCTCGGAGAGCCGCACAAGCGATGACTCGCCGATGCGCTGGAAGTCCTCCATCGAGGAGATGCCCTGGGATTCCTGGGAGATGACCTTCTCCTGGGGCGGCTTGTCCTGCAAGGGCGGTTCCGCCGTCCTCGTGCCGCATCCTGCCGTGCCAAGGAGTGTGAGGCCGATGAAGAGCCCCACCATCGAGTTTTTGAGCCACTTCCCCAGCACTCCCCCGAAGGGGCTCACTTTTTCTCCCGCGGCGGCGCCTGTTCCGGGAGGTATTTCCCTGCTCTCTGCCGGCATCCCTTTCCAGGTGAGGCCCTTTTCCAGGGACCTGTCCTGCTGCAGGGTTACCGTGTCGCCCTGCAGGGCATTTTCCGTGCTGCCTGGCGCGCCCTGCCCCGGCGGCAGCTGCAGCTCCCGGGGAAACCATGGTAATGCATCATTTTTCCTTATATCCATAGGCATACAGGGGAAGCAGCTTCCCCTCCTCCTCTCAGAAGACGTACAGAGAAATAGAAGGCCTCTGAAATGATTATAGGGGAAGGGAAAGGTTCCGTCAATTACCATTTCGTTAATAAATCGAGACTTCTGCCTTCTCGCTTCACCACCGTCAATTCCACGGAGAGCGAGCTTATTCATTCAGTACCTCCCTGCAGCAGATAATCCCCCGCAATGCAATCCGATATCCCGGATCTGCCCGAGAAGGTATTTCCCTGCCCTCCGCCTAAATCTCCCAGGTGCGGCATTAAGGTCCGGCCGCTTGAGAAGTAAGGAAAACCGTCTCCACTGGGGGAAATATCAATGATCATTCCTTCAATAGACCTCATGCAAGGCGAAGCGGTGCAGTTCGTGGGGGGAGAAGAGTCGCCTGACATGGTGCGCCTCGGCGATCCCCTGCAGCTTCTCAAAAAATTCAGCATTGCCGGAGAAGTGACCCTCGTGGACCTGGACGCGGCCCTCGAGAAAGGCTCGAACGAGGAGCTCATCCTGAAAATGCTCGCCTTGGCGCCCTGCAGAGTGGGAGGCGGGATAAGGACCACGAGAAAAGCAAGGGCTTACCTTGACGGCGGGGCCGCGAAAGTCATCATAGGCACCAAGGCTGAGCCAGCATTCCTCAAGGAGCTGCCCCCTGAGAGGGTCATCGCCGCCATTGACTGCGCCAACGGCCGTGTGGTAATAAACGGCTGGCGCGAGAAAACTCTCTATTCCCTGAAGGAGAGGATGGAGATCATCAGGGACTACGTGAGCGGCTTTCTGGTAACCTGCGTGGAAAGAGAGGGACGGCAGGCAGGAATGGACATGGGATTCCTGGAGGTGCTGGCCTCGATGGGGGGCATGGATCTCACCCTTGCAGGGGGCATCTTTAAGACCGCCGAGATAAGGAGGGCCGACGAAAGGGGAGTCAATACCCAGGTGGGGATGGCCTTCCACACGGGGAAGCTGCTTCTTGCCGATGCCATTGCGGCGCCCCTCAGGCCCTCTGACCGCCCTGACGGCCTCTGGCCCACGGTGGTGGCCGATGAGAGGGGCACGGTGCTCGGCCTTGTATACTCAGGCCCCGATTCCCTCAGGAAGGCCGTGGCGGAGAGGAAAGGGGTGTATCACTCCCGGGGGCGGGGAATCTGGGTGAAAGGCGCGCAGTCAGGGAACTGGCAGGAGCTCGTCTCAATCACTCCCGACTGTGACAGGGACACGCTCCTCTTCACCGTCCGCCAGCATGGCGAGGGATTCTGCCATCGCCGGTCTTACTCTTGCTTTGGGGAGGCCAGAGGCCTCCAGGCCCTTGAAAAACGCATCATGCAGAAGCTTCAGAAGCCTGAAGAGGGCTCCTACACCAGAAGGCTCGCCTCAGAAAAGGGCCTTCTCAAAGCGAAGCTCCTCGAGGAGGCAGGGGAGCTTGCCAGGGCGAAGGGAGACGAAGTGACGGCCGAGGCCGCCGATCTCCTTTATTTCACGATGGTGGCAATGGCCAGGGCAGGCGTGACCCTCTCCTCGGTGGAGGAGGAGCTTGCGAGGAGGGCCTTGAAGGTCACGAGAAGGCCGGGCAATGCCAAAGGGAGGAGCCGTGGAAAGAGCACCCTGTCTTTACCTGGGAACCTCTGATAAGCCTTCAGCGCTCCCGTCCCCCTTGAGAAAATCCCAGTGAAGAGCGATGACGAGCTCTTCTGCCGCTTCGATGTCAGGCTCCTCAGGGAGGGGCGACTCATTCATGAGGCGGGGGAGCAGCGCTTCCTGCTGTGATGACCACTGGACAAGCTCCTCATAGGACATGGCACCTTGGCGAATCCTTTTGAGCCATTCGGCATCGGGCCTCTTCACCAGGACCTCCCCGGTGGCAAGGATTTCCTGGCCCATCACAAGAAGCCTGCACAGATGCATGGCATGCTTGGTGTCATAGCCGTAAAGCTCCTCGAGCTTTGCCCTTGCGGCGTTGCGGTTCCGCCTCCATGCCAGATAGTGGTTCCAGTGCTTTATGGCGGCCTGGTAATGGTGCTCGGCGTCAAGGTGGGGGAAGCGGTAGCGGCCCTCCACCATTTCCGCGCCGAAGTCAGCAGGCGAAGGCTGTCTTTCCGGCGGCGACTGAAGCCACCGGTGATGGCGCTCTATCCTCTTGAGCTGCGCTGCGGCGTATGAGCTGAAGCGCTCGCCCACGCGCCGCGACAGAAAGATCCGCCGCCCTTCAAGAAGCCTTCCGCCCGGGGCATTCACGAAGAGGACATGCTCAGGGTCCGCAAAGAGCGTCTCAATGATGTTGGGATTTCCCTGGAGGGCCAGCCTCACGAACTTGGCGAGGGAATAGACAACGTGGTCGTGGCCGATGCTTTCATGCTGATCAAAGGTGCGAAGGCCCAGGAGAAACTCCCTGGGGGGGATGCAGATGCCCCTGGTGTCTTCATCGCTGTCGTCGCCGGCAAGGCCGTATGCCCTGCTGCCGCAGAGCACGCGCAGGATGAGGTTGCGCTCCCAGAATTCCTCTTCCTTCATAGGGCTCCTTTCTCACCGAGGGCAAGGCGGATCCTTACGACATAATCATCTATTCGCCTCTTTTCCGCTCTTTCCTCGATACCAGGGATCTCCGGTGAGCGATGAGCTCTTCCAAGGGAAAAAGGGCAGAGTCGTCGAAGTATGGTCCATGGAATTCATAGTCCCCGCTGAATGGTATATAATCCCGGAGCGCGTGAAAAAGTACCGCACTGCCGTGGTGCTTGGCGGCACCGATTCGGGAAAGTCCACCTTTGTCCGCTTTCTCTCGTCGGAGCTCGCAAAGGAGGGGATCCCCGTAGGAATTGTTGACCTGGATGTAGGCCAGTCCGACATCGGCCCCCCCGCCACCTTCGGTCTTGCCCTTCCCCGGGCTCCTTTTCGCTCTTACGGCGATCTTCCTGTGGAGTCCCTTTTTTTCCTGGGCACCAAGACCCCCTGGGGAAATACCCTGAGGGGAGTGGCCGGTGCGGCGAGGCTTTCGGCCCTCTCGGCTGCCAGGGGCACCCGGTGCATAGTCATCAATACCACGGGATGGATATATGGACGGAGCGCGAAAGTCTACAAGCAGGCCAAGCTCGAGATGCTGAACCCCGGGCTCATTGTGGCGTTCCAGAGGGACAGGGAGCTTGACCCGGTCCTTCTGCCTTACCGGCATGTCACCGCTACGGAGGTCCTTATCCTCCCTGTGTCGCCTCACATCAAGGTGCGGTCCATGGAGATGCGGATGCGCACCAGGGCGGAAAAGTTTTCCCGTTACCTGGAGGGAAGCAGGGCCTGCACCCTGCGCCTCTCCAGCCTTGCCCTTGCGGGTGCCCACAGAGATGAGCTCTCGTGCGAAGATCTTCTCGGGCGCATAGTGGGGCTCCACGACAAGGAGCGGAACTGCCTGGGGATCGGCGTCTTCCTGGGCACCAGGGGCGACGGCACCATTGCCGTGCAGGCCCATGGGGACCATGTCTCGCGCCTTGCCCTCCTCCACGTGGGAAGAGCGCGCCTCGAGGAGGAGAACCTCCTGGCCATGGGAATCCTGAGGCCCCAATAGGATTCACCCCGGGCGCCCTTGAATAGAGATCCATGAGATCTGCCCGGGAGAAAAGAGAATTCCAGAAGGAGGAAGGCTGTGAAAAGATATGTTCCAGTCACAGCAGTGCGCATATTTTTCAGCGCCGCCTTCTCGTAGACCTCCAGAAGAGGCACATTGCAGTATCTCCACCCGGTGTCGAAGCAGAGGACCCGCTATGAAAAGGCTCAATATTCTGAACTGCCTCATGAAGTTTTTCCAGGGGAGCATCTTTTTCTACCCGGCCCTCCTGCTGAAGGAGCTCCATTTCGGAGGATGGGAGATAGGGATTCTCCTCTCCATCTATTCGCTCACGCCCCTCCTCTTTTCCATCCCTGCAGGCGTCCTGAACGACAGGGTGAATTCACGGTTCCTCATCACCCTGGCCCTCGCGGGATACTCCCTTTTTTACTGCGGTCTCATCTTTTTCAAGTCCTTCCACGGGCTCATCGCGGTCTTCATCATAGGCGGCGCTTCGGCAAACTTTTTCAATGTCTCGGTCCAGGCCCTGGCCCTCAAGTTCGTCGATGACAGGGAGAGGGGCAGAAGCCTCGGGTTCTTCCAGGGAATGGCCTACCTGAGCTATGCCCTCGGGCTTGTGGGAGGCGGCTTCATGATGACCTCCCATCAGCTTGTGGCCCTGCTTGCCCTCTCGGCGGCAGCCAATCTCTTCCTTGCCGTCTACGCACTGTTCCTTGGGAGCAGCACCCTGGTGAGCATCAACATGCTCGAGTACCTGCAGGATTTCAGGAGGCCCCGGGTCCTCATCTTCTGCCTTGTCTACTCTGTCTTTGCCATCCACTGGGGCTCCGAGGCGAGCACCCTTTTCCTGTTCCTGGAAGGGCATTTCGGCTTCACCAAGTTCCAGTCGGGCCTCTACATGCTGGCACCCCTCATAGTCCTGACCATCACGACGATCATGGCGGGGAAGGTCATGGATCGGAATCACATTGATACGTGGAAGATCATGGAGACAGGGTTTTTTGCCTCGGGGCTCGGGATGATCCTGATGGTGAACCACAATGTCTATCTTTCGGCCTCCATGAGGATGGTTCATGAGTTCGGCGACGGCATTGCCGCCGTGGCTTTTCTCGTGGGCCTCTCGCGCCTTTTCAGATCAGACCGGATCGGCGGTCTCTCGTCGGCAGCGACGTTCACCAACATCATCGCAAGCTCCATGGGAGCCCTGATATTCAGCAAGGTGGGCGAAGTCACCTCATACAGTGTTCCAGTGATCTGTGCCGGCATCTCGGCCCTTCTGGCGAGCTTTCTTCTCTACCGCTTCAGGGCGAGCTTCTGAGCTCAATGCTTCCCAGGGTCTTTTCAAAGTCCAGCAGCGCCTCGGAGAACAATTCCACAGGATAAGAGAGCACCGCGAGGAAGACCCTGTCCCTGCTGGCGACTGCCACGGCTTTCCCCTTGTATTCACGGCCCTTGCACTCTCCTGACCAGGAGAGCTCAAAGAGGTTGCAGTGCTCTGTGGAATTATAGCGCGGGGCGCCAAACACCAGGTTTTTCACGCTCTTTTCAAGCTCCGATCGGGCAAGCTCCTCGATTGCCTGCGGCGAGGCGGAGAAGGTGCTGTAAACGGGGAACAGGGCGATGCGGCTCCCTCCGGGAGAGTCAAGGAAAAGGCGCGAGGCGCCTGCGGTGCCTGCGGTCCATCCTGCCGGTTTCTGCAGGGTGATGCCCCAGAGGAGGTGGTCTATCCTGTCGCCGTTTCCTCTCATGAACGTGGAGGGATCAGCGGGGATAAAAGTGCTGTCGCCCGCAGTGACAGACAGCACCGAGATAGCGGTGTTGCTCAGCATTTTCACCAGTTTCACCGTGCTCTGTATGGTAGGCTTCCCTTCCGAATCGGCCCCCAGGAAGATATAGCAGGCAGGAATGCCCACCCTGTTGAGAGTGGCGTCCACGGGGACCCACTGGCCATTGTAGGCTTCAGCCCAGGCATGGAAGCCGAATGAGCTGCCGGTGAACACGAGGCCGCTCGCCTGCCGTGCAGGGATCGAGAGGGCCCTGCACAGGGCGCAGAAAAGCGTGGCATGCTCCGTGCAGTCCCCTGACTCGCTCCTGAGGGTCTCTGTGGCCGATTGCAGCGCCACCTTGCTCTCCACCTTCCTGAGGTGCTCGTAAACCCATGTGCAGAGCAGCTCTATCCTCTTCCCCGTCTCTTTCTCATCGCCCGCAATCTCCCGGGCCTTCTTTTTGATGAGGGGATCACCGCTCTCGATGAGCACTGAAGGCTTCAGATAAGGAGCAAGGCTTTCAGCGCTCTCTTTTTTCCCGCCGGTGCCCGGCCTTATCTCATGGAGGGTCACGGCATAGTTCCTGCTGTCTTTCTCCACGGTCTGGTACAGGCAGTTCTCCAGGACTTCCCCCGGCTCGTCACACTCAATGCGCATGGTGAGCTTCATCCGGGAGATGTCGGCGAGAGGGGGGATGAGCTGCGCCACGGCGATCCTGTTTGAATAGGTTCCTGCCGAGACGAATTTGGAAGCCTTTTCCTTTGAGGTCCTCAGGGCCGTGAGGGTCACGGTCTTCATCTTGAGGTTCCGCCCTTTTTCATCAACCCAGAGCCATATGGGTATCCCCGGGATGGCCGAGCTCTGAACCTTCACGAGATAGCATTCCACAGGGGATCCTTCTATCTCGATCCTGTCACGCTTCAGGACCTCCACGTCCTCTCTCTCGAGAGTGCCTTTCTCCTCGTAGATCACTTTCACCGAGAACCTGTTGCCGACCCTCAGGCCCCTGTGCTTCACCAAGAGGCCGCTTGTGCTGAAGACGCATCCCTTTACATAAGGTATCCGCTTTACCGTCACGGTGGAGCCGAGTTTTTTCCTGAAGGCGATATCCTTGCCCGTGATGATGATCTCCGTGGTGATGACCTGCCCCTCTTCGCGGTTCTCCTCCTTGAAATAGAGAGGCTTCATGTCCATTCCCAGGTAAGCGTTCGTAATGGTGACGACATTACTCTTCTTCTCGTCGATGGCAAGCCGGCCCTCTGAGTACTCGCGGAAGTGGTAGCACTTCTTCCCCTGAAATGTCGAGGTCTCTAACACCACGTGCTCCCTGCCGATTTTCTGGCCGTTGAGAAAGATCTCAAACCACCCGTCATCAACAAGGACATCCCTGGCCCAGGCCCTGTTCCCCTGGAGAATGGCAATGAAAAAAAGAGCCGCTAAGCAGAAAATCGCGATGAAAGAGGGACGGGAACGCTTCATTCCCCCTTATTCTCCAGATGAAGCTTATTCCCTCCGTGCATGGGCCGCACCTGTTATTTTCCCTGTAGGTCTTTTGCCATGCAAAATAGGTCTTTTGGACGAATGCTCCCGGTCTTGTTTTGCAGTATGATATAATCAGAGAGCAGCATTATTATATTATTTGCTGCCGAGAGCTGATATTGTTCATGGGGTGAAGAGACTTGCAGCCAGGAGGAGGCTCCTGGCAGGCATATTTTCAAGAGAAAGGAGGTGATACCGATATGAATCTCTCGAGAAGGCGAAGGATATGCAGGAAGGGTGGCTTCACCCTTGTAGAGCTGATGACTGTTATATTCATCATGGCCCTCCTTATGGTCACGGCCATCCCTGTATACAGGAAAGGCATTGACCGCACCCACCTGAGCGTCTGCCAGGCAAACCTGAGGAATATCACGACGGCCCTCCAGGCTTACCAGTATGAAAAAAAGGAGTTCCCCACTACCCTCTCCGATCTTCCCTCCGGCTCTTATATAAAGATTATTCCAAGCTGCCCCTTTACCCACACCGATACCTACTCGGCAGGCTATATCGTCGATAATGACTGCGGCGAGTTCACCATCTGCTGCAAGGGCACAAACCATGCTTCTCTCGGTTTCAAAGCCGATGAGCCGTATTATGTCTTCTCCAGGGGGCTGGGGCCCTAGGGTAAAAATAAAACGCACTAATTCATATCATTCCAGGCGGAGGCAGTCTGAAAAGGCTGTCTCTTCATATTAGCGGGAAGGCCCCGAGAGAGGAATTTTGCCGCCGATAGGAAAATGGTATCTATCTTACCGTGAAAGGAGCGGACCATGTCGCATTTTTACTGTCATGATTCCTCTTACGTTGACGAGGGCGCCGAGGTGGGCGAAGGAACGAAGATATGGCATTTCAGCCACGTGCAGGGCGGGGCCAGAATAGGGAAGGGGTGCTCCATCGGGCAGAATGTCAACATCGGCTCCAAGGGCGTCGTGGGGGATTTCGTCAAGATCCAGAACAACGTCTCGATTTATGACAATGTGATTCTTGAGGACTACGTGTTCTGCGGCCCCTCGATGGTCTTCACCAACGTGATAAATCCCAGGAGCCACATCAACAGGAAGTCTGAGTACAAGTCCACCCTCGTGAAGCAGGGCTCGACGCTGGGGGCGAACAGCACAATCCTCTGCGGGATAACGCTGGGGAAATACTGCTTTGTGGGCGCCGGCGCCGTCGTGACAAAGGATGTGCCCGATTACGCGCTGATGGTGGGAAACCCCGCGAAGCAGACAGGGTGGATGTGCTCGTGCGGCATCAAGCTCCCCAAGGGCGAGAATCCCGTCTGCGGCGTCTGCGGAGCCGAATATGTCCTTGCCGGCAACAGGCTCTCACCCCGTGAAAAGGTGCTCTCGTGAAGCTGCTGTTCCCCCGGGGATATTTTTACCGCTGCAGGGGCTGCGGCCGGTGCTGCAGGGACTGGAACATTCACGTCGATGAAGCCACATACCAGGCACTGGGTGCCGCGCCTTTCATCGGCCGCCTGAAGGAGGGGAAGGGCTGCGACCTCTTCCGTGTCAGCGAAGAAGATGGCTCGGTGTCAACGGTGAGAAGGGACGACGGCCGCTGCATCTTCCTTGACGATAAAGCGCTCTGCGACATTCATGGTGAGCTGGGGTACGGCGCCAAGCCCCTTGTATGCCGCCAGTTCCCTTTCAAGCTCAAGCCGACGCCTGACGGCGTATTCGTGGGCGTTTCCTTTTACTGCGAGTCCTGCCAGCGAAACGTCGGCGATCCCCTCGAGAGCTATTCCGGGGGACTTGAGGGCATTCTTGGCGAGCACCGGTTCAGCGCTGTCAACGATGAGAATATCCTGCTGGACCAGTGCATATCGCTTGACTGGGAGGGCTACAGGGCGCTGGAAAGCTTTGTCATGGAGCGCCTCGATGCAGGCGCCTCCCTTGAAGGGGGCCTCATTGACGCTCTTTCCAGGGTGTGCCTGCTGGTGATGGAGTGCCGGAAGGAGGGCATTACGGGCCTCAGTGCCGATTTACTGGCCGGCAGGCTTGAGAGGATTGCGGCTCAGCCGCTTGCTCACGATCCCATGCTCGAGGAGCTCAGCTCCTTCTTTACCATGGCCGTCGTGGGTGTGCTGGAATCCTCTTCCCCTGAGGAAGCCCGGGCCAATACCGATGCCCTGCTCCAGGGGGGGACCCTGAAAAGCGGCCTCTTCGAAAAGGAGATCGCGATGGCAGGGTTCTTCCCCTATTACCGCGCCCACCCCTCACCCTGGAAGCATGACTTTACCCGGCGCTATGTAGATCACCTTGTCTTCAGGAAGTTCCTTGCCGGCCCTGAGCCCGTCATCTGCAACCTGGCGGCTCTCCTCGTGGCGTACAGCCTCCTGGAGTTCTACCTGTATCTCTCGGCATACCAGGAGGGAAAGGTGTCTCCCGGAGAGGAAGACATGTTCATTGCCTACGGCATAGTGGAGAAGGGCTTCGCCGCTCATACGCGCACCATGGTGCCTTTTTTCAGGGCTTTTGCCGACGGCTTCATCGACCAGCTTGCCGCCGCGGGAGGGGCCTAGAGAGGCTCCTTTCTCCTCAGGTGCATCATGAGAGTCCATATGGCGGCCGGCGTGATCCCCGATATCCTTGAGGCCTGTCCGAGCGAGAGGGGCCTTGCCTTCTCAAGCTTCTGCACCACTTCGTTTGAAAGTCCTGGAATTGCCTGGTAGCCGAAATCATTGGGGATTTTTATCTCTTCAAGGTGCCTGAAGCGCTCTATGTCGTGAACTTGTCGCTCCACGAAGCCCGCGTATTTTATGGCGAGCTCAACCTGGTAGCGCTCATCTTCCGAGAGCGTGCTCCCTATTCCCGCCAGCTCAATGACCCTGTCATAGGTGGCCTCGGGTCTCCTGAGGAGCTCTTCAAGCGTCGTGGTCTTTTTCATGGCGCTCGTACCCCATTGGGCCAGCTTCTCATTCACTTCCGCCCGGGGATTGAGCCTGGCGCTTCTCAGCCGCACTCTCTCCGCATCGATATGCTCCTCTTTCCCGCAGATCCGCCTGTAGCTCTCTTCCGGGACAAGCCCCAGCCCGTAACCGATTTTCCCGAGGCGCAGGTCGGCATTGTCCTCCCTGAGGAGGAGGCGGTACTCGCACCGCGAGCAGAACATCCTGTAAGGCTCCTCGGTTCCCTTCGTGACCAGGTCATCGATGAGGACGCCGATATAGGCCTGCGACCTGTCAAGCACTAGGGAGTCTCTGCCCTGCACCTTGAGGGCGGCGTTTATTCCTGCCATGAGCCCCTGGGCTGCCGCTTCCTCGTAGCCCGTCGTGGCATTTATCTGCCCCGCGAAGTAGAGGCACTCCACGGCCTTGGTCTCGAGGGTGGGGAAGAGCTGGCGCGGGTCGGAATAGTCGTGCTCGATCCCATAGCCGGGCCGCAGGATCTCCACCTCTTCGAGGCCCCTGATGGACCTGAGCATCTTTATCTGGATGTCCAGCGGGAGGCTCGTGGAGAGGCCGTTGGGGTAGTACTCGACGGAATCGAGGCCCTCAGGCTCAAGGAAGACATGGTGGCTCTCCCTGTCTGCAAAGCGCGTCACCTTGTCCTCGATGGAAGGGCAGTAGCGGACGCCTGTCCCGGTGATTATGCCCGTGAAGAGAGGCGAGCGGTCCAGGCCGCTCCTTATGATGGCATGGGTCTTCTCGCTCGTGGCGGTAATATGGCATGGCACCTGGGGAAGGGTGATTCTTTCCGTGGAAAACGAGAAGGCCATGGGAGGGTCGTCGCCGGGCTGCACCGTGAGCCCTGAAAAATCGATGGTCCTGCGGTCCAGGCGCGGCGTCGTGCCGGTCTTGAATCTCCCGAGGGTGAAGCCCAGTTCCCTCATGCTCTCCGGGAGGTCCTCGGAGGCGAGATCGCCCAGGCGCCCCCCGGGGAAATGGACGAGGCCTATGTGGATGAGGCCCCGGAGGAAGGTACCCGGCGTGATGATGACGGCCTTACCGAAGAAGGACTCACCTGTCGTGTCAGTGACGCCCTGCACCATCTTTCCCTCGACGAGGATCTTTGAGACCAGGCTCTGCCGAAGGTGGAGCCTGGCCGTAGTGCTCAGGATTCTTTTCATGTAGCTGCCATAGAGGTCCCTGTCCACCTGGGCTCTCAGGCCCCTCGCAGCGGGGCCCTTGCTCATGTTGAGGCGCCGGAACTGGATGCCGCTCGCATCGGCCGCTTTCCCCATCTCGCCGCCCAGGGCATCGATCTCCCTCACGAGGTGGCCCTTGCCCACGCCGCCTATTGCGGGGTTGCACGAGAGGTAGCCGAGAGTGTCCATGTTGAGGGTGAGAAGCAGGGTGCGGCAGCCCATCCTTGCAGAGGCCAGCGCCGCCTCGCTGCCGGCGTGGCCTGCTCCCACGACGATAACCTCATAGTCATTTTCCTGTGCCATGGATTCTCCTCCACCCGCGTAACCCCCATTGTAGCAGATTTGCCGCCCCCAGGCAATAAGAATGTTTTTTTCCCCCTGCGGAGAACCATTATGGACAGGAGAAAAGAAAAATGAAGAGGGACTTCAGGGAGCCTGCCATCCACCTGCTTCTTGCCGCTGTCATGGTGATGCTGATATTTTACCCCGCATCGGCGGGGAAGGCCCTTATCTACAGCGGCGATTTCACGGGGTCCGATGCCCTCGATCTCAACATTCCCCTGAAGTTCAACCTTGGTGCTGCCCTCCGCTCGGGAGAGCTTCCGCTGTGGACTCCCCTTCTTCTGAATGGCTATCCCCTCCTTGGCGAAGGGCAGACGGGGATCTTTTATCCCCCGAACCTGCTGTTTTCACTGCTGCCAATGCTCTGGTGCGCCAACGGGCTCATTTTTTTTCACCTGCTTCTCGCCGCTTCCGGGCTCTACGCATACGGGAGGCTCAAGGGGCTCTCCTGGGAGGCCGCCACCTTCTCTTCGCTTGTCTTCTCCTTCTCGGGCTTTTACGTGCTTCACCTTCGCCATCTCAACATGCTTGAGGCAGCCTCGTGGTTTCCCTGGCTTTTCTATTTCGCCGGGCTTCACCTCTCGTCGCGGAAGCCTGCCGCCCTCCTCTCCTGGTCTGCGGTGCTTGCCCTGCAGTGGCTCTGCGGCCATCCTGCCATAACCTACCTGGGGCTTTTCGGCGTGGCCCTTCTTTATGGCGCCACCTTTATAAAGGATATAAGAAAGGGAAAGTCCTTCCTTCTGCCCCTGTCATTTATCGGCGCCGCCTCTCTCTCAGGGCTCCTGGCCGCCGTGCAGCTTCTTCCCACTCTTGAGCTCGTGCCCCTCTCCCTGCGCTCCTCCCTGACCCGCAGCGACGTGGCTCACTTCCCTTTCGCCCTGGAGTCCCTCTGGCATTTTATAAATCCCTATTTCATGGGGAACCCTGCCCGGGGCGCCTACCCGCTCTCCGCCATTGTCAGCAAGGGTGTTTTCTGGGAAAACTGCGCCTATATAGGGATTCTCCCCCTTCTGATGGCCTTCGGGGCCCTCCGGTGGTGGAAGGAGGACGGCCGCGTGAGGGGCTTTTCCCTTTTTGTCATTTCAGGAATCGTGCTGGCTCTTGGCCCTGCCACCCCCCTTTATGGCCTGCTTCTGAAGGTCATTCCCGGCTTCCACCTTTTCAGGTTTCCCGCCCGGTTCCTGGTCTATGCCCTTTTCGGCCTCGTGCTTCTCGCGGGAGTTTTCTGGGACAGGATTGCCCCTGCCGTCAAGGGGAGCAGGGCCAGGCTTGCCATGTTCTGCCTTGTGTTTCTCGTGAGCTCTGCCAACCTCGCATGGTTCTGCCGCTCATTCAATGCCTTTCTCGAGCCCTCATGGTGCGGTCCTCCTCCCACGCTTCGCAGTGTTTTGCAGGGTCATGACGGCAGCCGCATTTACAGCTTTGCAGCCCTCCTCTCCTGGCAGCGCGCTTATATAAAAGACAGGGGATGGATGGGCCCCAGGGAGAATCTTGACCGTTACCGCTCCCTCCTTGCCCCTGACTATAACCTCCTTTTCGGCGTTCCCCAGGTGGGAGAGAAGACTTGGTGCGAGGGGGGGATGGCTCCCTCGCGCATGGCAGAGCTTGCCGGGATAGTTGAAAGGGAGGCCATGCCCCTCTACGGCGGCAAGGTCATCCTTGTTCCCGACGGGATGATAAGGCTCCTCAGGCTTCAGCACACAGGCTTCATCTGCTCCGTGGATATGCTTGCCCACCCAGCCCTTGAGCGCATAGCGGGAAGCGATGACGGGAAAGAAGTGAACGTGTACCGCATAAAAGGCTCCCTTCCCAGGGCATCCATGGTATACCGCCACCGGGTTTTTTACGACAGTGATGAGCTTCGCGGGGCCCTTCTTGACCCTTCATTCGCGCCTGAGCAGGAGGTGCTTCTTGAGGAGGAGCCCGCCATCGTGCCCCGGGGAACCGGGGTGGGGAAGGTGGAGCTGCTCCGCGAATCTCTCAATGGTCTTGAATACTCGGTTTCCACCGATCATGACGGCTTCCTTTTCCTCGCCGACACATGGTTTCCCGGGTGGAAAGCTTCTGTTGACGGCGTCCCTGCGAAGATATTCAGAGCTGATTATGCTTTCCGTGCGGTAGCCGTGAGGGCGGGGACCCACAGGGTAGCTTTTTCTTACAGGCCCGCGTCGCTTGAGCAGGGAGCCCTTCTATCCCTGGCCGGTCTGTTGCTGCTCTCAATCCTGGGATGGAAGACCCGCCAGAGCCCGCGGGAAAAACCCGGGACAGCTCCCTCGTTTTAAATCAGTGAGAGCTATCCGGTTTTTGTTTCCCGGGCTTTCTGCCTGTCCCTCAAGGAAGTGACGACATTGAAGGCAAGGAGCGCGAGGAAGGCTGCAAAGCCTATGCCGGCAAAGACATACCAGATATAATGGGCATGGGCGTACTGGGAAGGGAGGGCCGTGCCGTTGGCAATGGCCTGCTGCCATGCGGTGTGGGCTTCGGGGGAAAGCTTGTCGGGATCGGGGCACCATGCGTTCAGAAGGTACCCCGAGATGCCGAAGCCCAGCAGGTTCCCGAAGAAGCTGTTCAGGTGCGAGTAGCCCATGTAGAGGCCTGTTTCCCCCGGAGGCGCCTGTTTCGACGCGTATTCCAGGAACCGCGGCGAGAGAAAGCATTCCGCGAAGCCCTGGAGGGCGATTCCTGCAATCAGCACGGCTGTCACGGGATGTATGGCGAAGCCCAGGAAAGGGATACTGGAGCCCCATATTTTGACGGCCGAGGGGCTCAGGCTCATGGTAAGCGAAGAGAAGGGGATCAGAAAGAGGGCTATCGCTATGGACTGCACGGGCCTGAGGTTCCTCACGAGCTGGGTGACGGGAAGGACAAAGAGGATGACCACCAGGGGGTTCACATTGGCATACCACTCAGGCGATGCCGATTCACCGACGGTGCGGAGCACGTACTTGGGCATGGTGGCGTAAAGCTGGTGCTGTATGGCCCAGAATCCCCCCACGATGATGATGATGGCCATGAACCTCAGGTTTTTCACTACCTTCAGGAGGCCCTGCCAGATCTCCCTGAAGCTTTTCCCCACGCCGGTCGTGTCCACGTTCTTATAAAGGATGAGTATGATGACCAGGGCGGCTATGCACATGAGCGCCGAGGCGATATTGATATACTCTATGCCCAGGCCGGTCCTGAGGGGCTTGGCGAGGGTCTTGCCGGAAAAGGAGCCGATGTTGACCATCTGGTAGAAAATGGAAAACGCCCTGGCCCGGTTGGCCTCGTCTGAGCACTTGGCCACCGTTCCCGTGATGACGGACTTGATGAAAGAGCCTCCCACCATGATGATGGCGAGGGCCATGATGGTCGTGGGCTTTGTCTGGAAGAGCCCCAGCATGCCGTAGCCGATTGCAAGGAGGATGAACGCAAGCGCGAGAGCTTTTCTGAAGCCTATCCTGTCGGCCCAGGCGCCGCTAATGGTGGGGGCGAAGTAAAGGAGCGCGGCGAAGACTCCCGATATCCAGCCGGCCTCTATGTCATTGAAGCCGATGAGGTTCGTGAGGTAGAGGGTGAGGGAGATGAACATCCCGTAATAGGCTGCCCGCTCCAGAAGCTCCACGGAGTTTGCAGTCCAGAACTCCCTGGAGAATCTCCAGGTAAGCTGTCCCTCCGGCATGGAAGATCTCCTTTCACGTGGTAAGGGTTATTATAGCAGATTGGCGGCCGTTGGCAAGAGGCCATGCTCCCCGGTGACAGCCTGTCAGAGCGCAGAGCCGTCCTTATCAGAAGGCCGCGCTCCGATGAGCCGCCTCAGCAGGAGCACCTCCAGGGTACCCAGCACCAGCAGCACCGCGGTCACGAAATACCGTTCCCCGGCCTTGGGGCCTTCTGCCGCTTCATCAAAGGGAATGCATACCACGAGGGCAAAAACAAGAAAGCATACCGCCGCCAGGTTGGCGATGGCTATGACAGTCACCACTATCTTCGCTGAAGCGTTCATGAAGAGCCTCTTGTCGTTTCCATGCCTCACCATGCCCCCCATGATGGAATATCATACATTCACGACATCGACTGCTTTTCCTTTGATTTTTACAAAACAGCAACAAAATATTAACATAATGTTTGTTAACAAATTAACTGTTTATGATATACTAGGATCAAGCACAGAGAAAAGGAGAGGATACCATGACCATACAAGCCCTTCCCTGGATGAGCACCTCGGCAGCCCCCGCCAATGAAGGACTCGAAAGCACTCCGCCTCAGGTCCGGCCCGGGCTTGCGGCGGCAGAATCCTCCCTGCAGGTTCTTTTTCTCAGGGACAGCGTGGACAGGCGCTTCCAGGGCTATCATGGAATAATCGCCGCTGAGTATGCCGATGCCCTTGACGCCCGGAGAGATGCACCGAGCGACGGGGAGCTCAGGATGCTCTTCGGGGCCTGGTCAGGCGAGATATCATCGCTTCTCAAGTCAAGGAGCGACGTGAAGATAGGCGATCTGGCCAGGCTCTCCCACAGGCCCGATCTCCTCGCGAAAGTCCTCTCCACCCTCAACAGCCGGCCCGATCTCCCCTTCGCAAGCCTCATGCATAAGAACTGCGAGGGGAAGCTCTCCCTGGACATGACCGAGCTTGACACCGGCTTCAGGGTGATGAGCAACCTTGAAAACGAGGCGCCCATAGAAAAATACCGTGACGAGGACCTGGAGCTCATTTTCGGCATGCAGGGAAAGATGGTCAGGGATTTTCTCACCGCGAGGAAAGACATCAGGCTCAACGAGATCATCGCTGTGAGAAACGACAAGAGGGGGCTCCCCGAGCTCTGCCGCCTCCTTGCCGAGAGAAGGGACTTCGCCATAGGCGACGTGCTTCACCGATCTCCCGACGGCACCGTTTCCATCACCTGGTCGGTGAGCGATGACATCTCCAGGGAGATCATGGGCACACGAAGGGATGTAAAGCCCAAGGAGCTCTCGAGGCTTTTTGCCTACCTGGTGAAGGCCTTTGACGGGAACCCCCAGATGGCCAGGAGAGCCTACCTGCACACGGCAAAGCTTCTCAAGCAGCGCTCCGACATCTCTCCCGACTCGGTGGGCAGGATGGTCTCCCGGATGTCCGATCAGCTCGAGATGGTAAGGCCCCAGGGACCGATGGCCGGCCGTTTGATGAATGCCACCAAGCTCGAGATGATCGAGAGCTCCGCCGAGCTTCTCAGCACGAGAAGAGACCTGGGCACCGACGACATGACCAGGCTCTCGGAAAGCATGATAACGAGCTTTGGAGACAAGAACGACGCATTTTCGCTGAGGCGCATAGGAAAAGGCTTCAAAAACGCCGCGGAGATGCTGAGGAAGCGACCCGACGCAGGGATAGGTCAGGTCCAGTCCCTTCTCTGCACCCTTGACTTTGCCGTCCCGGGCAGGAACCGCTACGCCATGGAAAACAAAGCCTCTCTTTTCGGCACGGTCTCGAAGGCGCTCGCCGCAAAGCCGTACCTTCAGCCGGAGCAGGTCCAGGGCCTCATCTTCAACAAAGCCTGGGGAAGAGGCTTTGACAACGGCTTCTCGCTCTTGTGCTCGGTGAACAGGATCCTGTCGGCTCTCCCGGGCTCTTCCAGGGAACCAGGGCAGAAGGAGGCTCCCGGGGCCAAGGAGATCCAGGGGGGAAAGGACACCGGGGGGGAGCAGCAGAGCCCCGGGGCCCAGGTGGAAAAGGGCGGGGAGGAGTAGAGGAGCCGGGACGGCCATGCCTGTGCCGGGTGACAGGAAAACCCCGCTCCATCACAGAAGAGCATGGCAGTCCTACACTTGAGAGAGCACCATGAGCGAGACACTTTTCCCCCTCCCTGAGGATGCGAAACCCTGGCCCAGGGGAATCCGGGAGCCTGAGCCCCATGCGCAGCCTGTAAAAGCGAAAAATATCAAAGACGGGCGTTATTTCAGCACGTGGCCAGACGGGGGGATCCGTGTCTTCGGCCTTTTCGAGGAGGGCTGGCTTGTGGAATGGATATACTTCCATGAGGAGCAGGACTCCGGCTATGCCCGCTCTGACAGGTGGCCCTGGTGTGCCCAGTATTATTATGCGAACGGCACCGCCGAGGATTTCAACATGTGGGATGACAGCTCCAGGCCCTATGATGCCGGGATGACCTTCGAGGAGTGGGTGAAAGAGCAGGTTGCATCCATGCTGAAGTGGGCTCCCAGGAGGCGATAGCTCTTGGGATGAAATACATGCAGGCCCTGTCTTCCGGCAAGGGCACCAGGCGCCATGGCCCTGTGCCTGTTCGTGACGCAATCTTAAAAGATATGTAACAAAAAATTAAACAAAAGGCCTTAACAATCATGCGTGGTGATATTATAATAGAGAGAGAATAGTGAGGAAAAACTCCGGGAGAGACCTATGACGGACCGTATCGACTTTTCAGGATCTGATCCGCTCTCTGCAGCCCGCTTCCGGGAGCCGGTCGATTCCAGGCGCGTCGAGCGGGATGCCGCGCTTGAAAGAAGTGAGCCTGATTCAATGGAAGCGGTAGATCCCTCCCGGGCCTCTGAGCTTACCCGCTTTCATAATATGGTCCTCCAGGACATCGACAGGCTCCGATACCCGGCCGCATTACCCGATCTCACCGCGGCTCAGGCGCAACAGACTCATACTTCTGCAGGCTCACAGGACCCGGTTGACTATGATATGCCACTCCCGTCGGGAGAGCAGAGCCCTGCCGGCACAGATCAGAATCCTGCTGCAACCGGGGAGCCCCCCGGCCCGCTCAACGGACAAGCCCCTGCAGCCCAGGGACCTGTGGCGAGTGCCCCGCAGGCGGCTCCAAAGAAATATTACCATGGCTCCCCGGAGGAGCAGCTCCTGCAGGCAAAGCTTGATAAAGCGAAGCGCTCGGGAAACAAGGCGCAGGCAAGAACTGCCAGGGAGAACCTTAAAGTTTACTGGCGCAAGATTGTCGATGAGGAATACGGCTCCCTCACCAGGGAGAGCTTTCCCAGGGAGCTGAAGCGTCTTAAGCAATCCTATAAAGAGAATCCCAATGACTTCCAGGTTCAGTACAGGCTCCATGCGCTGTCATTGAGAGCCAAAGCCTGCGGCGATAATACCGCGATCAAGGAGATAGAGAAGATAAGGAACGGCTCCCTCAAAAGGTCTTCTCCCACCGGGAATGCCATCGCTGATTATGCCGACACCCACGTGGGAGGAAACGGGCACCAGTGCTACGCTTATGTGGCAGATGCCCTTGAGAGCGCGGGGATCAAAGTCTGGGGGGAATCGGCTTACATGGCGGCCGATCAGCTTGCCAGGAATCCAAAAGTCCGCGAGATAAAGGGAATCAAGGCCGATCAGCTCTCATCCCTTCCCAAGGGCGCCATCGTGGTGTGGAATCATGGCGACGGGCACCCCGACGGGCATATCTCCATAGCTCTCGGCAACGGCAAGGAAGTGAGCGACATAGTGAGAACGCAGCTCACCGATTATGGCACGTCGTTCCGGGTCTTTGCGCCCGTTGACCTGGTCGAGTGACGGGAACCGGCTCTCCTCCCGCAGGGTCATGGTGATTCCGGCCGAAGGTCCCCTCCTTGGATCTCTCCGGCATCGCGCCTCCGGGTGATATATGGAGCAGTGAAGGGCATATTGACTGATAAAAACAAGCAGCCCGAGACTCACGTCCCGGGCTGCCGCTCCAGGCTCATATTTTTCTAATGACGAATGCTTTCCCAGATACTCTCCAAGGCCCCCAGTATGCTCTTTTTACGAAACACCTCGTCTCTTGTGTAATCCATGGAGCCCCTCTTTACCGCGCGATCCTGATCTCCGTCCATGGCGTCTTCAAGCCTGCGACGGTACCCGAATACCTCGGCCCCCCCCTTCATTGCTCCGTATGCCCCATCTGCAGCGGTATGGAGGTTTCCGTACCCGACAGCCGCCCTTGAAGCGCCATTCATTGCTCCTGACATTGAGATGCTTCCGATAGTCTGAGCATAGTCGCCCCGGTCTCCCATAGGTCACAGCCTCCTCTTTGGATTTTTCCCACCAGAGTTCATCATACCAGGAGCATATTACCAATTTGTGACGAAATTGTAACATTTGTGTGCCTTTATTGGACTTTTGCCGTCAATGCGGGCGGGCCTGTCCGGGGTACTGCTGCAATTAACATTACTGCCACTAGAGCCTTTTCCTGCCGCGCGGGAAGATGAAGGTGAGACCATGGGGCGCCAGGCCCCTGATGATGAGGTGGCCCTCGTGGAGGCACCGCAGGTGGTGGGCCCTGCAGAGGGTGATGAGGTTCGCTTCGGTTGTGGGGCCGCCATGGGAGCGGTATTGAATATGATGGCCGTGGAGGTTGCGGCGGCAACGGCAGCCGGGGGCCTGGCACTGGTAGCGGTCCCGGGCAAGGACGCGGCTGTGGAGGTCTTTTTTCTCTGGGTGGTCCCGGGCGGCAAGGAAGGCATCAAGGAGGGCCTCGATGAAGAGGGGAAGGAGCGCCGCATCTGAAGCCTCGGGGCCGGGGTCTCCCTTGGAAGCGTGAGCGCCCCGGGATGCTTCCCAGAGTCTCGCCGCGTGGTTCCAGAGGGGGATGAGGTCCCGTTTGAGGAAGAAGTTGATGAGGGCGCCCCTCTCTGAGAGGTTTGATCCGAAGGTCCCCTCTTTTGAGATCTCTCCCGAGAGGATGGAGAGGATCTCAGGGAGTTCGGGGTGCTCCCCGCCACCGGTGACCTGCCAGATGACGGCGGGGTTCTCCTCCCATGCAGACAATGAGCCTCCTTCCACGGTTTTCTGCTGTGCACAAATCTGTACTCCGGCGTCAAAACCATTGTCCCCACTGGGTTCCGTGGCATTAGAGAGTGCAAGGGAAACCCTCTTGACGGACCTCCCCGTGACGGCCACCTCGAAGGCCTCGGGATGGATGTCCCACTTTTTGTGGACCGCCCTCTTCGCGAAGCGGAGGAACCCATCGACCGCCTGCAAGAGGGTAGCCACCGGGACCTCCTGGGCATAGGAGAGCCATGCCCCATGGGCGCGGGTCCCCTCAATAAAGACCCTGGCAAGATGCCGCGCCTGCTCGGGGGTGAGCTTCCCCACCTCTACAAGGTCCAGCATATCGGGATACTCAAGATAGCTCCTTTCCATTTTTATAAGAGAATACGCGGTGCTGCGGGACATCCCGAGGCGCTCCCGGGTGTAATGCCCGAGGGAGAGGAAGAGCATGTCCTTGTAGAGGCCGAAATTGTTGAGGGTCCGAAGGAGGCGCCCCTGGTAGAACGAGAGGGAGTGGCGCAGGGAAGCCATCTTCCGGAGGCGGGCGACCGTCTCGAAGGGATCGGCGGGAGGGCGCACCCGGGTGCCATCGGGAGTAACGATGGTATCCCTGGTGGGGAGCTCATCCCAGGGAGCGACTCCCTCAGAGCTATCGTTGTCCGATGCTGAAGAGCCTGAGCCCTCGGGGAGCATGTGGCGCCCGGGAGCTTCGAGCTCCGAAGGAAGCTCCACCGCGACAGGCTTCCATGGCAAAAACTCCCAAAGATGAGAGACCTCTTCGAGGTCCTTGTGGACCTGGCGGGCCAGTTCCTTGTCCCGCTCGCCGAAGGAGGCCTCGTCATCGAGGGAGCTGATTGCCCCTGCCAGGGCGCCCACGAGAAGGGCTTTCTCCTCTATTCCGGAATGGCGCTGAAGCTCCGGCTTCTCTGTCCCGATGGTGCCGGGAGCATTGATTGCATCGCTGCCTGCTGTCCCCATGTGGCGGCAGAGAGCTGCGCCCTGGCTTTCTATGCCCTGGGTCCCGATGCCATCGAGTGGCGCCGAGGCGGCGAACTCGGCAAGAAGGGCCTCCACGAAAGACTCCGAAGAGAGCTCCGCCTCCTCCATTCTGCGGAAGACCTCGAGGGCCCGGTCCCACTTCGCGGCAACGGAGAAAGGAACCCGCGCGCTTACGGCGAGGCTCTCTGTGCCCTCTTCATCGTCATCCCCGGCGACGAATGCGTTGATGCCGCTCCCCACGGCTTTACAACGCTTCACCTCCTCTTCTAGTCCTCTGATAGTGGAATCCATGGCTTTTCGGAGCCACTCCGCCTCGGTCTCAGGGGTCACGACCTGGAAAAGGAACCGCAGCGCGCTCTTGCGCAGAAGCCCCTTCTCGAGAGCCTCCCTGATGAGGGGGAGCTTCTGAAGGGCCTTCGCGTTCCGCATCAGCTCATAGCCGCTCCTGGAAGAGATCCCCAGCTCCTCACGCACAAAATCGCCGACACGCACATAGCCGAGCTTCTCGAGCTTCCCGTTGAGGGAGAGAAGGGCCTCCCCGATGAGGAGATCAAGCTTGCCACCAGCCTGGGAGAGGCACCAGAGGTTCCAGTCCAGGACCTCGGCGGTGAGATCGCGGAATATGTGCCGGCAGTTGGAGCGCGTGAGCACCTCGTCGGCGCCGTACGTGACCAGCGGGAGGCCGGGGCAAGCCCTGAAGACCTGCCCGCCCTCCATGACGGCCTCGTAGCCGGGATACTCTCGGATCACGCCGGTATTCACAATAGTCCTCCTTTCATGAATCTTTAAAGACAGATTGGATACGTTTGAATCCCTATAAATATTATACAAAAATGAGGCTGTCATGTCAAAAGGTTCGTCTGCAGAAATGCCTGTCATTACTGCTATTGAAGGCCATCGCCGGATGTAGTCTGGAGGGCCGTAGAGACCCGTGGTGCGATTTTTTTTGCCTGAAGCCCCTGAAAATCTCTCCAGCGCAGAAAAAAGGCCTCCTGCGGCAGGGCCGGGAGGCACGGGAGGAAAAGAGGGAATGAAAATAACAATTTTACCGCATTCTCAAGCCATACGCTCCTGTTCCTGAATCATGCCGCCCCGGGATGATCCGCTATTGTAACCAGTGGGAGCCGTCCTCGAGATCTATGCAGAGGAAGCGGTCATGGCCAAGGTCCAGAAACAGCACGGCGCTCGCCCTTCCGCATGAGAGTCTCACTATGACGGAGCCGCAGGCCATTCCAAGAGATACCCTTATGGTGACGGGCCCGCCGGCCTTGCTCCCGTTCTCGTAATAGGTATCCCCGGAAGAGGTCATCGCCCTGGCGCCATTGGAATAATAGGCATTCCCCGAGCTGTCAAGGAGTATCGCGCCATTTGAGTAATAAGCATTCCCGGAGCTCGTCATGAGCCGGCTCCCGTTGGGATAGTATGAATTCCCCGAGGTATCGTAAGCACTGGCCCCGTTGCGGTAGTATGCGGCGCCCGATGAAGTGCGGGTTTTTGCCCCGTTTGAATAATAGACATTTCCGGAATAGTCGGAGAGCCTCGCGCCGTTGGGGAAGTAAGCTTCCCCCGAAGAAGACGCCGGAGCCGATAATGCGAACACAAAGAGAATCATCAGGACAAGCATCACTGATGCACTTCTGGCAGAGCGCATTGCAAAACCCTCCTTATCGAATTGATTATCTTGCAAAAAGCCCGGCTCCTTGTGCCGGCAGCTGATTCCCTAAGGGCTCGCGAACTTCTTCACCGTGAGCTTGCCTCCCTGGGCCCAGTTCAGAAAGGCGACAAAAAGTAATCGGCAATCCTGCCGGTATTCATAAGGATGTAAAGGACCTTTGTTTCGTCGGTAAGCCACATCTCAGGCCTGTAATGGGTTTTAAGGTCCCGGACATCCGATATCTGATAATAGATGCATTCCTTTACCTTTTCGAGGCAGAAAAGGATCCCGTCTTCAAGCCTGGCCTGCCTGGAATCACAGAGAAATACAATACTGCCGGGGCCGTTGAGAGGGATGGTTATCGAGGAGCCGCCAAATTCCATTCACCATCAGTGCCTCGGTGCAGGCAGGATTGCTCTGGAGCACCTTTTCAATACACTCAAGGGCATCATTGCGGTTTCCTCTTGCGAGCAGTGTGTGAGCTCCCTGAGCAGGTAAGTTTCAGATGACGTGCTGCTCCTGCCTCCCAAAAGGCTGCCCATAATTACTCACTCCGGAGGGCAGGAGTTTTGATTTGCATGGAGTTCTGCCCCGGAACAATTATTCGAAAGCATCTCGAAAAGTCCCGGGAGATTCACTTCCTGTTCCCCGCTCTGACGCACCGCCTCCCGGCTTCCCGGGAATCTGCCCCCTTTCACCGCTTTTCGCCGGGAGATTTCTGGACTTTTCCGGAGATTTCTTGTATACTATCTGCGGGGGCCGGGGGCAGTCGAGACCAGGCTTTCTCACCTCCGGGAGAATTGAGGATTACCCGAGCCTTCACCGCGACGGTCTCCTGGAGAATATCGGGCAGTGCCGGCGCCTTGCCGGCCTGCGGAATCAGGCTTATCAATGGAGGCGAGAACATGCAGGAGTCAAGACGTGTTTTTTTCAAGGCTGCGGCAAGGACCGGAGCGGTCCTTTTGGCGACGACAGTCTCTTTGCCGGCCCATCGGGTGCTTGCCCTGGAAAAGACGGAATCCGGGAACTGGAACCCCCCTTCGGAACTGAAGGGTCTTCCCCTCAATCATCAGCAGATCCTGAAACATCTGAGGACGGCCAATGAAGTCGCCAAGGAAACGGCGGAATTCGGCCACCACCCCTTTGGCGCAGTGCTTGTGGCGCCGGATGGCGAGAGGGTGCTGATGAAACAGGGAAACCTCAGTACGATCCAGCATGCCGAAACAGAGCTCTCACGGCGGGCCTTTGAGCAGTACAACCCCGATTACTTGTGGGGATGTACCCTGGTGACGACCTTCGAACCTTGCGTCATGTGCGCCGGAAACGTCTATTGGGCCAACATCGGAAACCTGGTCTATGGCGTTGAGGAGACCACATTGAAGAAACTGACCGGCGCCAACAAGAACAACCCCACGATGAGCATGCCGTGCCGCACGATCTTCAAGGCGGGGCAAAAGCCCATCCTGGTGGCAGGCCCCTTTCCGGAACTGGAAGGCGAACTGGTCGCCCCCCACAAGAACTTCTGGAAATGAAGCTGCCCCGTCGCGGATTCCTGAGATAATGCGGCTCTTACTGCAATGTCTCCCTGGGAAAAGCGAGATGACATCAAGCCGCCGGAGTCGGCACCGAGGGGCGCACCTGCACCACCAGGACTCCTATGCCGATTACTATTTCCTCGATGTTTCTCGGGCGCAGCTAAAAAGCGAAGGAGCGGGGCAGGAAGGGCTCTGGTTCTGCCCCTGCCGCCTCAGGGCTTTCTGCCCGATATCCCGCCCTTTTCCCCGAACTGACACGGCGCTTCCCGGTATCTATCTTTCTTTGTCCCCCTTTCACCGCTTTTCGCCGGGAGATTTCCATGCATCATGGTTCGCCTTTCGTGGCAGACAGGGTGAGATGATGAATCCATGGGTGCGGGCAAAATCCTTGTACCTGCCCAGAACCACTACATTTTGTTTGCAGGCTTTCACAATACATAAGCCCTTTGAACCTCTGGCATATCCCCCCAGAGAGATTTACCCTCCCCTTGAGGATCGGGGGCACTCACCCCTTGCGCACCTGGAGCCTGACCTCCGGAAAGATCGCCTCCACCCTCTGTGCCGCAGGGCACAGACCCGGAAGAGCCTGTCGCGTATAATAAAATCAGAGAAGATGAAGAGAGAAAGGAATACAAAAGTCACGATATGGTCCTCCGAACCTGCACGCGAAGGCGTTGCCCCCACCCGGAGGACCTACATGGGAAACAAGGCCGATTCACATAAAAGCCTGCCGAGTCCTCCGGGAAATGAGGCAGGCTCTTTTCTAGCCCGGGGCAGGACTGAGGAGATCTTTACGCTGCACTTGCCATCACGTCCCGGAGAGCCGCACACGGAGGACGCCGCACACGGAGGACGCCACACACAGAGGATGCTACAGGCTGAATCTGTAGCTCTCTTCAAATCCCGCGAGGAGCCTCCTGGCGGGCAATCAGATTACGGAGGGCTGTCGTGAGGAAAAGGGAGGATAAGCTCTCCCCTCATAGGGAGCAGCCACACCATCTTGCCCCCTGTGCTATAATCAATGAGGCGGCACTCTGTTCTAGGACCTGGAGCACCATGCAAAAAGAGCAGTCTTCCCTCTCCCTCTTCCACCCCCTTGTGGCCTGCTGGTTCTCCGAAAGAATCGGCACTCCCACGGAGGTGCAGGCCGCCGCTTGGCCGCAGATTGCCTCGGGCTCCCACCTCCTCATCACGGCGCCCACGGGAAGCGGGAAAACTCTCACGGCCTTTCTCTGGGCCCTTGACCGCCTCGCCACGGGGAAGAGCAGCGGGGGCTTCACATCGGTGCTCTATGTCTCACCGCTGAAAGCCCTGAACAATGACATAAGGCGGAACCTGATGACGCCTCTCGGAGAGCTCAGAGATCTCTTCGAGAAAGAGGGGGAGCCCTTTCCCGGGATAAGGGTCCTCACCCGGAGCGGGGACACGCCCCAGGAGGAAAGGCGCCGCTTACAGCGCCATCCCCCCGAGCTGCTGATCACCACCCCCGAGAGCCTGAACCTCATGCTGAGCTCCGCCGGGGGCCGCACGGTCCTCGGGAGCCTTTCGACGGTGATACTCGACGAAATCCATGCCCTTTTTGCCACCAGGAGGGGAGCTTACCTTATGACGGCCGTGGAGCGGCTGGTGCGCCTGTCGGGGGAATTCCAGCGCATCGCCCTCTCCGCCACCATCAGGCCCGCTGACAAAGTCGCCGCTTTCATAGGAGGATACTCGCTCTCCATGGACGGCGCGGAACCCCGTTATGAGGCCCGTCCGGTAACAATCATAAGCTCCGGCATGAGAAAAAAGTACGATCTCTCTGTCCATTTCCCCGAGAAAGCCGCTCTCGACAGGGACAGGGAAAATTTCTGGCAGCCCTTTGCCGATGCCTTCAGGGAGAGGATCGCGCGCAACCGCTCCACCCTTCTCTTTACCAACAGCAGAAGGCTCGCTGAGAAGATGACCCTCGCGATAAACTGCGAAGGAAGCCTTGCCTATGCCCACCACGGCTCTCTCTCGCGGGAAATAAGGGAAGTGGTGGAGCAGAAGCTGAAAGCCGGCGATCTCAAAGCGATAGTGGCGACAAGCTCCCTGGAGATGGGGATCGATATCGGCTCACTTGACGAGGTGATCCTGATCCAGTCACCCTTTTCCATCTCGTCGGCAGTGCAGCGGCTGGGGAGGGCGGGGCACCAGGTGGGCGAGGTGAGCCGCGGCAGGCTCGTTCCCGTCAATTCCCACGATTTCGTCAGCGCGGCAGTGCTCACCAGAGCGGTCATGGAACATGATATTGAATCCCTGGCACCTGTAGAATGTCCTCTTGATGTGCTCGCTCAGATCCTCATCTCGATGACCGCAATGGAGCCATGGGACATCGATGAGCTCTTTGCCCAGATAAGGACCTGCTTCTCTTACCGGCGCCTCGGCAGGGAAGTATTCAACAGCGTGCTGGAGATGCTCGCAGGCCGCTATCAGAAGAGCAGGATCAGGGAGCTTGCACCCCGTGTCTCCATCGACAGGCTCGACAACACCGTCACCGCGAGGGAGGGGGCTATTAAGGTCGTGTACCGCTGCGGCGGGGTGATCCCTGACCGCGGCTATTTCCATATGCGGCAAAGTGATACAGGCGCGCTCCTCGGCGAGCTCGACGAGGAGTTCGTGTGGGAGAACCCCGAGGGGAGCATTTTCACGCTGGGGACCCAGAGCTGGAAGGTGGAGCGGATCACCCACAACGATGTCTTCGTCCAGCCTTCAAAAGTCTCGGGACCCCTGCCGCCCTTCTGGAAAGGAGAGCACTACGGGCGTGATTTCCACTTTTCAGCGAGGATCGGGGAGTTTCTCGAGGAGGCCGAGGCCCGCCTCAAGAGGGGGAGCCTCGCTGAATTCAGTGATGAGCTGAAAAAGAATCATTTCATGGACGACTGCGCGGCCCGGGAATTGATTGCCTTCCTCATGCGTCAGCGTGAGGCCACGGGGCGCGATCTTCCCCACCGCCACCATATACTGATAGAGCAGGTGAATTCGGGGCCAGACAGGCCCCCTGTGAGTCAGATCGTGCTCCACACCCTGTGGGGAGGCCGTGTCAACAGGCCCTATGCCCTGGCACTCCAGGCCGCGTGGATTGAACAGTTCGCCTATAAACCGGAGGTCCACGCGTCCGACGATTCTGTCATCATCATCTCGACTCATGAAGTAAGCGGTGATGAGATCCTCGCCCTGGTGAGCGGAGGGACCCTCCTGCCGCTCCTTCGCAGGCAGCTTGAGAGCTCGGGCTTTTTCTGCGCCAGGTTCAGGGAGTCTGCCCGGCGGGCTCTTCTGATAACCCCTTTCAGAATGAACCAGCGGATGCCCCTGTGGCTCTCGAGGCTCCGCTCACAGACGCTGCTGAACGCTGTCAGGCACTTTGATGATTTCCCCGTCATGCTCGAGACCTGGCGGTCGTGCATCAATGATGAGTTCGACATGGAAAGCCTCTCGAAGGTCCTCGCGGAGCTTGAAGCAGGAGTTATCGGGTGGACGGAAGTCACGATGGCCCATGGGAGCCCCTTCGCCCAGGCCGTCACATGGGAGCAGATCAATATATACATGTACAGGGAAGATCTGCCGGCCCCCGGCGGGCCATCGGGCCTGCGGGAGGACCTGATAAAATCCGTGGTGTTCTCGCCTGGCTTCCGCCCTGCCGTGCCTGCTGAAATTGTGAGCCTCTATGAAAGGAAGCGCCAGAGGCTCTTTCCGGGCTATTCACCTGCCACGCCGAGGGATTTGCTCGAATGGGTGAAAGAGAGGCTTCTTATCCCTGAAGATGAATGGAATGCCCTTCAGGATGCCGTAAAAAGGGATCATGGGATAAGCCCCTCCGACATTACCGTTGCGGTTGCCCGCAAACTTGCAAAGGTGTGCCTCAGGGGGGCGCACCAACCGCTGATTGCCGCCCGGGAAGAGCTCCCGCGGATAATGGAGACCCTGTATAAAGAGGGATCACCGGCAACGATAAAGCCTTATGACGAAGAGGGAAGCTTCCCTGACATTGAGGCCGCGGTACCGGGATATAAGCCCGCCGGGGCAGGCTCCTCCGAAGGGATATCCTCGGCAGTGCTGGGTGAATGGCTGCAGTTCTACGGCCCCAGGCCGTCGGCATTCATCGGGTCCTCGCTGGGAACAGGGAATCCGGAGCCCATGCTCGGGGAGCTTGCCGATGAGCAGAAGATCATCACCGGGAGGCTCATCGCCGGCGACGACAGGGAGCTGGTCTGCGAAAGCGGAAATTTCGAGGCCCTCCTCAGGATGAGCCGGGCCGCCGCAGTGCCGGTCTTTGAGCCTCTCGGCCTCGAAATGCTTCCCCTTTTTCTTGCCCATTACCATGGCCTCACCATGCCAAGGAATGATATTGATGGCTTGTACAATGCCCTTGAACAGCTCACCTGGTATCCCCTCTCTGCCGCGCTGTGGGAGTCGGAGATCTTTCCCGCCCGCTTTCCTCTTTACAGCCCCTCGTGGCTTGACACCCTGATGGCAGAGGGCGAGGTGCGGTGGATTGGCACAAAACCGGAGCACATTGCCTTCTCCTTCCAGGGAGACACCGATCTTGCAGGGAGCCGGGGAGAGGCCGGGGAAGGCCGGGAACTCTCTGCCCGGGGGAAGGGGGCGCCGGGCTTTGAGAGCCTCCTCCCTGACAATGAACGGCGCGCTGATTTTCCGTCGCTTGTGCGGATTTCAGGGTACGATCCGGAAACGCTTGCCGCGAGGCTCTGGGATGCGGTATGGAAAGGGCAGGTCACCAATGACACTTTCATCGCCCTCCGCCGCGGTATTGAAACGGGCTTCAGGTATCCCGGGCCTCCTGAAGCTTCCCATGATGAGGGGCGAAGGGGAAGAGGGCACCGCCGCAGGGGCATGGGAGCAGCAAAGGAGAGGAAGGCCGCGGGAAGATCAGCCGGGAACTGGTACCGCCTCGGGAGAGAGGGGCTTCCCGGAGACCTGCTTGATCTTGAGGAGCAGCACAAGGAGCGCGTAAGGCTTCTGCTTGACCGTTACGGCATCCTGTTCCGTGAGCTCCTCGCAAAAGAGCTCCCTGCCTTCAGGTGGCCAGCCCTCTTCCGCACTCTCCGCCTGATGGAGCTTTCAGGCGAGGTCCTCGCGGGGTGCTTTTTCAACGGGATTCCGGGACCCCAGTTCATGGCGCCCCATGCCTTCAGGATGCTGAAAAGAGAGCTGCCCGGCAGGGCTCTTTACTCTGTCAACGCCATGGATCCCGTGTCGATATGCGGCCTTCAGCTTGACGCGCTGAAAGGGCGGCTGCCGAAGCGTCTCCCCGGCACCCACTGCGTTTACCGCGGCACGGAACTTGCCCTGGTATCGGAGCGGAACGGCGCTTCCCTTACCTTTAAAGTGAAGCCTGATAATCCCGATCTCGAGGAGCTTCTTTCGCCGCTCCGGCGCCTGATGACACGTTCCTTTCAGCCTCTTCACCGGATTGTCGTGGAAACGATAAACGGCCTTGATGCAACCGGAAGTCCCTATCTGGATGCCTTTCAAGCATATTTTGATGTGGAGAGGGATTTCAGGACGCTGATCCTCTACGGGAAGCGGCAGTGAAAGTCTAAAGCCTCGCTCATTGACGGAGTTCAGGGTCAGGATCCGGAGAATCAAGAGGGATGAAAGGCGGGCTTGCAGAAGTCGTATGAGCGCCCTGAGGCCAGGGAGGGAGAGGCACTGGTAGAGGAGCGTGGCACTGATACCAGGGTGACAGAGAGCAGACAGAACCTGCGGGAGGAAAAGCATATGTCCGGGAGATTCGAGGAATACTATGTAAGAAGGACAGAGCGCGCGCCTGATCCCCGCTTTATGGAAGAGCATAAAGGTCTCTCTTTGATGGAGGCCCCGGCCGGCACCTATGTCCTTCTGCACCGCAATGAGGACCTGCTGGATTTCAGCGGCAATGAGTGCAGGCATTATTCCCTCATGACAGGCGAAGCGATCTATACAGGCGTTCAGGAAAATGTAGGCGCCTTTCATTACGAGCACTGGAAGGAAGGGGCACTTGAGAGGCTTCTGTCATACAATTCAGATTACTTCTGGCACAAGGTGGAAGGCACCGCTGAGGAATGGGAATCGAAGGTGCTGTTCACCGAGGAAGGCCTCAGATCCTCACTCCAATGCTATGACGAAGAGTTTCATGAGAGAATCAGGCAGGCCTGGGAGAAAAAAGAGATCAAGGAGGGCGATCAATTCCCGCCGATAAGCGAGACGGAGGCCTATCAGGGCCTGCTGGGATCTCTATAAGCAGAAATCCTGGAGATTAACACTGTGCGAGCAAGGATGTCCTTTCTTTTTATAGCAGCGATTCTATGGGGAGCAATGGCATTCTGTCAATGCGCCGTCCCCCCCTGATTCTCTCAACAGCCTGTCCTTGTTAACAAAATTTAAACATTTCCGGCGGATTTGTTCACAAAGTGAGGGTCTTGTAAACAGAATGTTAATTATTTTAATAAAAAGCTTCCACTTTTCATATTTATTTTACAAAAATCCCATTTACATGAAAACCAGATGAGGTGAAATACATGGTACAGCAAAGGAAAAATTCCGGGGAATTGCAATAGAATAACAGGGGGTGTCACGATGGACGGGATAAAAGGGATAGGTCAGAGTGGGCAGGTTACGCAGGCTGATCTCCAGAAGCTCGGGCAGCAGGGAGGAAAGCCGACGGGAGCAGGCGATTCTACATCGCTGATGGGAATACCCAAGTTCGTGGACGGCTTCCAGGTGTCGCCCGATCTCCAGGACGAGGGGGGCCTGCAGGGCCAGCAGGGCACGAACATGCTTGATGATGCCAAGAACCTCCTGAACCAGAATGGAATCAACCCTGATCAGCAGAACCAGGACCTCCAGAACTACATGAACGCCGCGCAGAAACAGAATGAGGACATGATGAAGCAGATGGCCAACGCCCAGAAGGCAGCCGCTGCCGGGCAGCTCGCAAACGGCATCATGTCGGGGATAGGGAACCTCCTGAAAGGCCTCAAGGGGGGCGGCGACAAAGGCGGCGGCGGCGGGAGCAAGGGCGGCGGCGGAAAATGCGATGACAAGGGTGCCGGGGCGCCTAAGGAGTCCAACCCCCAGCAGGGAAACAACCAGGTAAAGGCCGACAAGAACGATCCCAATGCCGAGGCGAAGCTCAAGGCCGAGGGCGCCAAGCAGGGCGACATCAAGGACGGCCAGAAACAGGACGGCGCCGAGAACCAGGCAAAGGCCCAGGAAGCAGGCAAGCAGAAGCAGGACGCCCAGGATACGAAGTCTCAGCTCGAGGGCGAGAAGCCCACGCAGGAGCAGGCGGTCAACGACGATAAAAACAATATCAAGGACGGCCAGGACCAGCAGAAGGAAGGCAAGGAAACCCAGAAGGAGGGCAAGCAGGAGCAGGAGACCGGCAAGCAGGAGAAGGCCCAGGGCAAGCAGCAGCAACAGGCTGGAAAGCAGGAGCAGACCCAGGGCAAGCAGCAGCAGCAGACGGGCAAGCAGCAGCAGCAGGCCGGAAAGCAGCAGGAGCAGTCCGGCGAGCAGCAGAAGTCCCAGGGCGAGTCGATGAAGGCTGCCGCCGCGGCAGATCCCGAAGGGGGCGGAGCCCAGCAGGCCCAGGGCGAGCAGATGGTGCAGCAGGGCGAGCAGCAGAAGACCCAGGGCCAGCAGCAGGATCAGCAGGGCAAGCAGACGGAGCAGCAAGGCAAGCAGCAGGAGGACAAGGGCAAGCAGACCGAGACCCAGGGCAAGCAGACTGAGGACAAGGGCAAGCAGACTGAGGACAAGGGCAAGCAGACTGAAACTCAGGGCAAGCAGACCGAGGACCAGGGCAAACAGACCGAAGAGACGGGCAAGCAGAATCTGGGTCAGGATCAGAAAGACCTTGAAAATACCAACCAGGGTATCCAGGACAACGCTGAAAAGGCCAAGCAGGCCGCCGGAGACCAGGCGGCAAACCAGAACGCCGCTGAGAAGAACAAGGCCAACGAGAACACGGCGGGGCAGAACGAGCAGAAGCTCAACGAGGCTGCCGAGAAAGTCAAGCCTACCCAGGGTCAGCAGCCCGGCACTGGCACGCAGCCCGGCACACAGCCCGGCACACAGCCCGGCACGCAGCCCGGCACGCAGCCCGGCACGCAGCCCGGCACGCAGCCCGGGACACAGCCCGGCACGCAGCCCGGCACGCAGCCGGTAAAACCACCGGGTCAGCAGCCGGGCGGTGGCTGAGGAAGCCAGAGCGGCGGTGGTTCACCGTCATCAGGCGGAGGAAACAGCGGCGGCGGCGGCAGTAAAGGCAGCGGCGGCGGCGGCGGCGGGATGCCCTCGATGGGCGGCGGCATGCCGATAATGGGCCAGCCTCCCAAGACGCCGGAGCAGCTCAGGAAAGAGATGGAGGCCATGGGCATCAAGTCCCCCTGGGACCTGATGGCCCAGATGGGCCAGAACCAGCAGAACCAGAACGGCGTGAACAACCAGGGCCAGCAGGGGCAGCAGGGCCAGCAGAGTCTGCAGAACCTCGGGCAGATAGCGTCGAGCGGCGATATGATGGGCGTGATGAACTATGGCAAGGCGCCTCAGCAGACGCAGCAGGTCCAGCCCACCACAGGAACAGGGTCATCCAACCTGGCTCAGATGGGCGCCTCCGGCGACATGATGGGCGTCATGCAGGGCGGCAAGCCCCAGGGCGGGACTGCTGCAGAGGGACTTATGGGAGCAGCACCTGCGGGCGATGGACTGGCGTCAGCGCCGGCAGTCACCGAGACAGCTCCCACCGAAGGCCCGCAGCAGGCCAGGGGCACCGGCGAGGCCTCTATAGAGGAAGCTGACGATTCAGTCACGGTGAATCTCGGGGATTTCGAGGACGTGAGCGGAGGGGGGTCAACAGTGGCCCCGTCAGGGAGCGGCGGCGTCATTGACCAGGGGATTGATGCATCGTCGGTCGGGGCATCCGATGACGAAGGGGGTAACAGATTCCCTCCGAACCTTGTCACGGGCTCAAAGATATTCAGCTCGCTGATGAAGTCGCTGAACGGGGATTCCTAGCAGGAGCGCATGGAGAAGGGGCTCGCGGCACGCGGGCCCCTTTTATTTTTTGCCCCGGTCTTTCTCTTTCATGATGTCCACGATTGTCTCGTCCATGTGCTCCATGCCGATCTCGGTGATGCGCGTGAGGTTGCGGATGGTCTCCTCGGCCGTGTGCCCCACGAAGCCCTCCAGTCCGTCGATGCCATAATGGTGGATTCCCAGGTAGGCGGCCCTGATTGCGGCATCTGTGGAGCTCACCACCTTGAAGGCGCAGCCGCTTTTCGCGCCGTCACAGATCATTCCCCCTATGTCGCTCACCATGTTGTTGATGGCAGTAGTTATCCCCTCCAGGTCCCTCCCGTTCTTCTGGTAGACCAGTGCCGCCGTGGCGCCAATCCCCGCGGCTATGGCGCACCCGCATATGGGAGCCAGCTCCCCGATGAAGACCTTCACGTAGGCGTTGAGAAGGTGTGAGAGGGCGATGCTTTTCAGAATGGTCCTCTCGTCAATGGAAAAGTGCTTGCCCACGTTGTAAGGGACAAGGGTGGCAACGATCCCCTGGTTGCCGCTTCCCCCGCTCGCCATGGCAGGCTTCGCCATCCCGTCCATCCGGGCATCTACGGCGCATGAGGTAAGGATTTTTGTCGAGGAGAAGACATCGTTCTGCAGGAACCCCTTGGTGAGAAGGTCCAGCAGATAGGAGCCCACCTTCTTGATGTGGACTCCTTCCTGGGAGAGGGCAAGGTTCATTGCCACACCCTCCGACAGGTATCTCATGTCTTCTTCATCGATTGCCTCCGCCAGGGTGATAAGGTCATCAATCGAGAGCTTGCTGAGCTCGTCCTTGTAAGGGGCATGGCTATGCTCGCAGGAATTGCCCTTTTCATCAATGAGGACCCTGCCGTCGCGCTCCAGGTAGACCACATTCGTGTGGCTCCCGGCGATGATGCAAGTGCTCCTGTGGTGGGCTGTCTCCATATCGACCTTTACATAGAAGGTGGTGCACCGGGGATGGACTTTTATGGAAGCCCGTTTCTCCTCTATCAGACGGCCTGCCAGGGCAAGCTGCTCTTCTGTCACCTTGCTCAGGATCTCCATTTTTTTCGAGGGATCCCCGATGATGCAGCCCAGCGTGCCGGCAATGAGGTTCCCCTTCCTGCCACCCGTGTTGGGCACCGTGACCGCAAGGCCGTTCTTGTAGGTCCCCTGGTTCACCACGAAGCTTATCTTCTCAAAAGGCTCTTCAATACCCTCGGCGGCAATGCTCCCCGCGTAGGCCAGGGAGATGGGCTCGGTGCATCCCATGGCCGGGAATACCTCGTGGGCAATCACTTCCTTGTAAACATTCATTGACAGCTTACCGCCTCTCCCCTGAGGGGAGTGCCTTTTTATTTCCCTGGCTCCTCGTCATCAGGATCGGGCTCGTCTTCTTCGACGATCTCCTCATCCTCTTCGACGGGCTCCTCGAAGTCGTCGAGGGTATAGCCTTCCCGCTCCAGGATGTCTTCCATCATCTCGAGAAGATCCCTCACGGCGAGAGCCATCTCGGCAAAATCATTGACGTCAATCTCTATGGTTTCCTTTTCTTCTTCCATGGGTTCCTCTCTCTTTCTTTCCATAACAATGCACAGGCTCTCTTCATTCTCTCAGGCTCCCTTTTCTTCCTTCCACGAGGGGTGGAGGGAGAATTCCCCGGCGCGCTTCTCCTTCTCCCCGCGGGAGCACCACGAGGATTCTATGGCATTCAGGATGAGCTTCCTGATATCTTCCCTGGTGAGGCCGAAAGCTCTCATGAGAGCCCTGTATTCCCCTGCAAGAGACGTTCCGAACATGGCGGGGTCGTCGGTATTGACGGTCACCTTGAGGCCCAGCCTGAAATAGCGGGCCACGGGATGCTCTTCAAGCGAAGCTACCACGCCTGTCGCCACGTTCGAGAGAGGGCACAGCTCCAGGGGCACCTGGCGCTCACCGAGGTAGCGTACAAGGTCATCGTCTTCAAAGGCGCGGGTCCCGTGTCCTATCCTCTCCACTCCAAGGCTCCTGAGAGCCCCCCAGATGCTCGGGGCCCCGGCGGCCTCCCCGGCATGGGCCGTGGTGTGAAAGCCCAGGCGCTCCGCCTTTTTATAGACGCGGGTAAAGGCTTCAGGGGGATACTGCTGCTCCGATCCGCCTATCCCGATGCCGATTATCCCCAGGTGGCGCACCTCTGTCGCTTCGTCCAGGGTCCGCTCGCCGCGGCAGGGCCCGAAGTCCCTCACAAGGTCGGCGATGAGGGCCACCTCGATTTCCGGCACTTTTGAAAGCCCCCCTCTTATGGCTTCGGCGATGAGAGAAGTCGAGAGGTTCCGGCGGGAGAAGTCGCCGGGGGAGAAAAAACACTCGGCATACCTTATGCCCTGCGCCGCAAGGTGGCGGGCCACTGCCTCCGAGAAGAGGGTGAAGTCCTCGTACTCTCTGATGAAGCTGTTTTTCCAGCTCCACGTGGCAATGAACTGCGGGAAGCTCCTGTAGACGAACTTTTCCCTGAGGGCTCCGAGCGAGGGCACATCGCCTGTGCCGCCGTACTTTTCCACGAGCGTCCAGAGGGTATCGAGGGGGATTGCCCCTTCAAGGTGAAGGTGGAGCTCCACCTTGGGGATCCTTTCAAGCCACTCCAGGGTGCCGTCATGATGCCTTTCCTCCATGGTCCCTCCTAATCGTCAAAGCTTTATACCGTCTTAAATATTCACATTCATGGCGCTCCCTGACTCATAGCGGCGGAGCCCCCTGTAAAAAACCAGGGAAAGAAGGATTATAAAGGCCAGGCTCGCCAGGGCAAGGCCGGGGAGGCTCTCCCAGCGCATGTGCTTCACGATGTCAAGGGGGACTGCCCCGATGAGGGCCGCGGGGAGCACCGTGAGGACCACGAACTTGACCCCGCCCTGGTAAATGTCGCCGGGGTACATGGCAAGGGCCAGGATCGAGTTGTAAAGCTGCGCCGCAAGCTGCGCCGCGTTCCCCATCCAGAAGCTCAGGCTCCCGAAGAGGGAGAACACCGAGACCATGATGGCCGCCGAGCAGAGGGACGTGAGGGCCCAGAGAAGCCATGCTTCTGCACTGTGGGGGCCTGCAATGATGAAGGTGATGATCCCGAACACAAGGTCGCCCCATGCCGAAAAGAGTGAGCGTGACGCCAGTATATGGAGAAGCACGTTTCTGGGGAGCACGAGATAGTAATCCAGGCGCCCCCTGGCGATGTGGTCGGCAAGCTTTGAGCAGTTCCCGAAAAATCCCAGGGCGATTCCGTAGGCGGTGGTGATAATGGAAAAGAGGAGGAGCATGTCTTTGAGCTGCCAGGAGCCAATCTTTGAGAAGCGGTGAAAGAAGAGGATCCAGAAGGTGAACATGATGGCGTCGTTCACCATCATTCCAAGGGCCTGGCTGATGAAGCTCACGCGGTATTCCATCGCCGAGGAGATGTTGAGCCTCCATAGTGAGAGAAGGAACCGCAGCTCTCCTGCCAAACGATTCATACTCCTATCCTCCGTTGATAGCCACGTGTCGCAGGCTTTTTTTAAAGGCCGCCGCCAGCGCAATACCTATGAGGACAATCCAGCATAACTGGGAAGCGGTAAGGGCCCACCACCGGGCCATGGAAAAGTCCACGAAGAGCTTTGCCGGGCCGTACAGGACCAGGTTGAAGGGGAGCGCCAGGCTTATCTGCCTGAGCCACTGGGGGAAAAAGTCCAGGGGGAAGAGAAGGCCCCCCAGGATAAAGAGAATCTTGCCGTAAATGAGCTGGATCCCGGTGATGTCCTCGGTAAAGAAAGCCATGAGCCCTATGAGCCCCTCAAGGCAGAAATCCAGGATAAAGGCCAACATGAGCGACACGATGAAGGGAACGATATAAAGGGGAGAGAGGGATGGTGGTCCCACGAAGGCCGTCATGAGGAGCCCGCCCATCACAAGGTTGATGGTGAGCCTCACGAGGCTCTCGCCTCCCTGGAAGGCAAAGTGGTAAAGGAGGTAATTGAGGGGCCTGCTCATCGAGTAGGCCAGGGTCCCCTCCTTCACCTCGTCGGAGATGGTTCCCGAGAAAGGGGAGCGGCTCATGATGAGGGACTCGGTGACGACGAGATACCAGAGGGTCTGCGCCATCGATAGCCCTTCGATTCTGGACGCCCCCGCCGAAAGGTACGTGGCCTTCCAGAGGTGGACGAATATATAAAGAATGACCAGGATAAAGATGCTGCGCAGCAGGAGCTCCCCGCCGTAGGCCAGGCTGTTCTGCACGTTGATGAGGGCTATGGCGCCGTACCGCCCGAACTCACGGAAGATCCTTGCGGTCATCGCCCTCAACCCCCCTTTCCTGCGGGGGAGCCTCGTAAATGCTCCTTATGATCTCCTCGAGAGGCGGGTCCACAATGGTGATGTCTGCTACGGTCCTCTCATTCATGAGGCGCTGTATCACTTTTTCCACGGGCGTCACATCGGTCATGAATGATATCTTGGCGCCGTACCCGCTGGTCTTGAGCACGTCGGCGCCCTCGACGTTGAATCCCTCCTCAAGCGCCTCGGCAAAGCGCACGTTGATGATCTTGCGGTTGAAGTAGCGGCGCTTCAGGGCCGATACCCTGTTGTCATATATCACCTGACCGTGGTTGATGATGATGACGCGCTTGCAGAGGCTTTCGATGTCGCCGGCATCGTGGCTCGTGAGAAATATGGTGGTCCCTTCCTTCTCGTGGAGCCCTTTCAGGATGGCGCGGATCTGCTGCTTCGCCACGACGTCAAGGCCTATCGTGGGCTCGTCCAGGAAGATGATCTCGGGCCCATGGAGGAGCGAGGCCACGATCTCGCACTTCATGCGCTGCCCCAGGGAGAGCTTCCTCACGGGCGTCGTGACAATATCTCCTATGTCGAAAGCTTCCACAAGGAAAGCGAGGCGCTTTTTGAAAATGCCCTTCTCAATCTCGTAGATCCGCGCGAAGAGAGAGAAGGTATCGCCGGGAGGGAGGTGGTACCAGAGCTGGGGCTTCTGCCCGAAGACGCTTCCTATGCGGCAGGCGATCTTCTTCTGATCCTTCCAGGGGGTGAAGCCCATCACCCTGGCTTCCCCGCCCGTAGGGTAAAGGATTCCTGTGAGCATCTTGATGGTTGTCGATTTTCCCGCGCCGTTGGGGCCGATGAAGGCAAGAAGCTCCCCCTTCGGAAGCTCAAAGGAGATGCCTTTCACGGCCTCTACTGTTTTCCGCTTCGGCCTCACAAGGGTTTTTATGCTCCCTGCAAGGCCCGGCTCCTTCTGGGTAACGGAAAAGGACTTGCAGAGGCCCTGCACTGTTATGATGGGCATCGGCACTCCTCGTGGATTATCTTCTCAGCCCTCGCGACGGCCTCTTTCACGAGCTCCCCTGTGATATGGCGGTGCGTGACAAAGCGGAGCATGGAGTGAGCGGTCACCGATGCCATCACGCCTTTTTCCTTCAGCTTTTCCGCAAGATTCTTCGCAGGAATACCTGTCCCGCTGATATCCACGTACACCATGTTTGTCTCTACCCGCTCCATGTCGATGGAAAAGCCGGGCAGGCGCGCCAGGCCTCCGGCAAGAAGCTTCGCGTTGGCATGATCTTTTGAGAGCCTCTCTATCATCGTGGAGAGGGCCACGATTCCGCAGGCCGCCAGGATGCCTGCCTGGCGCATGGCGCCTCCGAGCCTCTTTCGCACGCGCCGCGCCCTCTCGATAAAAGGCCTGTCGCCTACGACGAGGGAGCCCACGGGGCAGCTCAGGCCCTTGCTGAGGCAGAAGGTCAGGGATTCAACGGTCTTAGCGTATTCCGCCGCGGGGACTCCCGTGGCGACCTGGGCGTTGAAGATCCGGGCGCCGTCCAGGTGGACTGCAAGGCCCTCCTGGTGGGCAGTTTCGCAGAGGGCCCTGTGGAGCTCAAGGGGGGTGACGCGACCCTGGCCCCTGTTGTGGGTATTCTCGAGGCAGAGAACCCTTGGGGTGGGCATGTGGAGGTTACGGGGCCTGATGGCGCCCTTCACCTCGGCAGGGTCCAGCAGTCCTACCCGGGACGGCACGGGCCGCGGAGTAAGGCCTGCCATGGAGCAGAATGCCCCGGCCTCGTAGAACCAGATATGGCTCTCGGGGTCGATGATAACCTCGTCGCCGGGGCCTGCGAGGGCCATCAGGCCGCAGAGGTTTCCCATGGTCCCCGAGGTGACGAAAAGGGCGGCCTCCTTGCCGAAGAGGGCCGAGGCCCTCTCTTCAAGCTCATTCACCGTGGGATCCATACCCATCATGTCATCGCCGAGAGGGGCGCGGCGCATCGCGTCATACATCTCCTCCGTGGGCAGGGTCTGCGTGTCTGAGTAGAGATTGATCATTTCCATTGTCGTTCTCCTGAAATGAGTATTTCATGCGGTTTTCCACCGGTGGCGCGGTAAAGCAGGAGGAGCAGGCATGCCGCGCTGCTCCTCTCTTTTCTTTTTTGACGGCTCCCTTTCCTCTGTTACGGGTTCACAATGGATCCCATAAAGAGGGGCATCTGGGTTTTTCTGTCCACAATCGCGAAGAAGAAGGGCCTGTCTGCCTTGAACACGAAGGGCTTTTCTTCTCCCATCGGCGCGCCCCTGGCCACCAGGACGGCAGTGACGGCAGCCGCTTCAGTTCCCTCCTCGTTCACCTCGACGAAGGTTTTGTGGATCACCTTGGATATAAAAGCCTTTCCGCTCACCATTTCGGAAAAATCAGCATTGGCGCCGAAGGCCTTCTTCATGCCGAGGGCTTTGAGGGAATCGTTGAGGGCGGTGGAATATTCACATTTGAAGCGGGGGATGAAGAGGGTGCCCTGGGCCGACTTCAGGCTGTGGGTCCATTCGCTCCAGTTCTCGAAGGTAAGGGCGCCATGAAACTCCCCGAGCGTAGATTGCTCTGAAGGCAGGAAGACATACATGAAGAACCTCTTGTTCCCGTAAGGAAGGGCCACTGCCTGGAAAGCCCTGTCGCTGTAATAGAGGTATTTTCCCTTCTGCATCATCATAGGCACCTTTTTGGCGCCTCTTGCCGTGGCGAAATCCATGGGCTTCGTGAGGGCCTTGTCAAATTTTGCCGTCCATGTGCCTTTAAAATATATGGCATTGACAAGGATAAGGATGACGTCATTCTCTATACGGTCGATGATTGACGTGATTTTTCCCTTGGTGCTCTTCGAGACCCAGGCGTTGATCGCCGAGGCCACAAGCTCATTGCTCACCTCGGCGCCGAAAAACTCCTTGTTTCTTTTCACGAACTCCGGCTTGAGGGTAAGGCCCTTCCGTGCCCAGAGGGAGTTGGCAATCTCGAGGGTCACGGAAGGATCGGCCTTCCGAAGGTCGTCCAGGAGCTTCCTGTTCTCCTCGTTGACCTTGTCTATGCCCAGGCCTTTGAGGCCGAGGACATCTGCCATTTCGCTCTGCGTCTCCCTGGCCGCACCGTTGTAAGTCATTGCGAGGGCTATGGCGATGCTTGCCGGCGAGATGAAGACATTTTTTCCCTTCTCAGCTTTGAGCACCTCAGGGTAGAGATTGAAGCCGAAGCCGCTGTATCTGGAAGCGAGGTCAGCCTCCGACCCCTGACAGGCTCCGTCCTGCGTCATGGCCCCGCATGGCACCCATGCGAGCAGAAAGAGAAGAATACCTGCTGTCACAGTGAGCGCTGCTTTTTTCACGAGAGTCATCTCCTTTCATGGGGGAGTGTTTTTTCTCCCTCCCTCTCATACCTCTGATCTCCCTGAAATATTTCCTCTTTTCCGGGATGTTGCCATTTTGCTTCTGATATATTACCGGAATAAGAACGAAATGTTAACGTTCTGTAAACGGCAGCCCCCTTTGCTTGAATAAAAATCAAATTGTTGCCAGATTGCTCTTTTTATTGCCGATTTGTAAAAATACTGCCGTTGTTTTATGGAAAAGCCCGGGTGGCGCGGAACTTCCTCACGACCGTGATGAGAGCTCCATAAAGTAGTTCGCCGGCCCTCTCCTTATCCCTCCCGCTGAGCAGGCTCGCAGGGAAAAAGGATTTCCGGGAGCCTTTAATGAATTAAAAATCATCAGAAAATTTACCACCATATCATAAAGAGAGAAAAATCCTTCCACGGGGTAATGTTCTGATGCCCAGTAATCCCATCGCCAGGAGCATTTATGAAGCATAAGATCGGGATCCGGCGCGAAGACAAGAACCAGTGGGAGCGGCGGGCGCCCCTGTCTCCCGAGCAGATCCAGCATCTGATTGAAAAGGACGGCCTGGAGGTCATCGTTCAACCCTCGCCGATCCGCGTATTTCCCGATGAGGCATACGGGAAGGCGGGAGCCACCATCGATGAAGACCTCTCCCGTTGCTCTGTGGTCATTGGGATTAAAGAGATACCTCCTTCCCTCCTTCATGAGAGAACTACCTATATTTTCTTCTCCCACACCATCAAGGGCCAGTCCCATAATATGCCCATGCTCCGGAGGCTCAGGGAGCTCCGCTGCCAGGTCATTGATTTTGAGCTTATCAAGGACGAGAATGACCGGAGGCTCATATTCTTCGGATATTACGCGGGGCTTGCCGGGATGATTGACATGCTGTGGGCTCTGGGCCAGCGCCTTCTGTGGGAGGGAATGGACACGCCCTTCAAGCAGATTCTGCCTGCCCACAAGTATGCAAATCTTGAGGAAGCCCGCAGAGCTATTATCAGAATCGCCGATCTGATAGGACGGGATGGCCTGCCGGAGAGCCTTGTCCCCCTGGTGTGCGGTTTTACAGGCTACGGAAGGGTATCGCAGGGTGCCCAGGAGATCTACGATCTCCTCCCGGTGCAGGAGATCCCCCCTTCTCACCTTCCCAGTCTCTTCGAAAGGGCCAGTCTTCTGCCGAATATCCTCTTCAAGACAGTGTTCAGGGAAGAGAATACCGTCGAGCCCGTGTGGCCCGACCGCTCATTCGACCTGCAGGATTATTACCGCTCCCCGGAGCACTACCGCTCCCGCTTCTCCCGCTTCCTTCCCTCTCTTACGGTCATCGCAAACTGCATCTACTGGGAGCCCCGGTATCCCAAGCTCATCACGAAAAAGGATATGAAGGATCTTTATGAAAGTGAGAAAACGCCTCGCCTGAGGGTTATCGGCGATATTTCCTGCGATGTCGATGGAGCGATTGAAGCCACCGTCAAGTACACCACCCCGAGCAGCCCCGTGTTCGTCTACAACCCTGAGACAGGAGAGGCCACCGACGGATGGGAGGGCAGGGGGCCCGTCGTCCTTGCAGTGGATAACCTTCCCTGCGAGCTCCCCGTCGAATCATCGAGGATGTTCGGGGAAGTGCTCCTTGCCTGGGTGCCTCACCTTGCAAGGGCAGACTATGAAGGGCCCGTCGAAGGTTGTGAGCTTCCCCTCCCGGTGAAGAAGGCATTAATCCTCTACAAGGGCGAGTTTACCGAGGCATACCGTCATATGGAAGATTTCCTCAAAGAAAAATCCCATTGAATGCAATAATTAAATTCCGGAGGTCGCCGCCCTATGAAGAAAAAAGTGCTTCTCCTGGGAGCAGGGCTTGTCGCAAAGCCCCTGGTGAGATATTTCTTCGAAAAGACAGGTCATGAAGTCATCATTGCCACCCGTACCGTAAAAAAGGCCGACGATCTCATCGAAGGCCACCCCCGGGGCAGGGCGCTGGCCCTCGATGCGCTGGCAGATGCCGGGGGCCTTAAAAAGGCCGTGCAGGAAGCGGATCTGGTGATAAGCCTCCTGCCCGCCGTGCACCATCTCATCGTGGCGGAGCAATGCCTCGAGGCCGGCAAGCCCCTGGTGACCACGTCCTATGTGAGCCCCGGCATGGCGGCGCTTCATGATGAGGCCCGGCAGGCAGGGCTCCTGTTCCTGAACGAGATGGGCCTCGATCCCGGCATCGATCACATGACAGCGATGAAGCTCTTTGACGAGGCCGCCGGGAAAGGAGGCCGCATCACCGGCTTTATCTCTTACTGCGGAGGGCTCCCCGCCCCTGAAGCCAACACCAACCCCTTCGGCTACAAGTTTTCCTGGAGCCCCAGGGCGGTATTGCTCGCGGCAAAAAGGCCTGCGCATTTTCTCCGCGACGGAAAGGAAGTGAAGGTCTCCTCTGAAGATCTCTTCCTCAACTGCGAAAAGGTGGTCATCCCTGGCCTTGGAGAGTTCGAGGGGTACCCGAACAGGGATTCCATGAGCTATCTTGCGACCTATAACCTCACCGGCATGAAGACAATGTTCCGGGGCACCCTGAGGAACAAGACCCATTGCGAGAGCTGGAAGCAGATAGTGGACCTGGGCCTCCTTGACGAGGAAAAGCTCCATGACCTCCCGGGAAAGACTTACCGCCAATTTATGGCAGAATTGCTGGGAGTGACGGAGGAGCATGTTGAAAAAGAGATGGCCTCGCGCCTCAAGATTTCAAAGGATTCCCTGCTGATACAGAAGCTCGAGTGGCTCGGCTTCCTGGGAAGCGACATGATACCGCTTCAGGAGGCCTGCGCTCTCGACGTGCTGAGCCACAGGCTCAATGAGAAGCTCAAGTATGAAAAAGGGGAAAGGGACATGGTGGTCCTGCAGCACGAGGTCACCGTCGAGTACCCCTCGGAAAAGAGAAGCGAGAGGCGCTTCAGCACCCTCATCGATTACGGCATTCCCCATGGGGATTCTGCGATGGCCCGCACCGTGAGCCTGCCGGCGGCCATCGCCTCCCGGATGATCCTGGACGGGGAGGTGTCCCTCACGGGCGTCCATATCCCTGTGCAGAAGGAGTTCTATGAGCCCGTGCTCGCGGAACTTCAGGATCTGGGGATCCTCTTCGAAGAGAGAACGGCAGAGCTTTTGGCATAGAGCCGCCGGGAGAACCCCCGGAATCCATCGATAATTCACCAAGCGGGGAGTGATATAATGGCACGGATATTCGAGCATCAGGGAAAGAGCCTCCTGGGAGCCTTCTCCATCAATGTGCCTGAAGGGAGCACTGCAGGGACAGCGGAGGAAGCCGCAATAATTTTTGAAAAACTGCAGAAGCCTGTCGTCATCAAGGCGCAGACCTGGACTACCGGGAGGGCCCAGTCGGGAGGGATAAAATTCGCGGGCTCGGCTGAAGAGGCCAGGGCTGCCGCCTCGGCCATTCTTGGAAGCACCATCAAGGGGTTCACCGTCACAGAGGTGAGGGTGGAGGAGAAGCTCGATATCGCCAGGGAGTTTTACGCGGGCGTCATCATCGACGATAACGGCAAGCAGCCCCTTCTCCTTTTCAGCTCCGTGGGGGGTACGGGAATCGAGGAGATTGCCGCCCTCCACCCCGATAAGGTGGTGAAATATCCCATAGATATCATCGAGGGGCTTGAAGAGTTCAAAGCCAGGGACCTTGTGAGGGAGACAGGAATCTCCGGGAAGCTCCAGGTGGACCTGGCATCCCTTCTCGTGAAGCTCTACAGGCTGTGCAGGAGTTACGAGATGCGCTCGGCCGAGATAAATCCCCTCGTGCTGGCTTCAGACGGCAGGCTCTATGCGGCGGACTGCCACATGGCGCTTGATGACTATGCAGTCTTCAGGCACCCCGACTGCGGCATCGAGATCGCGCGCGATCTTTCCAATCCCCCTTCGGCGCTTGATAAAATCGCCTTCAATGTCGAGAAGGGAGATTACCGGGGCACCTTCTATTTCATCCAGCTCGAAAGGGATTTCAGCAGGGAGGAGAATTACGTGGGCTTTCACGGCGCCGGCGGCGGCGGCTCCATGATGAGCATGGATGCCGTGCTGGCTGCTGGCTTCAAAATTGCCAATTTCTGCGATACGAGCGGCAATCCCCCCGCCTCGAAGGTGTACCGCGCCGCGAAGATCATTCTCTCTCAGAGGCACATAGTGGGATATTTCGGCTCAGGCTCCGGCGTGGCGAGCCAGGAGCAGTTTCATTCCGCCAGGGGCCTCTTGAAGGCATTCATGGAGGATAACCTCCAGGTCCCGGCGGTGATCCGCCTGGGGGGCAACCAGGAGGAAAAGGCGATGGAGCTCTTTTCCCGCTTCGGCCCGCGCCTCGCGGTGCCCGTCGAGTGCTACGGCAAGGACACCTCTGCCGTCACCTGTGCCGGGCGCCTGAAAGCCCTCACTGCTGAGAGGGAAAAGCCCGAATCGCCGGTGAAGCCGGAGCGTGCCGCCGAAACCGTAAAGTCCTACAGCTTTAAAACGGTGACAGGGGGAGAGGTCTCCTTTGACTACACAAGATGCGGGGCCTGTGAGAGCAAAGCGTGCAGCGAGGAATGCATCCCGAAGATCCTGAAGCTGGAAGAGGGGAGACCCGTTCTTGCCATCACCGCCGAAGAGGCGGCAAAGGGAAAATGCATCGAGTGCCTGGCCTGTGAGCTTGAGTGCCTGGACAGGGGAAAAGGCGGGGCTCGCATAGATCTCCCCATCCCTGGCCTGGAGGAATACAGGGGGGAGGGCAGATGACATGGCAATCCTGATTGATGAACACAAAAAAGTGCTGATCCAGGGAATCACGGGCCGCGAAGGGATGGCCCGCGCAAAGCTGATGATCGAGTACGGGACCTCTGTCGTTGCCGGCTGCACTCCCGGTAAGGGGGGGCAGGTGGTCCATGAAATCCCGGTCTACGATACGGTGAAAGAAGTGGTCAGGGAAAAAGGGACAATAGATATAAGCGTCATCTTCGTTCCCGCGCCCCTCGTGCGGGATGCCGTCCTCGAGGCCTTTGACGCCGGCGTCAGGCTCGCCGTCATCATTCCCGACAGGGTGCCCGTCTATGATGTCATGGAGATAGCCCATTATGCGAAGAAGAACAATGCCCGCTTCCTGGGGCCCAACACCCTGGGGACCCTGAGCCCCGGGAAAGGCGTGCTCGGCATGATGGGCGGCAGGGCCGCAATGGCGAAGAAACTGTTCAACCCGGGGCCCGTGGGAATCACCTCCCGGAGCGGCGGCATCACCTCGTCCCTGGCCTATTATCTGAATAAAAACGGCATCGGGCAGACAACCCTCGTCCATGTGGGCGGAGACTCAATCGTGGGCCTTCCTCATCCCGAGATTGTGAGGCTCTTCCAGCATGATCCCGACACGAAGCTTGTCGTGATGTTCGGCGAGATTGGCGGCTCCCAGGAGGAGCAGGTGGCCGACCTCATTGATAAGGGGGAGTTCACCAAGCCCCTGGTAGCTTTCATCGGCGGCAAGGCGGCAAAGGAGGGGACAAGGTTCTCCCATGCCGGCGCCATTGTGGAGGGTAACCGGGGGAGCCATCACGGCAAGGTGAAAAGGCTCAGGGAGGTGGGAGCCCACGTCGTGGACGACTTCGACAAAATCCCGGAAGTCACGAAGAAAGTATTGGAAGAAACGGGAAGCATATAAATACACAATCCATCAAGGGGGAGCCATGGGAGACAATCATTGGAAAAGTGCAGTGACAAGCATTGAGCCCAACAAGGTCCTCATAAGGGGATATCCCATCGAGGAGCTCATGGGCACCATAAGCTACGGCCAGGCCCTCTATCTCCTCCTCAAGGGGGAGCTTCCCCCTGGCAGCAGGGGCAAAATAATAGACGCCATCCTCCTCTCGTCGGTCGATCACGGCCCCAAGGCCCCGTCGTGCAATGCGGCGATCATGGCCGCCTCGACGGGGGCGCCGATAAATGCCGCCCTCTCGGCAGGCATCCTCTCCATCAACCAGTTTCACGGGGGGGCCATAGAGAACTGCATGCATGCCATCCTGGAAGTGGAGAAGAAGATGAGGGAGAGGAGCCTCCCCCTCCGGGACGCGGTGAAAGAGCTTCTCTCGGAATACAAGTCGCGGAAAGAGAGGGTCGCAGGGTTAGGACACAGGATTCACACAAATGATCCAAGGACAGCGAAGCTCTTTGACCTGGCCCATCAATACGGCCTCTCAGGAAAGCATATCGAGATCCTCAAGGCCATGGAGGAGGAGCTCAAAAGCTCAGGCAAAGGGCTTCCCATCAACGTTGACGGCGCAATCGCGGCACTTCTCTGCGAGCTTGAGATTGAGCCCTCCCTGGCCAATGCCTTCTTCATCATGTCCAGGCTTCCGGGCCTCCTCGCCCATGTCAGGGAGGAGAAGGAGCGCTACAAGCCCATGAGGGTTATCGACACGGAGGACTGGGAATACGACGGGCCGCCTGAAAGGCACTTGAAATAGGAAAGGAGCCATCACGATGAAAGAAAGACTGAAAGAGCTTATCCCGGAATTCGGCCTGATAGGCGATGAGAGCCTGCGGGACAAAGTCATAGGCGTCTGGATCGATGCAATGAAGGGGGGGGGCTGGGAAATCGAAGACCTCGAGAAGATTCCCTTCACCCTCCTGATCCCCGACTGCCCCGCCAATTTCATCGAGCATACGAGAGGCGTGGTGCAGGTAAGCCACGGCGCGGCGAAAATCATGACGGGGCTTTACGGGAAGAGGCTCCCCCTCTCGATGGATTACCTTGTGGCCGGCGCCCTGCTCCACGACATCGGCAAATTGCTGGAATATGAGAGAAAGGACGGAAAGTACGTGCAGAGCAAGTGCGGCAAGGCCCTGAGGCATCCCTTCTCGGGGCTGGGAATCGCCTTCGGGAAAGGCATTCCCGACGAGGTGCTCCACATGATCGCCACCCACGCCAAGGAGGGCGACCTGGGGAAGCGCTCGCCGGAGTCACATATCATCCATCACGCTGATTTCACCAACTTCGAGAGCCTCAAGGCCTATATCGAGTCCGGCAGGTAGCAGAAAGGAGGAAGGCAATGGGGAAGACATTTGCCGAGAAGGCACTGGCAAAGAAGGTGCATAAGGAGGTCATACCCGGCGAGATTGTCGTCGTGGAGCCTGAATGGCTCCTGACCCATGACAACACGTCGGCCATCGCCAAAACCTTCAAGTCCATAGGGGTGAGCAAGGTCAGGTATCCCGACCGCGCCGTCATCGTGCTGGACCACTGCGTCCCCGCGGCGACGGAGCAGTATGCCCAGAACCACAAGGCCGTGAGGGAGTTCGTGAAGGAACAGGGCATCAGGCATTTCTTCGACATCAACTACGGCGTGTGCCACCAGGTCTTTTGCGAAGAGGGCTTCGCCCTCCCCGGCGCCGTGATTCTGGGATCGGACTCCCACACCAACACTTACGGCGCCTTCGGGGCGCTTGCGGCCGGCATCGGCAGGAGCGAGGCGGCGGCAATCTACGCCACGGGGGAGATGTGGCTCATGGTGCCTGAAAGCATGAAGGTTGACGTGAGGGGCAGGTTCCCCCAGGGCACCCATGCCAAGGACCTCGCCCTCAGGATACTTGGCGACATAGGCGCCGACGGCGCCCTTTACAAATCGATGGAGTTCACCGGCGAGGCCATGAAGGCCCTGCCTCTCTCGCAGAGAATGATGCTCGCCAACATGTCGGCCGAGATGGGGGCGAAAAACGGCTTCTTCGCCCCCGACGAGCATACGCTGGCCTACCTCAAGGAGAGGGCCAAGGGCCCCTACGAGGTGATCCTTCCCGACGAGGACGCCCGGTACGAGAGCACCCTGGAGTATGATCTCTCGGTCCTCGTGCCGTACGTGGCATGCCCCCACAGCGTGGACAACGTGAAGCCTGTCACGGAGGTGCAGGGAAAGACGATACACCAGGCCCTGCTGGGGACCTGCACGAACGGGAGGCTCGACGATCTCTCCGTGGCGGCCGAGCTGCTGAAAGGAAGAAGAATCCACCCCGACGTGAGGCTCCTTGTCTTCCCGGCATCGTGGAAGGTCTACCGGGAAGCCATTCACCACGGCGTCATCGACACCCTGATAGAGAGCGGGGCCGTGGTGATGAACCCCGGGTGCGGCCCCTGCCTGGGAGCCCACGAGGGAGTGCTGGCGCCGGGAGAGGTCTGCATGTCGTCGGCCAACAGGAATTTCAAGGGCAGAATGGGGTGCAAGGAAGGGGAGATATACCTGGGCTCCCCTGCAACCGTGGCGGCTTCGGCGCTGGCCGGGAAAATAGCCGACCCCAGAGAGCTTCTTGCCGCAGCACGATAACGGAGGTGTGCCATGATAAAAGGAAAAGTCTGGAAATACGGAGACAATGTCAATACCGACGTGATATTCCCCGGGAAATACACCTACACGGTCACTGAAAGGTCCGAGATGGCCAGGTACGCCCTCGAGGACCTGGACCCCCGCTTCGCCAAGGAGGTAAAAGCCGGCGACATCATCGTGGCGGGGAAGAATTTCGGCTGCGGCAGCTCCCGTGAGCAGGCCGCCATCTGCCTCAAACTGTCGGGCGTCGGCGCCATCATAGCCCCCTCCTTCTCCAGGATATTCTTCAGGAACGCCGTGAACGAGGGCCTTCCCCTCATCACGACCAAGGAGGCGCCGCAGCATATCGCCGATAAGGAAGAAATCGAAGTGGACTTTGAAAAAGGAGAAATCCATGGAGCGGGGAAAACCTTCGGCTTCCCCCCTCTCCCCGCCAATGTCATGGAGATAATGAACGACGGGGGCCTCATCCCCCATTTGAAGAAAAAGCTCAAGGATCAGGCATAATATCCCATGGGGCAGAAAACAACAAGGAGGAATGAAGGATGGCAAAGTACAGGATAGCGTGGCTCCCCGGCGACGGCGTGGGCAAGGATGTCTGTGAGGCCGCAAAGATTGTGCTGGACCAGATGGCCCTTGACGCGGACTATATTCATGGCGACATAGGCTGGGAATGCTGGGTCAGGGAAGGCGACCCCCTTCCGCCAAGAACCATAGAGATTCTGAAGAGCACCGACTGCTGCCTCTTCGGGGCCATCACGTCGAAGGACAAGGAGGCCGCGGCGAAAGAGCTCGAGCCTTCGCTCCAGGGCAAGGGCCTCTCCTATTTCAGCCCTATCGTGCGCCTGCGCCAGGAATTCAACCTGAGGACCAACATGCGCCCCTGCAAGGCCTACAAGGGAAATCCTCTCAATTACCGCGACGACATCGATATCGTGATCTTCAGGGAGAACACCGAGGGGCTCTATGCCGGGATTGAATTTCACCCCATGCCCCAGGAGTTCGTGGACACCCTTGTGAAGCTTCACCCCAAGATGAAGCGCTTCAAGGACGTGCCCCTCGACGAGATGGCCTTCTCCAGCCGCCTGATGACAAAGAAAGGCTGCGAGAACATCGTGAGAGAAGGCTTCGAATTCGCGAAGAAATACGGCTACAAGTCCGTCACCATCGTGGACAAGCCTAACGTGCTGAGGGAGACCGGCGGCCTCATGATCAGGACTGCCCGGGCAGTGGCAAAGAATTACCCTGATATAGCCATGGGGGAGACCAACATCGACGCCATGTGCATGTGGCTCATCAAGAACCCCCAGGACTATTCGGTGCTTGTGGCCGAGAACATGTTCGGCGACATAATCTCGGACCTCTGTGCCCAGCTTGTGGGAGGCCTCGGGTTCGCCTCGAGCGCCAACATAGGCGATAAATACGCGGTCTTCGAGCCGACCCACGGCTCTGCTCCCAAGTATGCGGGCAAATACAAGGTGAATCCCATGGCGATGCTTCTCACGGTCAAACTCATGCTTGATCACCTCGGTGAGGACAAGAAGGCCGCCGCCCTTGAATCGGCCATTGCCGAGGTCATAAGGGAAGGGAAAGTGAGGACCTACGATATGGGAGGGAGCAACACGACCCTCGAGGTGGCACAGGAAGTCGCCTCGAAGGTAAAGGCAGGGGCCGCCCTGTCATAAAGGCAGAGAAGAGAGGGAAGGTGATAGCACATATGGGTATGACAATGATAGAGAAGATACTCAAGAACCATACGAAAGATGAAGTGGCGCCGGGGAAAATCATCTGGCTGGACCTCGATGTGAGGTCGGCCAGGGACTTCGGCGGGGCGAGCGTGGTGAAGAATCTCAGGGAGCACTTCCCCGGCGGGAAGCTTGCCGATTCCGCGAAAACCTTCTTTACCTTTGACTGCGTCGTGCCGGCCAATACCATCGCCTACGCCGAAAACCAGCAGACATGCCGTGATTACGCCGCAGAGCAGGGCATCAGGCTCTATGATGTCGATGCGGGAATAGGCTCCCATGTGATGATAGAGGAAGGGATAGCAATCCCCGGGGCCACCGTCGTCGGCACCGACAGCCACCTCAACATCATGGGAGCCCTGGGCGCCTTCGGCCAGGGGATGGGTGACGTCGATATCGCTTTCGCCTTCAAGACGGGAAGGACATGGTTCGAGGTCCCCAGGAGTATGAAGATAGTCCTGAAGGGAACCTATCAGTACCCCGCGACGGCCAAGGATCTGATCCTCTTCATCATTGGGAAGCTGGGCGCCTCGGGAGGCCTCGGGTACTCCGTGGAGCTTTACGGCCCGGCGATTGAGCGCATGACCCTTGCCGAGAGGATCACCGTGGCGAGCATGGGGACGGAGATGGGGACCATCACGTTCCTCATGGAGCCCGGTGATGAGATCCTGGAGTATTCCAGGAAGCGCTCAGGAAAGGCTCATATAGAAAGAATCTCTGCCGATGCTGATGCTCACTATGACAAGGTCCTTGAGCTGGACGTGGCGGGCCTCGCCCCGCAGATAGCCCTGCCGCCCAAGCCTTCAAAGGTGAGCGCCGTGGCCGAGGTATCCGGCAAAAAGATCAACTCCGTGTTCATCGGCTCCTGCACCAACGGCACCTATGACGACATAAGGCTTGCCGCGGAGATCCTCAAGGGCGGGAAAGTCGCGCCCGGTGTCATGGCAAAAGTCGTGCCGGCCACGAAGGAGGTATATGGCAGAATGCTCAGTGAGGGGCTGCTGGAAACCTTCTTTTCGAGCGGCGTGATAGTCTCCAATCCCGGCTGCGGCGGCTGCGCCTCGGGCCAGATAGGGATGACGGGCAAAGGCGAGGTGCAGATAAGCACCTCCAACAGGAACTTCGCCGGCAAGCAGGGCTCGGGTGACACGTATCTCGCGAGCCCCGTGACTGCCGCCTGGTGCGCTCTCAAGGGGGAGATCTGCGCCCCCGGGGTGAAGCCGGTGGCGGCCCGTTAGCCTGTATTCCGGAGCATACCAGACGACATCAGCGGGGATCTCATATTTTGCGAGGAGGAGACTATGGAGACGACGGTAAAGGGAAGAGTATGGAAGATCTGCGACGCCGGGGGCCGGCTCATTGACGATATTGACACGGACCAGATATTTCACAATGCCCACCTGGCCATCACCGATATAGGGAAAATGGGAGCCCACGCCTTCGGGAACCTGGAAGGATGGAAAGATTTTCCCTCAAAGGCGAAGCCTGGCGATATCCTCATGGTAGGAGGCAACTTCGGCGCCGGCTCTTCCAGGCAGCACGCCGTGGACTGCTTCGCCTCCCTCGGTACAGGCCTCATCATCGCGGAATCCTATGGGGCAATTTATGAAAGGAACGCGATTAATTCGGGGTTTCCCATCCTGGCCTGTCCCGGTGTCAAGGAGCTCGCCATCAAAAACGGCGACAGCATTGAGGTGGACCTCCGCACGGGGAAGATGAGAAATATGACAGAGGGCAGGGACCTGGGCCAGGCAAGGCCCTTCTCAGGCGTGCAGATGGATATCTACAGAGCGGGGAACCTTTTTGACTACGCGCGCGGGATGTGAACGGGAGCTGAGGGGGAAAGACCATGAAGTGCGTGAGACCGCCTGAGGCTGTCGCCTCGGCAGAGGAGCTTCTCTCCATCGATGACATGCTCTCCCCAGATGAGCGGATGGTGAGAGATGTGGTGCGGAGGTTTGTCGAGAAGGAGATTCTTCCCCTGGAGGCTGAGCATTTCGACAAGGGCACCTTTCCCCTTGACGTGGGGAGGCGCCTGGGATCGGAGCTGGGCCTCTTCGGGTGCACCCTCCCCGAGGAATACGGCGGATCGGGCGTATCCCACACGGCATACGGCATCGCCAACGAGGAGCTGGAGTTCGGCGGGAGCGGGTGGCGGAGCCTCCTCTCGGTACAGAGCGGCCTCGTGATGTACCCTATCTTCCAGTACGGCACGGAGGAGCAGAAGAGAAAATGGCTCCCCGGCCTTGCGGACGGCCGGTTCCTGGGATGCTTCGGCCTCACCGAGTCGGGATCGGGCTCGGATCCAGCTTCTATGAGGACCAGGATAAAGAAAGCGGGGAGCGACTTCATCGTGAACGGCACAAAAGCCTGGATCACCAACGGCAGCGTCGCTGACGTGGCCGTCGTGTGGGGAAGGGATGAGGAGGGCTCTGTCCAGGGCGTCCTTGTGGAGAAGGGCATGAAGGGCTTCACGGCACGCAACGAGGAGCACAAGTACTCGCTGCGTGCCTCGGTGACGTCGTACCTCATGCTTGACGAGGTGAGAATCCCTGAGGCTAATGTGCTCCCCGGGGCACGGGGCCTGGGCGCCGCCCTCCGGTGCCTCAACCAGGCCCGCTACGGAATCTCCTGGGGTGCCGTGGGCTCGGCCCGCTTCTGCTTCAAGGAGGCGCTCTGCTATTCTCTCTCGAGGGAGCAGTTCGGCGCTCCAATCGCCTCCTTCCAGCTCCAGCAGGAAAAGCTCGCCTGGATGTTCTCCGAGATCTTCAAGGCGCGCCTCCTGTGCCTTCGCATCGGGAGACTCAAGGAGAAGTTCGGCCTTCACCATGCCCTTGTGTCCATGGCCAAGAGGAATAACGTCGCCATGGCAAGGGAATGCGCGAGGCTTGCCAGGGAGATCCACGGTGCCTACGGGATCTCGGGCGATTACCCGGTATGGCGCCACATGGCTGACATGGAAAGCGTCTATACCTACGAAGGTACCCACGACATTCACACCCTCATCATAGGCGAAGCCCTCACGGGAATCTCCGCCTTCAGGGGGGCGGGCGATGAGAGGCAATGATTCAGAAGGAGCGCATCCGCCATCTCAATGAGAAGACCGGGAGCCGCGGCGCATATGTCCTTTACTGGATGCAGGCCTCGCAGCGCGCCCAGGCAAACCATGCCCTGGAATACAGCATAAGAGAGGCCAACGCCACAGGGAAGCCCGTCATCGTTTACTTCGGCGTCATGGAGAGCTACCCGGCCGCCAATGCCCGTCATTACCGCTTCATGCTCGAGGGAATAAGCGAGGTCCGTGAGAGCCTGAGAAGGCGGGGGATTGCCATGGTCATCGCCAGGGAGGCTCCTTATGAAGGTGCCGTGCGCCTCTCGAAGGACGCGGCGCTGCTGGTGGCTGACAGGGGATATACTCTGCACCAGCGTGAGTGGCGTGCCTTCGTGGCAGAGAGAGCCCATTGCCGGGCAGTGGAGGTGGAAAGCGACGTGGTAGTCCCCGTGGAGACTGCCTCAATCAAGGAGGAATATGCGGCAGCGACGATAAGGCCGAAGATCAGGGAAAAGCTCCCTTATTTCATGGTCCCCCTCGGGGAGCAGGAGCCCCGCCTCCCTTCCCTGTCAATGGGCTTTGAGACGGCAGATCCCATGGAACTGGAGGGGCAGCTCCCCCTGGACAGGTCAGTGGAGCCTGTGGCATCGATGAGGGGAGGCGCCTCTGAAGCTCAAAAAAGGCTCAGGCACTTCATTGCCCATCTGCTGGACGGATATGACGTGAAAAGAAACGATCCTGCCCTTGAGTTTCAGTCACAGATGAGCCCATATCTTCATTTCGGGCAGATCCCGCCTCTTCTTATCGCCCTGGAGGTTCAGAGGGCCGGCGGGCCCGGCGCCGAAGCCTACCTGGAGGAGCTTATCGTGAGGCGGGAGCTCTCGGTGAACTACCTCTGGTATAATCCCCGGTACGGCAGCTTCGAGGGCCTTCCCCCCTGGGCTGCCGGGACCCTTGAGAAGCATGGAGCAGACAGGCGTGAAGTTCTTTACTCCCTCGATGAGCTCGAGGCTGCAAAGACCCACGATCCTTACTGGAACGCTGCACAGAAAGAGATGGTCATAAGGGGGAAGATGCATGGCTACATGCGGATGTACTGGGGGAAGAAGATCCTGGAGTGGAGCCCTTCTCCCCGTGAAGCCTTCGGGCGTGCATTGTATCTCAACGATAAATACGAGCTTGACGGGCGTGATCCCAACGGCTATACCGGCATTGCCTGGTGCTTCGGCAAGCATGACAGGCCCTGGAAGGAGCGGGGCATCTTCGGGACCGTGCGGTATATGAATGCCCGGGGCCTCGAGAGGAAATTCGACGCCCGCGCTTATGTGGCTAAAGTGAATTCAATCGAAAGAGGTGCCCGGCAATGAAAAGAATATTCGTAACCCTGCTTGCGGCGATGTTTCTTCTCTCTTCCGGTGCCCCGGCGGAAGATAATGCAAAGCCCGTCACTTACGAGGTCGGCGAGGGGCGGAGTCTCACGGCCTATCTCTCCCTTCCCCATGGCTATAAGGAAGGAAAGAGGTGCCCCGCCATCTTCCTCATCCACGGCGGTGCCGGCGTGCGGAAAAAGGGCACGACGACGGGTGCCATGAAGACTCTTAATTTCCCTGCCGTCCAGGAGCACCTCGTGAAAAAGTACGTGGTCTTCTCCGCAGAGTATTTCTCTGATTATTTCGGCGATCCCCGGGAATTCCAGAGCATGAGCGCAGCCTTTGCGGCGATGCTCAGAGAGCCTTCCGTCGATCCCGCCAGGATAGCCGCAGTGGGCGTAAGCCACGGGGGATACCTCACGCTGATGACCGCAATGAATCCCGCCGTGAAGGTCAGGATCAAGGCCGCCGTCAGTGTTTCCGGCGTCGTAGACGTGGCCTCATGGGCCGACTACATGTTCGGCATCATGGATATTTTTTCCATAGCCCGGGGCAGCACGTCCGGGGAGAAGGAGGAGAAGCTGGATAACTTCACGTCGTATGTGACGGACCTGAAGAGCACTCTGGGATGGCCCCCCGATAAGGATGAAAAGACCGCGGAGAGCTACAGGGAGATTTCTGTCATCACTTACTGCGGGCGCCTGGCGGTGCCCCTCCTGGTGCTCCATGGCGATGCCGACCGGCTTGTCCCCCCAAGCCAGGCCAGGATGCTGAAAAAGGCCCTGGAAAAGGAGAAGAAAGCCTTTGAATACCATGAGGTGAAGGAGGGGGGCCACCTCATATTCGGCAAGGACACCAAGACCTGGGAGCACATCGACGCCTTCCTGAAAAAGAATCTCTGATCGGCACGATAAGAAGGGACCGCTGATATTGAAAGTCCATAAAGGTATCTCTTTTAAAGTAATTCTGGTCTCCCTCTTGATAGTGGCCTGTTCCTGTCAGCTGCCTGCAGCAGAAATCCTGAAGCGGATTACGGTAAAGGGAAAAGTGAGCTGCCAGGGGAGGGGCATTCCCCGGGTCCTGATGACTGATGGCGAGATTACCGCTCTCACTGATAAAAACGGAGAATACTCTCTGCAAAGCAGCTCAAACAGGAGATTTATCTACTACACCCTCCCTTCAGGATATGAATCGCCCGTGGAAAAGGGGCTGCCTGTCTTCTACAAAAGGATTGACAATGAAAAGGGAGAGGTGTGTGCCCGAAATTTTGAGCTGCTTAAAAGCCGAAGGAACCAGGAAGACCATGCCTTCATAGTAGTGGCAGATCCTCAGGTTATTGAGAGCTCCGAACTGGATTTACTGGCTTCTGTCGTGCGTGATATCAAGGATACGGTTTCCGGATTCGATCCCTCCGTTCCTGTCCACGGCATCTGCTGCGGGGATATGGTCTTTGACCGCCCAAATCTCTTTGATCCCTATATCGCCACAATGTCGGGAGCGGGTATTCCCTTTTACCATGGGATCGGAAATCATGATATGGACTACTCAAATAAAACTCATGAAACCTCAAGCTGCACCTATGAGAGCAGATTCGGCCCTCCCTATTACTCATTCAACAGAGGGAAAATTCACTACATTACCCTGAATGATGTCTTTTACTACGGCTATTCTTATCACTACATGGGATACCTGGATCAGAAGCAGCTTGACTGGCTGGCGGCAGATTTAAAGCAGGTCCCGAAGAATGCCACCATAGCCGTCTCTCTGCATATCCCTACAAGATATAATGAGTCAGAAGCAAAGCCTGGCCTGGAAGGGTTTCAGAAAAATGCCCTGGTGAATGCCCAGGCCCTCTATGATTTATTCAAGGGGTACAAGGTTCATATCATGGCCGGGCACAGCCATACGCAATGGAAAACCATAATCTCGGGCAATATCATGGAGCATACCAATGCCGCTGCAAGTGCCGCCTGGTGGCAGGGTGAGATCGGCCTTGACGGCACTCCTCAAGGATATACCGTTTATGAGGCGGACGGGGATAAGCTGACATGGTATTTTAAAGGTGTCAATAAATCCAGGATGCATCAATTCACCCTCTACCCAGCCGGGAGTGATGCGAAATATCCCTGCTCGTTCATCGCCAATGTCTTTAATCATGATCCCCTGTGGAAAGTCTACTGGCTGGAGAATGGCGTTAATAAAGGCGAGATGGAGCAGTACTGGGGAGAAGATCCGGAAGCCGGAAAGCTTTATCCGCCCGGCGGCAATAAGAAATATTCATGGCTCTCTGCCGGTGAGACCCATCATCTGTTTAAAGCTGAACCGACTGAGCAGGATGCCGATGTTTCAGTGATGGTGGTTGACAGGTTCGGCACTGCCTATACTCAGCACCTTTCCTCCAAAGCTCCCCCGGCCGCGCCGGAGCTCCCCGCAGCGCCGGTGAAGAGGAAATGGAAGATGGTGTGGAGCGATGAATTCAATGCCCCTGATGGCTCTCTCCCTGATCCGGCCAAATGGTGCTTCGACGTGGGCGGCCACGGCTTTGGAAACCACCAGCTCGAATATGACACAGCAAGGCCTGAGAACACCATCATCCACAAAGGCAACCTGGTCATTACCGCCTGCAGAGAGAAATACACGGGGCCTGACGGGGTGACACGGGATTATACATCTGCCCGTCTCAAGAGCGACAAGCTCTACTCGCAGAAGTACGGCCGCATTGAAGCCCGTATCAAGCTCCCGGAAGGCCAGGGCATGTGGCCCGCTTTCTGGATGCTCGGAAATGATATTGACCAGGCAGGATGGCCCTCCTGCGGCGAGATCGATATCATGGAAAATGTGGGCAATAAGCCCTCTTCCGCATACGGCACCATCCATGGCCCCGGCTACTCGGGTTCAAAGGGGATAAGCCGCGAGTTCATATTGCCGAGCGGCCGGAAGTTCAGCGATGACTACCATGTCTTCAGCGTGGAATGGGAGCCCGACTCCATCCGTTTCAGCGTCGATGGCAAGGGGTATCACACCGTCAGCCGCGCCAGTCTTCCCGAAGGGGCGCGATGGGTTTACGATCATCCATTCTTCCTGCTGGTGAACCTGGCCGTGGGAGGAGACTGGCCCGGTCCCCCCGAGGAGACCACGCGGTTCCCCCAGAAGATGCTGGTAGACTGGATCAGGGCCTATGAGGCCGCCGGGGAATAGCGCCCCGGCAGCAGGGATAAGAGAGCCCCCTGGAGAAAATAAAATAATGAAGAGCCAGTGGTCCTTTAAAAAGACGCGCATTCTTACGGGGCTTGCCCTGGTGGCGGCCGTGAACTGCCTCTTTGAGACCACCATGGGAAATTTCCTCCACATGGTGAAGTTTCCCTTTACCGGCGCCGTCATGCTCGGTTTCAACGTCGTGGCCTATGTGCTGGCCCGCTGGATCTGCCCGAGACCTGGCGCCATCTCGGCAGTGGCCTTCATCACCGTGCTGGGGAACATTGCCGTGGGAGCAGGGATGATAAAGCCCTTTGCCCTTGCCGCCATACTCTGCGAAGGCATCCTCATCGACATAGTCATTTTTGTCATCGGCTTCAGGCAGATGGGCGTCGTGGCCGCCTCGGTGGCCGCCTATTTCTTTGCCTTTCTCTACCCCCTTCTCACGGCCTTCCTGTTCGTGAGAAAAGAGGTGCCCAAGGCCCTGGCCTCACTGATCTCCGGTGTCCATGCCGATGCAGCGGTTCCTTTTGCTGTTTTCCTTGCCCTCATCTTACTCAAGCTTCTCATTTACTGCATAATCGCCGTTTTCTTCGGGGTCCTCGGGTGGAGACTATTCCTGTTCATGGAGAAAGCCCGCAGTGCGCACGCCCTCTCGATGGAGTAATGCCGTACGACGCTGTTTCGGCGCCACCGCCGTGATAGAAGATGTCTATTTCTTTGAGAGCAAGAAAAACCAGGTGAGCCTCCTCACCATATCGCAAAGCGGGGGACCTGCCCTCAAGGTGATTGGCAAGCTTTATTCCTGGGGCGAGAGGAAAAAGGAGGAGCGGGTGCTGCGAAATGCCGGGGAAAAGGGTCTTGCCGTGCCGTCAGTGCGTGCGGCGTGGAACAACATACTGTTCCTGGAGTATGTCCAGGGAAGCACCATGAGGAGCCTTCTCGGGGGGGGGCACGACCCTTGCGCCGCATCGGAAGCCCTTGCCTGCTGGGTCGCCTCATGGCACCTGGCCTTCAGGAGAGGGCGCCGCTACACCCTCCTCAAGGCCGACATGCGTCTCCAGAACTTCATCTGCAAAGATACCCGTCTTTACGGGGTGGACTTTGAAGAGAGCCGCTGGGGTGATCCCCTCGATGACATAGCCGATATGGCGGCGACGCTCCTCACTTTCCCATGGAAAGGCGCCCCAGATGGCGGTGCTGTCGCGGACCGCTTCGTGAGCGCCTGTGCCCGGCGTGAAGAGATCTCCCCTTCAGGCATTGATGAACGCGTGGCGAGAAACCTTGAAGAGAGGGAGCGGATAAAATCTCTGTGCTGAGGGAAGAGAGCTGACAGCGCGGTAAATCGGACTGCCCCTGCTCCAAGGTATCACGAAAGGGGGCATTAAAGCCAGGATCAGGTTGTGGAAAAAGTAAGGAGGGAACCATGGAGAACTGCGAGATCAAAACGGTGGGAATCGTCGGCTGCGGCCTCATGGGCTCGGGGTGGGCGCAGCTCTGCGTATCGAAAGGATACAGGGTAATCGTGGCGGAGCAGGATCAGAAGTCCCTTGAAAGGGGGCTCGCCATCGTGAAGGCCGGCCTGGAAAGCACCGGGGGCCCCGGGGGAAGAGAAGCGGCAGAGGAAAAGATAAGAGGCACCCTCACCCTTGACGATATGGCGGCCTGTGATGTCGTGGTTGAGACAATCCCCGAGAAGATGTACCTCAAGAAGAAAGTTTTTATAGAGCTTGACAGGGTCTGTGCCGATCATGCAGTGCTCGCCACCAACACTTCAGTGCTCTCGGTCCTTGACATAGCGAAGGCCACCAGGAGACCTGAAAGGGTCCTCGGATTCAATACCAACCCCCTCATTTTCCCCATTGCGGAGATAATCGAGACTATTGTCCTCGCCCCCGGCGTTCTTGAGGCGGGGAGGAAGTTCATGGTGTCCCTTGACAAGGAGGTCATCATAGTCAAGGACTCCCCCGGCTTCATCCTCAACAGGCTCATCACCTCCGTGGTGCTCAATTCCATAAGGCTTGTTGAATCAGGCATAGCAAGCGCCCATGACATTGACAGGGTCATCACCGTCTCCCTTGGCTGGAAAACAGGCCCCCTGGCCCTGGCAGACACCATCGGCCTCGATACGGTCCTTTTTGGCGCCACGTCGCTCTACCATGATCTCAACGATCCGCAGTTCGCTCCTCCCCTGATATTGAAAAAGATGGTGACGGCAGGCCTTCTCGGGAAGAAATCAGGAAAAGGATTCTTTGACTACCCCCGGTCGTCGCCTGAATAAGGAGTAGCCATGTTCAAGCTCTTTGACGCATTTTTTGATAAGAACAGGGAAGCCGATTCTTCCGCGGTGACAGGCTCCTTCAAGGAAAGCCTGATCACCGAGGAGCAGCTTGAAAAAGCCCTTCTTACCCAGAAAAAGGACAAGAAGGGCCTCATCGAGGCCCTCTCCTCCATGGGCCTCCTGTCGCAGGACGAGCTTATCAACCTCTCCAACCTCAAGCTTTTTGCCATCCCTTCAATCAGAATCCAGGAACTGCTTATTGAAAAGGGCGCCCTGAGGCATGTCTCGCGGAAATTCGCCCTCCAGTATCTGCTCATCCCTCTTCGCGTGGAGAAGGGGACCCTTGTCGTCGCCATGACCGACCCCATGGACATCTCTGCCATTGAAAAGCTCCGCACCATGACGGGCATGGCCGTGAAGCCCTATCACGCCGAGAGCCAGGATATCCTGGAGCATATCAACAGGCTCTACGAGGAGAAGGACACCATGGACGACTTCAGGGGATCGGTGGAGGAATATGCCGATTCGGCCGAGGAGGTGGAAGAGGAGCAGGAAAAGAAAGCCCCCGAGGTGATGGTGATGAGCCAGTCATCGCCCATCATCAAGATGGTGAACATCATCCTCACGAGGGCCGTGGAGAAGCGGGCCAGCGACATCCATATAGAGCCATACAGGGAGCACACCATAATAAGGCTGAGGGTTGACGGCGCCCTTGTGGATTTCACCACCGTCCCCCGGGCAACGCACCAGGCCCTGGCCTCACGGGTCAAGCTCCTCGGCGGCATGGATATCTCCGAGACCAGGCGCCCCCAGGACGGCAAGGTCCGCTATCTTATTCACGGCCAGGAGGTGGATTTCAGGATTTCCTCGCTGAGGACCATTCATGGGGAGAAGCTGGTGATAAGGGTCCTCAACAAGTCGTCGGGGACTTTTTCGCTGGATCGGGGGGGCTTTTCCGAGCACAACTACCAGCGGGTCCTGGACATCCTCGCGAGGCCCCAGGGCTTCTTTCCCGTCACCGGGCCCACGGGGAGCGGCAAGACCACGACCCTGTACGCGATCATCAAAAGGCTTGCCACTCTTGATACCAATACTATCACCGTCGAGGACCCTGTGGAATATGAGCTTGAGCGGGTGAGCCAGGTCCCCGTGAATCCCAAGGCCGACGTTACCTTCGCGAGCGCCCTGAGAACCATGCTCCGCCAGGATCCCGACATCATCCTGATAGGCGAGGTAAGGGATCTTGAGACTGCCGAGATAGCCGTGCAGGCCTCCCTCACGGGACATTTCGTGCTCACCACCCTCCATACGAACGATGCTCCCGGGGCGATCATCAGGCTTGTCGATCTCGGGATCCAGCCATATCTCCTTGCCTACTCAGTGATCGGCGTCATCGCGCAGCGCCTTGTCAGGAGAATCTGTGATTCCTGCAGGGAGGAGCAAGCCATGACAGACGCCGTCCGCCAGGGGCTGGGAAGGCATTTCGTCCCCCCTGAAAAGCTCTACAGGGGAAAGGGGTGCGAAGCCTGCAGCTACACGGGCTTCCAGGGCCGTACGGCCCTTCACGAGGTGCTGGTGATGTCAGATGCTCTCGCGGAGCAGGTCATCACCTCAAGGAACCCGAGAAAGGATCTCGCCGACGTGGCCCGGAGCGAGGGGATGAGAAGCCTGAGGGATGATGCCCTCGAAAAGGCGTCGCAGGGCATCACGACCCTGGAGGAGGCCCTCACGGCCACATAGCAGGAGGGGCGCCTCGTCCGGGGGAATTCCATGGAGAGCAGAGAAAAAACGGCATTTCACCGAGAACGGCATGTGGGTCTATGACGTGGAGAAGCTCGAGGCCCGCGTGGCGGAAATAGCGGAGCGCCTGCTGAAAGGCCTCCCCAAAAGGCTGGAGACCATCGCCGATGAGAAGAAGAAAAAATAGCACAAAACCAGGGACAGTCACCAGGCTTCTTAGAAACCTGGCAGCAATCCCCATATTTCTGGCTTTCTGCGCGGTGCTCCTCGCCAGTCCCTCCTTCGCGGGAAAAAAGACTTTTTCCATAAGGCTTGAGCAGCGCGGGGCCCCCGTGCCGATAGTCAGCCACGAAGCTCTCCTGGAAAGGGAGCCCTTCACCATTGTAATGATCTTTCAGAGGCCTATGGTGCCTGAGGTCCTGGTGAATGCCTCCTATACGGGGGAATCCTTCGAAATTGCGAAGACGGGCTATCCCCTGGACAAGATCCCGGGATTCCAGGAGACGGGGATGGCCGATTATTGGCTGAACCCCCTGGAAGAGCTCATGGTATCGAAGACGGCGCCCAATGTCTGGTATTATGAGAGCCCCTGTGAGCACCGGTACAACCTGATAAAAGAGCAGGACGGGAAATGGGAGTGCACGAGGAACATCGCGGCCCTGATGGACCGCGACGGCACCCGGCTCTATGAAAAAATAGAAAAAAGCGACATCAAAGAGCTTTATATAGTCTTTGTGAGCGCCGAGTGGACCAAGGATTTCTCAGCACAGAGAGAAAACCACCGGGAGTGGGTGAAGATCACTTTCTGAAATCGGCCTTCACCATCACCAGGATCTGCCTGGCCCTGTCGGAGTAAAGGACTATCTGCTCGAAATCGGGCGGGCAGAGGAGTTTCTGCATCAGCAGGCCGTCGCCGTCAAACCAGCGGGGAAGCAGGCCTCCGAAGAAGTAGCCGCGCTCTCTGAGAACCCTGGCGGTCTCACCGACAGAGGGCGACGAGAGGGGGAGCCAGGCCTGGAGCACCAAGACCCCCTTTTCCACCATGCTTTTCTCCACGGCGGAGAAAGAGTCCGGGAAATCCTCTCCAGGCTCGTGGACGGCGATGCGGGCTACCCGGCTGAAATCAAAGTATTCTGAAGTGATGTGCGAAGAGGTCCCCGCCGGGGCCTTTCCCTCTGCGCAGGAGAGCTCCCGGCTGTCGTCGAGACCTTCATAGAGCGTGCTCAGCTCCTTCTCGTAAAGAGGGGGGATAAATGACTTGCGGGAGGCGCGGCGGTAGGTGCGGAACTGAAGGACCGTCGCCACCCTGCCTGTTGCGCTCTTCTCCTTGCTGTAAGCTTCCGCGGGCATAAGGGCTACTTCAATGGCCATATCGGAAAAGCCGAAGTCCATTAGTGTTTTCTGCATGACGGGGTGATTGCAGACGGCTTCACCAAAGACCTGCTCTATGTGAGAGAATCTCGGGACGGCCTGCTCAAAGAGAAAGGTGAGCATAAGGGTATTGATGCCAAGCTTGCGGAAGTCCTTGTGCACAAGCCCTGCCCCGGCCTCATAGACAGCCTCGTGGGGCGATGAGCGGAAGAGATGCTCCACCCCGACTATTTCAGCATTTTCTGCACGGGCGGCAATCGAGAGGTACCGGCCCTCTTTATTGGCCTCCCTGAGGGCTTCTTCATCATAAAAGAGCTTTATGGGGTATCCCTCGCCATAGACAGACCGGAAGAGCTTCACAATCCCCGCGGCATCTTCATTTTTAAAATGTCCCACATCGAATGTGTTCCCCCCCCCGGCAGGTGAATCGGTTCTCTCATTTCCGGTCATGGCGAAGCTCCCTTCTCTCATGTCCCTGTCACCATGCCGCCTGCAAGGCATCCCAGGTCGCCTCCCGCCTTGTTCCCCGCATAGACACCCATCAGGCATCCCGTGAAGAGGCCTATGGCTCCGCCGACGGGCCCTGCGGCGTTGTATCCCGCCAGGAGACCCAGGTAAGGCCCCACGAGTCCTCCCGTGAGGGTCCCCGCGGCGCCTCCCGCGCCGATGCAGGCAGCTTTCAGTGACCCCCGGAGGCCGGCAGGCTTCTCATCAGGCTTGTGCTGCCCTCCCTGCGGGGCTCCGGTATTTGAGGCCTGCGGTGCCGGCGCGGGAAGCTTTTTCCCAAAAATTCTCGTGCGGATCCAGTTTCCAATGGCCGCAAGGGGGCCTCCCAGGGCGCCCACGGTGCTCTGCACCGCGGCATTTGCCTCGGCGGCAGTGACATCCCCCTCATTGATGGCCCTCACAAGGGCCTGCTTCGCTCCGTCAAGGGCAAGGCCCGGCACGCAGAAGAGCTTCGAGGCGAAGCACGACCCTGCGGCCACGTCGAGGGTCCCTTCCATCTTCTTCTGCGCATCGCCGCTCTTTGAAGCCTGGCGCAGCTCGCCGATGCCCTTGATGAGCTGCACGAACCCGGTGAGAAAGGATAAGAGGCTCAGCCCTGTCCGAAGGTACGGCACGGCGCCGAAGGCCTTGCCGAGGAACTTCCCCGTGTCCCTGAAAGCGGGCTGATCGATAAGTCTGTCAAGGGGCCCCAGCTCCTCGAGCTGCCTGATCCGCTCGTATTTCGCGGGGCACTGCTCTTTCAGCGCCGAGGGGTTCATGTGGTAGGTGGCGTAGCTTTCGGCAAAATCCTCGACGCGGTGAGTTTTCGCATAGTCAGAGATGTAAGGGGGCTTCCCCCACAGGCTCCCCGTCATGCTCTCGGCGGGCATGAGGCCGAAAGGCCCTGTGCTGAAGTCCTTGGTGTGGCCCACCTCGTGGATGGCCACGGTCCTGGCCCAGGTGGGGTCGATGGCGACGGTCTGGTTCCTTGCAAGGTGGATGAAGGGATCGGGGGGGACGGCGAAGGCAAAGCCGGAAGCGCTGGTCATCTCGGGGACCATCACGATCCGTTTCACGGAGTTCACGTCCTTGAGGGGAAGACTGTCGAGGGCGTCAAGCACAAGCCCGGCCTCATCAACAGTCATGCCCCTGAAGACGGGATAGATGAACTTGGGGAAGGCTTTTAACCCTTTCATGACAGTGGAAGCACCGTCGAGGGCGCCTTTCAGAGCGACGTGGTCATCGAGGTACTCGGCAGTTTTCTCGGCCCGGAGCGCCAGCCTTTCACCTGCTTTTTTCGCGAGGCCCGGCAGCTTTTTCGAGGTGAGGGAGAGAAGCTCATCGGCTTTCACGGGGCGCGGTATGGAGATCGCCACCTTGTCAGCGGTGCCGCCGGCAATGGCAGCGCTTTCCCGGCCGGGAGCCTTCTCCTTCGGGAAATCTCCCGCCGGCCCGGCGCAATACAAAGGGTTATTTACGGTCATATCCACAGGCGCCTCGAAAAAGAATAGACTTACCCTTATTATGCCACATGCACCCCCGGGGAAAAAGGCATTTTTTGTTACCAATGTAAAAATATTGTGACGAGAATGGCGTGAATTCTGTACATTTTCCCTTGAGTCATTCCGGCACAATCTTCACGGCGCCGGCTCGGGATGGCGGGGATTATCGGGGCGGGGCAGGTTTTCAAGAGCCATCACCGCCCCGTGGACGGTCTCGAAGCAATGGTCCTCGCCGAGGAACTCATAGAATTTCGCCGATTGCATGATGTCTCTCACGGGGCCTTTCAGGGATGCCATGTAAAGCCCGCACCCCTGCTCCCTGATGTTGTCCGCAAAGGCCCTCAGCGAGTCCAGGGCCGATGAGTCGATATCGTTGATCCCGCTCCCGTCAATGATGATGAACCGCGCTTCCCGCTCTTCGGCAAGAAGCGAGAGCATCCTGTGTTCGAGATACTTCACGTTGGCGAAGAAAAGGGGGGCGTCAGGCCTCACGATGATGAAGTGAGGCATAGGTTCCGTCGGGTAACGCCCGATGTTCCGGTAAAGATCCACGCCGTCATTTCCCTGGACTCTTCCCAGCACGGCCATGTGGGGCTTCACCGACTGCCAGAGATGAAGGGCCAGCGATATGAGGACACCTGCAATGAGTCCCTGCTCCACGCCGGAAAGCAGGGTGATGGCAAAGGTGGCGAGGAGCACGTAGCCGTCGTTTCTCTTTACCTTGAAGACAGACCGGATGGCCTTGATATCAATAAGCCCCGCAACGGCAACGACAATGACGGCGGCAAGCGCCGCCCTGGGGATGAAGGCAAGGTAGTGAGTGAGATAGAGGAGGGTTATCATCACGAAAGCTGCGGTGATGAGCGATGCCACCCCTGTGCGGGCCCCCGCATCATAATTCACGGCGGTGCGGGAAAAGCCCCCGGTGACAGGGTAGCCGCCCGTAAGGGAACCGCCTATGTTTGCCAGGCCGAGCGCAACAAGCTCCCTGTCCGCATCGACAGCCCTGCGGCTCCTCGCCGCAAGCATCCTTGCCACCGAGACTGATTCAATAAAGGCAAGGAGCGCGATTGTTGCCGCGAGGGGGAGAAGGGTGAAAACCTCCCGCGCTTCCAGTCGGGGAAGCTGAAAGCCCGGAAGGCCTGCGGGTATCTCGCCCACCAGGGCGATATCGTGGACGGGGCTGCTTTCTGGGATGGCAAGCAGCGCCCATGCGAGGAGGACAATGAGGGCTCCCGGGGTTGAAGGGCTTATCTGCTTGAGAAGCCAGATGACGGCGATGCTTATGAGGCCCACCGCGACGGTGGCACCGTGCAGACCGCCGAGATGGCCTGCCGCGTCAGCGATCGTCATGAATACAAGGTGGTGATCCATGAGGGGAAGGCCGGTGAGATTCTTAAGCTGGCTCACGGCGATGATGAGGGCTGCTGCAGCCGTATAGCCCGTCACTACCGGGTGGGAGAGGAAATTGTCCACGAAGCCGAATCTGAGCGTGCCGAGGGCTACAAGAATAGCTCCCGCGAGAAGGGCAAGAAGGGCGGCATAAGCGGCGAATTCTGCAGGATCGGCCCGGAGGGCGCCGGGCGCTGAAGCGACAAGGAGGGATATTATGGCCACGGGGCCCACTGAAAGCTGCCGCGAGGTGCCCAGCAGGGCATAGAGAGCCAGGGGCACAAGCGAGGCATAGAGCCCCGTGCGGGGAGGGAGGCCCGCGATCATGGCATAGGCCATCGCCTGGGGGATAAGAAGCACTGCCGTCGTGATGCCTGCCGCGAGGTCGCCGCGGAAGTCCCTGCGGTCGTAAGTGCCAAGATCGCCTGCCAGGGGGAAGATCGAGGTGAGCTTCTCTTTAAAGGTCTTCATTGCCTGTAGACTGATTCGCTGCCCATTGCGCCTATTTCCTGCCTTTTTGCACAGGCTCCATGAGGCGCGCCAGGCGCGGCGAGAGGACTCCGAAGAGATACGTGCCGGCCAGCATCCCCGCAAAGGTGAAGAGGGCTGCGAGCTTTCCCTCGCCTATCTGGCTGAGGATGGTGCCGGGGCACGACCCGGTGAGAGCCCATCCCACGCCGAAGATGAGGCCCCCGGCAATGATTCCCCTGTGGCCCTCCTTGGGCTGCACCTGAATCTCTTTCCCGTCAATGGCTTTCATGCGAGTCCTTTTGATTACCTGGATCCCCAGGGCTCCCACGACCACTGCGAGGCCGATAACGCCCATCAGGTGAAGGTCTATGAGAAGGAACATCTTCTGGATATAGTTGTAGCTCGTAGCCCCCACGCGGGAGAGGATGAAACCGAAGAGCACTCCTGAAAGAAGGGTGATGACGTTCATCACAGCGCGCCACCTCCCATGATCCTGAAGAGAAAATTTGAAATGACGAAGCCTGCCGCCATGAAGCACAGCGTGGCCGTGATGCTCGGGAGGGCCCCCTGGGCCATTCCCACGATGCCGTGGCCTGATGTGCAGCCCCCTGAGAAGCGCGAGCCGAAGCCCACAAGCACGCCGCCCAGGAAGAGGACCAGGTATTTGACGGGGCCGGGGAAGACGAGGTTCATCATGCTCTGGGCGTCACCGAAGCCCTTCAGGAAGTTTCAGGTGAAGTCCCCCGCGAGCGCCGTGGAGACGAAGCCTCCTAAAATGATGCCGCCGATAAAGTAAAGCCGCCAGTCAAAGGGATTGGTCTTTGAAAAGAAAGGGTGGTTTCTGGTGGGGAGCACGAGCCTGCAGATATTCATGTAGCCCGTCGAGGCCCCCAGCGCGTTGCCCGTCAGCTTGAAGAAAAGAAAGACAAAAAGGCCTATGGCGAGGCCTCCCGCCCACCAGGGCCAGATGTTCACGAAAACCTTCTGATACAAAGACCTCAGCCTCCTTGCGTCTGGTTATTTCCCGCCGGCGCGGGGTCCCCCCCCGCCGGTGCCGCTTCATCGGGCTTTGCTCAAATCCTTCTGCCCGGTCTTGGGCCCATGGACGTTCTGGCAGAGCTCGCATTCCCCCGAGAATCCCGCGGCGGCCCACCCCATCATCCCTCCCGGCACCTGCGCGACGTCAGTGAGTCCCCTGGAGAGCAGTATGCTTGCCGCGAGGCTCGAGCGGTGCCCTGAATTGCAGATGCACACCACCGGCCCCGGGGGGATCTCCCTGTACCGCTCCCGGGTATCGGGCGCCGGCATATGGAGGGTCCCCTCGATATGGAGCTGCTCGTATTCCCGCTGCGCCCGCACGTCAAGGAGCGTGAAGCCTCCCTTTTCCAGCATAGTCCTGAGGGCATGGACGGGAACCTGCTTCACGCTTGCCATGGGAAGACCTGCCATTGCCCAGGCCGCCATGCCGCCCTCAAGCCATCCCTTCACCCTGTCAAGCCCCACGCGGTGAAGCTCCACAAGCGCGCGCCCGTTATGGAGGCTTCCCTCGGAGACCAGCAGAATGTCCCTGTCCACGGGCAGCACCCAGCCGGAGAAAGTCGGGAAGTTCCCTGCAATGTCTATATTCAGCGCGCCGGGGATATGCTGCCCGCCGAATGCGGCGGCGCTGCGTATGTCAAGCACGAGGGCGCCCTCCTTAATAGCTTCATTGAATGATCCCGGTGCCATGGCGCGGGGGGGTGGAAGCGATTCCAGCAGCTCGGGGCCTTTCCCGTTTGTTGCAGAGCAGCGCTTGAAATGGTCGGGCGCCGCGGGCATCTCGGCAAGAAGGAAACGCTTGAAGGTCTCGAGATTGTCTGCGAGGAGCGAAGGGTTGTAGCGGCGCTCATAGCCTATCGTGGAGCTTCTCTTGGCGCTCAGGGCCTTGCCGCAGAGGGAGCCTGCGCCGTGGGCGGGGTATACCTCGACAAAATCGGGGAGCTCCATTATCTTCCCGAGGCTCAGGAAAAGCTTGCCGGCTAGCTCGTCGGCCATCCCGGGGAAGAGGTCGGGCCTCCCCACGTCGCCCACAAAGAGCGTGTCGCCGGAGAAGATGCCCACGGGCTCGCTTCCCCTTGAGCGGTCCGTCACTATGTAGCAGACATGCTCAGGCGTGTGGCCCGGTGTCTCTATCACCTTTATCTTCAGGTGCTCCAGCTCGAATTCGTCGCCTTCGCCCACGGCCGTATGGGGAAAAGAGCACTGTGCCGACCGGGGGGCGATGATTGTTGCCCCGGTCCTCTTCGCAAGCTCCAGGTGCCCCGAGACAAAGTCGGCATGGAGATGGGTCTCCAGGATGTGGGTGATGGTGTACCCCATGGCATCGGCTGCCTCGAGGTACTCTTCCACGTCTCTTTTTGGGTCAATGACGGCACATTGCTGTTTTCCGCCCATGATATAGGAGACATGGGCAAGGCCCTTGACAAAGAATGAATGGACAAACATCGTCTCACCTCCCTGTTAAGAATAAGTATTATTTAGACAGTAGCGGGGGCAGATCCTTCTCTTGCCGGGCCTTCCTCGCAATCAGCATCTTGTGAGCGCTCACCGCCGGAATCACAAGGAAGGAGATCAGGAGCACATCGAGCCATATCACGGCGGGAAGGGGGGCGCTCCCGAAGAGGGCGTTCATGAAAGGCAGGTACGTGAAGCCGAGCTGCAGCAGCACCGCAAGAAAAACCCCAATCCACACGTAAGGGTTGGAAAAGAGCCCCAGCTTCCAGACGGGCACCCGTTCCGACCGGGCCGAGAAAAGGTAGAAGATCTCGAAGCCCACGATGGCGGCCACGGCAGCCGTGCGGGCCTCCTCTATGGTCACGCCTTTCCTGGTATAGTCCAGCTCGAAGATAAGAAAGGTCCCTGCCACGATGCAGAAGGTCACCAGCATGATCCTGTGGAGCATGGGCTTATCAATAATGGGTGCCTCCCGGGGGCGCGGCGGCCTTGTCATGATATCTTTTTCCATGGCCTCGAAGGCCAGGGGCAGCCCCAGTGTCACGGCCGTCACCGTGTTGATCCAGAGTATCTGCACCGGCGTCACCGGCATCGTCATGCCGGTGAGGAGGGCGGCGACTATGATGAGCCCCTCGCCGAGGTTCGTCGGAAGGATCCATGCCAGGGATTTCCTGAGGTTGCTGAAGACGGTGCGCCCCTCTTCGATGGCCGAGACAATGGTCGCGAAGTTGTCGTCGGCAAGCACCATGTCGGCGGCGTCCTTGGTCACGTCGGAGCCCGCGCGGCCCATGGCCACGCCTATGTCGGCTTTCTTGAGGGCCGGCGCGTCATTGACGCCGTCGCCGGTCATCGCGATGATTTTTCCCTCTTTCTGGAGCGACTCCACGAGCCTGTACTTCTGTTCAGGCGCCACGCGGGCGAATACCCGCCCTGCCCGCGCCGCCTTGTCAAACTCCCCGGCGCCGAGGGCAGCAAGCTGAGTCCCCGTGAAAGCCTCAAGGGCTTCTCCCCCCATTCCCAGGTCATGGGCGATGGCCTTCGCAGTCGCCACGTGATCCCCCGTGATCATCTTCACCTCGATGCCGGCCTTAAGGCATTCACCGACAGCTTTCACGGCCTCGGGGCGGGCAGGATCGCTCATGGCCTGGAGGCCCAGGAAGGTGAAGCCTCCAAGGGCCTTCTCATCGATACGGGAGGCATCGCTTTCGAGCTCTTTTCTGGCGAAGGCCAGCACCCTGTATCCCAGGGCCGCGCGCTCATCGGCAAAAAGGAGCACCTCTTCCTTTTCGAGGGCTTCCTCCCCTTTTTCCATGAGCCTTGCGGAGCAGAGGCCCAGGATCTGCTCCACCGACCCCTTGGCATATATGACTCTGGTGCCGCCGGGGGTTCCGTGAAGGGTGGCCATGAGCATCCTGGAGGAGTCGAAGGGCAGCAGGTCCACCCTTGGATACTGTCCATATTCACCGGCGGTGAGACCTCCTTTGTAAGCCGCCGCGATGAGGGCCGCCTCGGTGGGATCTCCCACGGCCCTCCATTCCCCATCGTGCTCCTCGAGGGACGAGGTGGTGCAGAGAAGTCCGCAGCGCAGCGTTTCAAGCAGCACCCCCGGCAGGGCTGATTCCTTATGGTGCTCTCCTTCTTCGACGACGCAGCAGTGGCGGGGGTTGTACCCGATGCCGCCAAGCTCGAAATGCCTGCCTCCGGCGCTCACATGCTTCACCGTCATCTCATTGGTGGTGAGAGTTCCTGTCTTGTCGGAGCAGATTACCGAGACGCTTCCCAGGGTCTCCACCGAGGGAAGGTTTCTTATGATGGCGTTCCTTGCCGCCATGCGTCTCACACCCACCGCAAGGATGATGGTCACCACTGCCGGCAGCCCCTCGGGGATGAGGGCCACGGCGATTGCCACCGAGGCGTTGAACATCCCGGCAGGCCTGTGCCCCATGGCCATCGCGACCGCAAAGAGGACAAGACAGAAGATCAGCACGACCACCGAGAGCTGCATGGAGAGGCCTTTCAGCTTCATGGTGAGGGGCGTCTCCATGGCAGGCGCTTGCAAGATGAGGCCTGATATCTTCCCGATCTCGGTGCTGATTCCCGTGGCGGTCACGATGCCCCTCGCAGAGCCTGCCACGAGGAGGGTCCCCGAGTAGGCCATGGAAGTCCGCTCAGCCACCGGCTCGGCCTCCGCCGAGGGCGCGGTGGCCTTCAGGACGGGCAGGGACTCGCCGGTGAGGACGGACTCGTTCACCGAGGCTCCATTCACTTCCGTGAGCCTTATGTCGGCGGGGATCCGGTCGCCGCTCTCAAGCGCCACGAGATCTCCCGGCACGAGCTCGCGTGCCGCCTTTATCTGGAGCGCCCCGCCCCTGATGACCCTTGCCTCGTGGCTGAGCATCTTTGAAAGGGACTCTATGGCATTCTCGGCACGCTCCTCCTGGACAAAGCCGATCACGGCGTTTGCCAGAATCACAATGCCTATCACAAGGGCATCCACGGGGTGCTTGAGAAAGACCGTCACCAGCGCCGAGGCGATGAGCACTATCACGAGGGGGTTGGTGAACTGCGAGAGAAACAAAACCACGAGGCTCTTCCGTTTCCCCCTGGGGACCTCGTTGGCGCCGTAATGAAGAAGCCTTTTCCCGGCCTCTTCCGGGGAAAGGCCGTCGGTCCCGCTTGCGCCAAGCAAGGCAAGGACTTTTTCCACCGCGAGACCGTGCCACGGGGTATCCTTGGCAGATCCCGCCTTCTCTTCACCTGGTGCATCACTCATCCAAGCCTCCCCTATGAAGCCTGGCGCCTCTCGAGGGTCCGCCTGCAGGCGCCGCCATTTTCTGCTCTTCATATACGCCCATGGAGCCCCGTTATCCTCCTGGGGGGCTTCCAATCCATCTGGCAGAAAGCTGCCATTCCCTATAGTGTTGGCGGTTTCACCATCAAATCAAAAAGGCAGGGAAAGGCTTCCCTGTCCTCGTGGCCTGCGCGGCTCCGGCTTCACTGTCAGAAGGTGTACCAGCCGCCCTCCGGCTCGGCCACATCCTGTTTGATGACGTCCCGGAGGTTCTGTTTCCAGTTCACGGCGTTGTCAAAGGCCGAGATGGGATCGCGGTTTACAATGTCCATCAGGTCGGGGAGATCCCTGGTGGGCCCCAGGTCATACCATTCGTTGAACTCTGCCTCGGTGGCGAAGCCCCCCGCCCACTGCGACATCCACCACCCGTAGCTCTTCCCGAAGGGGGTGAGGCTCCCGTCGTCGAGCTTCCGGAATCTCTCGAAATCCTGCGAGTGCTCCCACAGGTGAATTTCGGCAGTCTCCGCAAGGAGGGCCGTGGTGAGGACATCAATCACCTCATCCTGATCAACATGCTCCGCGGCGTTACCGGCCGAGTTCACAAGGTCTGTCACTATCCCTATAAGCTCTGTCATTTTTTTCCACCCTCTTTCTTTTCACCATGCATCCGAAGCCGGCGCCGCTCATCACGCCGAGAAGGAGCCAGTCAGAGAGGGTAAGCCCCCTCCCGGTTCTGCGGTAAAGAATGTATGCCGTTAAAGCCACGACAGCGAACTTAAGAAATTCCTCCAAGGGAGGGGCGACAAAGGAGCTGTAGAGAAGGCTGTCGGGCCTGATCTTCAGCAGGAAGCCAAAAAGCCCTTTCCCTATAAGAAGAGTTATGCCGGTGGCAAACAAAATGCTTCTCGTGAAAGCCTTTGTGGCGAACCACGCGGTAATCGATCTGGTAAAAAGGGTCAGAATGATGATCTCCGCGACAAAGACCGCTTCAGGAACGATATAGCGGGGAGCGCTCACGAAAAGTCGGAGCACGAGGTATGAGAAGGAAGCAATCGAGACTGTCATAAGCACCTTTGAGAGCTTCCCGTCCCTGCGGGCCCCTGGCTTTCCGCCACCCATGGCTCCTGCGGGCTTCTCAATGCTGCCCGGTGCCTTATCCCGCATCATCTCGGCAGGTTTCTCATGGCTGTCCTCTGTCTTTTCCTGCCCTTCCCCCGCGGCCTCTTCATGGGTATCTGGCCCTGCGGAGTGCCCTCCCTCAGGAGTGTTTTCCCTTAAACCCGGCTCCTGGTTTTCTGCCCCTTGATTCTTCATTGTCTTCACCTTCCCCGGCGCTATGGTTCCACTTCTATCTTATACCAAGGACAAAGGCTTTTCTGTACGTCTTTATACGGTGGAAGGCGACGGGGGAGGGGAGACAATGTTTCAATAATCGACTCAACTTTATTGTAAAAATATATTGACAAATCATTATGATTATAATATAATAACTATGAAAATAAACACTCATGCATGGCACAGAGGTGCCCGTGCAAAAAATCAATGAAAGAAGGAGGTTGAGTGGTATGCGTTCACTTATCAGGAGAAGAGCGGAAAATGCCCCGGCGGCCCTTGAAGCCCTGTGGCCCTTCAGGGATATGTGGGATGCCATGGGCAGGATGGAAAAGAGCTTCGCCGATATCTTCGGCGACAAGGTGCCCGCCATGGCGGGAGAAGGGATGGCGGGCCCGGCCATTGACCTCTACAAGGAAGGTGAGAGCTACGTCATCGAGGCTGCCATTCCCGGCGTGAAAAAGGAGGATTTCCAGATTCATGCCGCAGAGGACGCGATCACCATCTCAGGTGAGCACAAGGACGAGAGAAAGATTGAAGAGAAGAACATGTACTGGAAGGAAATCAGGAGAGGCTCCTTCCAGCGGACCATCACTTTCCAGGAGCCCATAAAGAGCGGCGAGGTGAAGGCCTCTTACAAGGACGGCATCCTGAAGGTCACCCTGCCCCTCGAGGCGCCGAAGAAGAGTGAGCAGATAAAGGTGAACATAGAGTAACAGAGCTGAGTGTCTGTCATAAGAGAAGTAGCGCCTGGAAGCCTTGAGCAGGGAGGCGCTGTTTCTCTTTCAAGGCTCGTCGTGACGCCTTATTTCGTAAATACCCTTTCAGCGGTAACAGTTCCCTTCTCAAGGTCTATCAGTGATGCCTTCAGGGAGCGCTCCGACGTCTTCACCACGGCGAAGCTCGGGGGATGGCCCTTTTTGTCATCGGGTTTCAGGTGTCCCGGGTTGATGAAGATGATGCCTTCCTCCTCGGAGATCCCGGGGATATGGGTGTGGCCGAAGAGCACCGCGTCGATTTCCCTGTTTTTTGCCGCATCATGAGGGTTTATGTCGCCGGGAAGATCGTGCTCATGGGCCGTTTTTGTGTGGGTGACAAGAAATCTCCACCCGTCGAACAGCACAATACGGCGGTTCGCGATTGAACTCTTCTCATAAGCGGCTTCATAAACCCCGGGGACTTCTATCACCCTGCAGCCCCTGCCTTTCAGGACCTCTGCTTCTATTGAGTCGTCTCCCAGGTGGATAATGACCTCGGCGTGGTAAGTGTCTCTCAGCATGGTGCCTGCTTTTTTAAGAAGGGGGAGATTCCCATGGCTGTCGCTCATCACGCCAATATTCATGAGCCTGTTGCACCTTTCCGGGGCTTTATTAAGTCATCAGAAAATCCCTGATCGCCTGCCTTTTCCGGCCCCCGAATGCTGCGGTCCATAGTCCCCACCTCCATGGGGTACTTCGCCGGGGCACTTCTTTTTCCCGCAGCTTTGAAAAGAATAATAGTGCTCAGGCTTTTTCAGTGTCAGCGAACCTCCGCCGAAGGAAAATTCCTTTGCTTTTCCTCGTCGCGGCCGGCAATGGGGTGCTTTGCCGGTAGGCTCAACCATTCCACGTGGATTTGCAGAGAAGCGTGATAAATATTTCATTGATGGAATGTTTATCTGAAAATGTTCATCTTATGCAGATGGCACTAAAGCTCTGTTTTTATCTGGCGGCGAGAAAGAACAGGGTGATATGTGGCTGCATGTAAAGTTGAGAATCTGTTAAAAGAAACCGCTGTATTGTAAAAGAAGAGAGGGCCCCCATATCTCTCGGGCAGCATATTCCCGCAGTGCTGGAAAAATCCCGGGAAGGAAATCGGGATCGAGAGGAGAACAATGTGGAAGTTTTTCAGTCCAGACATCGCAGAGGAGGAACTCATGAAAATAGCAGTATTAGGTGCAGGATTAGTGGGAAGCGCCATTGTGAAGGACCTGGCTTCAGAGCCTGGATATCATATAAAGGCCATCGACGTGAATCAGCAGATCCTCGAAAGGCTCAGGGTTGAAGCTTCGGTGGAAGTCGAGCAGGCCGATATCAGGCAGGAGGGAAAAGTAGCCGCGCTTGTAGCCGGGAGTGATCTCGTGATAAATGCCGTTCCAGGTTTCATGGGATTCGATACCTTGAAAAGCATAATCGGGGCGAAGATAAATGTCGTCGATATCTGCTTTTTCCCTGAAGATCCCTTTCTGCTTGATGAGCTTGCCAGGTCCATGGGAGTCACGGCCATAGTGGACTGCGGCGTGGCGCCGGGCTTCTGCAACATAATACTTGGCTCCCTGAGCAGCTCTCTTGATGAGATCACTTCTTACACCTGCTATGTGGGAGGCCTGCCCCAGGTGCGCATGCTTCCCTACCAGTACAAGGCTGCTTTCTCTCCCATCGATGTTCTGGAGGAATATACCCGGCCTGCACGGTTCGTCGAGTACGGGCAGCAGGTGGTCCGGCCCGCCCTCTCGGACCCCGAGATGATCGACTTTCAAGGGGTGGGGACCCTCGAGGCTTTCAATACCGACGGCCTTCGATCCCTGATGCAGACCATGAAGATACCCTTCATGAAGGAGAAGACGCTCCGCTACCCGGGCCATATCAATCTGATGAGAACCTTCAGGGAGGGAGGGTTTTTCAGCACCGTCCCTCTCGAGGTGAAGGGACAGATGGTCCGGCCCATCGACCTCACGTCAAAGCTCCTCTTCGAGCACTGGAAATTCCACGAGGGCGAGGCCGACTTTACCATCATGGAGGTCATCATTGAAGGGAATAAGGGGGGCAGGAGCCTTCGTTACACTCATTACCTTCTGGACCGCTTCGACGAGAAGACGCAGATCACTTCAATGGCCCGCACCACAGGCTATACCTGCACCATCGTGGCCCGTCAGGTCATCAAGGGCCTTTTCACGCAGAAAGGCATCTGTCCCCCTGAATACATAGGCAGAACTGCAGGCTGCTATGATAATATCCTGGAGGAATACCGGAAGAGGAATATCAAGGTGACGGAGAAGGTAGAGGAGTTGTGACCTCGACCGGTTCAGACGGCTCGCGCTGGTCCCCTGTGTTCCCGCTCCACTGCATCTCATTGCCTGAAAGTGCATTTTACCCCCCCTTTTTTTTCAGTGGCGGGAAAACCGTGACAAGGGGCCGGAAAGGCGTTAGTATTTACTCATCGCTCATATTATGAAATGAGGTGGGATGACAATGTGTCCGGAAATCACTCAGAAAAGCTCTCTTCCCCTTTATCAGCCATCAGGATCACCGGCGGCGCCGAGCCGGCAGAATGAAGGCGCCGATTCCGCGGCCCCCGCAGACCTTGTTGAACTGGGAGGCAAGCCCTCTCCCGGCCGGGCATTCAAAGCGGACATGAACCTTTTCGCTGCGGATGCCACTGCTGCAGATTCCGCTCTGCCTGAGGCCGCCCTTGAAGCGTCTTCTCCCTCCACGATAGCGAAGGTAGCCGCGGGCGCCATGCTTGGATTATCTATTTTTGCCACAGTCGCCTCTGCGATGCCGCCGGGCAGCACTGTTCAGGGCCCTCCCGCAGGCGAGAAGGCGCCCATTGAAAAGGTCCTCGACGGGGCTGAAGGGATCACGGCGGAATCACCCGAGGGCACTGCAGGGGAACAGGGAGCCGCTCCCGCCGGGCAGAGCTTTCCCCGGACGCTGAACCTTGAAGGCATTGAGGAACCAGGAACCGCTGAGTCCCGCAAGGTCTCCGAAGGAGAGGAAAATATGCTGAAGGCCGGGGTAGTGCAGTATCAAAACATAGAGCTGCACAACGGCCTCAGGATCGATCTCTTCAGGGCCACCCACACTGTTGAAAAAGAGACGGGCGCAGCCGGGGAGACCGGCGAAAAAACCCCTGCCCCCGCCCCGGTGGTGAGGGAGACAGTGAAGAAAGAGCTCTCGCCCTTCGGAGTCGATCTGGGCGACGGGCTTTTCTATGACCTTAACGGCAACCTGACCTTCAATCCCCTCAGGGTCAAGGAGGAATACCGCACGATAACCGTCGATCCTCACGGGCTGGGCAACTCGACGACGGTCACGAAAAAGGGCGACACCATCACCATCGATCCCTTCGGGCCCTTCAACAGCACCACCGTGTCGCTGAGGAAAGGCGGAATCGTTGTTGATCCAGCCGGGCTTTTCAACTCCACCTCCATTGAGCAGCACAAGGGGATCACCACTATCCATCATCCTGGCATTGAAGGGATTGTCCTCAACACCACTGTCAGCCAAAGTGGAGGACAGATAAGGTATGATCCGCCCGGCGGCTTCAACAGCTTCACCGTGGCAGAGCGGGGGAACGAGACCAGGATCGGCATACCGGGAATGATGAATGACGTGGTCATCTCAAAGGGCGGAACCACGACGAGGATAGAGTACCCCGGGATCGCGGACGACACGGTCATCACCCGGTCAGGCGACAGGACCGTCATCAATCCCTCGGGCTTGATGGACAGCATCTCGGTGGTGAGGGAAGGCAGCCGCATCACCGTAGATCCGAGCGGCCTGGGCAATTCTGTCACCATCACGGTGTCCCGCTGACAGGCTTTTCCGTAAAATATGGAGACCCATCGACGTGCTCAATGGGTCTCTCTTCTTATTCTGAGGTGAGACATTTCGCCAGGATATCTCCCGTCACTCACTAGAAAGCTCCGGCCCCTATTATAAAATAATCGGCTTCTTCCGCTTACAATTACCTCAACGTTCTCAAGAAGCGGAGGGGTATTGGCGGCAGGTGCCGCAGCCCCCCGCCAGGAGCCCCTTTTCATAGACCAGGAAAGGGGTGCCTTCCGTGAGGGAGCCGAAGGTGAAGGTGAGCTCGTAAGGCGCCCTGCCTTTCACGGTGAGGGT